>CAYSPB010000257.1:0-9086 GCA_964432695.1 uncultured Nannocystaceae bacterium
GCCCTCAGCCGCGGCGCGACCCCGACCGCGGCCGTGCCGACGCCCTCGGGTGCGGCCGGCTCGATGTCCGAAGACCAGGCGAGTTCTCCGAACGCCGCGGAACCGGTCCACACCAAGGAGCTGCCGCGGAGCACATCCCCGACGCAACGATCTCCGGGTCGATCTGCCGGTCGAACTGCGGGCGACGCCGGCGCGCCGCCGCCCGTTGCCGACGATGCAGGCGAGACGTCTACACCGGCCAAGCCGGCGCCACGCCCCCGGCGCTCGCGCACGTCGTCGGGTGCGCCGGAGCTGAAGCCGAACCCGTACGAGACGCCCTGACCGCCCCGTCATGATCGCATTCGCCGTCGCCGCGACGCTGTTCACCGCCGTCCCACCTCCGTCTGCCTGGACCGCGACGCAACCGACCGTCGAGGACGCGCGCGCCGAGGCTGCGGCCGCGTTCGAAGCTGGCAAGGCGGCGTTCGAGCGCGAAGACTTCGTCGAAGCGGTCGCTCAGTTTTCCGTGGCGCAAGCTCGGGTTCCGCATCCCTCGACCGCATACAACCTCGGCTTGGCACAGGCCCGCGCCGGGGCACCGCTCGAGGCATGGCGAACCTTCGCGGCGCTACGCGAGCAGGCCGATTCCCAGCTGCGTGCCGACGCTCAGCGGCAGCTCGACCTGCTCGCGGACGATGTCGCCCGCATCCGAGTCAGTGCACCTGCGAAGTCCTCTCTACGCCTCGACGGCAGCGAGATCGCTCCGGATACAGTCGTCCTGCGTCGGCCCGGTCCAGCGATGGTTTCGGTCGACGGACGTACGGTGCGGCTGACCCTGCGCGGTGGCGAGCTGCTTCATCTCGACCTGCGCGACGCCCCTGGCACGACGCGCCGCAGCAGTCCGCCGTCCGCCACGGGGCTGCTTGCGGCGACGGTTGCCACGACGGCTGCAACCGCAGGCGTGGGTGTCGCGTCGATCCTGCTTCGAGACGACGACATCGGTCCACCGCTCGCGTGGACCACCGTCGGCCTCGGCACGGCTGCAACCGCCCTCGCCACGACGGCACTCGTCCTGCGCCTCCGGACGCGACGCAGCGAACGCACCCCGGCGTCCTGACCACGACGCGCGAGCGTACCTCGAGAACCCTCTGCGCGATCTGGCTTGGCTGGCCCCCCAGGTGGTCTCGCGGAACCTTCCAGTACGCCCAACAGCTGCGTTTGCGCTCCTAGGCGGCAGGGGCCAACGCCTGCGCGAGCAACCCCGCAGGGTTCTCGAGTTGCGCCTTAGAAGCGAGCGCGTAGCCAGACGCCGCCGCCGGTGCGAGACGCGACGGCGCCTGCTCGGACCTTGGCCTGCTGACGGCGTCCGATGACGAGCAGCGCCACCCCTGCACCGGCCACCGCAAGCCCTGGCAGCCCCATCGTAACCGCAGCCCGGTTTCGGGCGTTCGGAGAGCAGCTGTTGCCTGCCGGCGGGGCGCAGGGGTCCGAGAGGCCCATCGCGAGTCCGCCAATGGCCACCGCCCCGCCCAGCGCGACGAGAACCGCCCCCCCCACCACGCGACGCTTGGCTTCGATCGCCTCGGGCGAGTCGCGGGTCGGGTCGTAGTCGTCGACCCAGGCTTCGTCCTCGTCGTCCCAGGCTTCGTCCTCGTCATCCCACGCCTCGTCGTCACCGTCGCCATCGACCACCGTGGGGGCATCCGGCTTCGACGAGGGCTGAGCTGGCGAAGATTCGGACTCGGCATCATCCGCCGCCACGGCCGGCGGCTCCGACGAGGACGCGTCCGTGTCGGACCTCGTGTCCGGCACCGTCGGCTCGGCGGTCGTGATGACCTCAGGCGCCGGCGCCGGCGCCGGCGCGTCCGGGCCCGGTTCGGCTTGGGCGGGTCCTGCGACCAAGCCAACGGCAAGCGCCATCGCGATGACCGGTGCGCGCATGAGCCCGCAGGGTACACTGGCCGCGGCTTCTCGTGCTCTGGTCCTTGCTCGCCCTCGCGCTCACCGCCGCGGCCCCATCCTGCGCCCCGAGCATCGTCGAACTCGGCGCTCCGCAGGCACCGCAGGTCGTCGACGCGTACATCGACCCGACTTCGTCGGCGACGCTGGGCACGGTCCTCGAACTTCGACGATGGATCGCCGAGCGGCCCGGCGAGGTCGTCGTGCGCCTGCACTGGACGCATCTGGGCATCCGGCTCGATCCGCGGGCCGACCGCGTCCGCCGATGGATCGCGGCGATGGCGTCTGCTGGCCACCTGCTCCCCGCGCTCCGGGTCACCCAGCGCGATGGTGTCGACCGCATCTTCGTCCGCCTCGGAACCGCAGCGGGGCGCGCGGCGCTCGCGAAGGCGCTGGGCGTCGCCGAAGCCGAGCATGAACGTCTCGCCGCGCAGCGGTGCCATGACGCCCAGATGCAGACGGCTCGACGCGCGGTCCGAAAGGAAATGGGGGAGCAAGGCACGGCGGTGTTTCGGCTGCCGGTCTTCGTGCTCGACGAACTTGCGTTCGAAGACGCCGGGCTGCTCGACCGCTTGCGCCCCGCCGTCGGCCGTCAGCGCTCCCGCCTGCGCGCACGCAGAGCCCGACCGCCCGCCCCCTTTCCGGAGTCGCGCGCCTCGAGTGATCGACTGATCCGCCCCGAGGTCCGAGCACCGGCGCTGGGGGGCCCCGGCCTTCCCCACACCTTTGTCCTCATGGCACGTGACGAAGATGACCCCGCGCTATACAGCCTGTTGCCCCCGGTGCTGGCGTATCGCCACGCGCATCCGGGGACGGTGTCGATTCGCATCGTGGCGCGCGGCGTGGGACTCGAACACGGCCTTCGGCAGCGGCTGTGCGACGCCGACCGCAAGGGTCTGCTTCCGGCCTACGTCCAAGCCCTCTCGCGTGAGCCGTCGCTGCGCAACAGTGACCCCGCTACGCGCGACCTCCTCGATGCGATCGATGCGACTGATGGTGGTCCTGCGTGCGACCTCGACCCTGACGATGCGGAGGAGTCACTGCCCGACGGCGGTTGGCTCGACGGCGTACCGATGACCCGCAACGAGCTGCAGAACCTCGGTGGAATGCTGCAACTGCTCGAGGCCACCGACCGCCCGCTCGATGCCGTGCTGCGCCCCGCCGCCCCCGGCGACGACGTGTAGCCGCATTCGCCCTTGGCGACGGCGACGCGCTGGGCGATAACCGTTCGCGGACCCCATGGATCTCCAGTACTGGGCAGGGACCGACGTCGGCCGCAAGCGGTCGGACAACGAGGACAACTTCCTCATCGACAAGGACCTGCGCCTGTTCGTGGTCGCCGACGGCATGGGCGGTCATGCGTCGGGCGAGATCGCCTCGGCCATGGCGGTCCACCGCGTCCGCGAGGTCGTGGCCGCCGAACGTGACATCCTCGAGGCCTACGACGACGACGATCCACGCTGCCACGTCGAAGTGTGCACGCTCCTCGAATACGCGGTGCACGAGGCCTGCCAGGCCATCTTCGACAAGGCCAAGGTCGAGCCCGAGAAGCGCGGCATGGGCACCACGATCGTCGTGCTGTTCATCATCGGCAACCGGGGCTTCATCGCCTACGTCGGCGACTCGCGGATCTATCTGCTGCGCGGAGGCGTGGTCTATCAGCTCACCGAGGATCACAGCCTGCGCAACGAGCTGATCCGGATGGGCAAGATCAGCGAAGACGAGTTCGAGAGCAGCCCGTACGCCAAGCTCAAGAACGCGATGACGCGTGCGGTCGGCGTGTACGAGTCGGTCGAGGTCGACACCCTCGACTTCGATATCATCGCCGGCGACGCCTTCTTGCTGTGTAGCGACGGGCTGTACGAGTACCTGCACGAGAACGACATCGCGAACGCGATCGGCCTGCCGGAGATTCAGGAAATCCCGGGGCAGCTGATCGAGATCGCGAACACGCGCGGCGGCAAGGACAACATCACGGCGATCGTCGTGCAGTCGGTCGGAGACGATGCGGCGCACGAGCGCGCCGCCGAGGTGAACTTCACGTTGGACACGCTCAAGCAGGTCCCGCTGTTCGGCGAGCTGAGCTACCAGCAGCTCGTTCGCATGATGAACCTGTCGAGCCTGCGGCCGATCTCCGCTGCGGAGATGCTCTACGAACAGGGCGACGTGGGCAGCGACATGTTCGTGGTGCTCAAGGGCGCTGTGAAGCTCGTTAGCGGTGACGTGACCGTGGCCGAGCTCGGCTCAGGCGACCACTTCGGGGAACTGGGCCTGCTCGACGACGCGCCCCGCAGCACCGGCGCGCGCGTCACCGCAACCGGCAAGGCGCTGCGGATCAGCCGACGCGACTTTCGCCAGATCCTCCGCAAGGAACCGCCGCTGGCGGTGAAGCTGATGTGGAGCTTCGTGCAGGCGCTGGGTACCCGGCTTCGCGTCACCACCGACGAGCTTCGCGATGCCCGAAGCGCGCTGCTCGCAGCCGTGCCACCCGACGCCGTCGGCGCACCGTCCAACGCCATCCCCGATGACCTCTCTGGGGAGACACAGATCGCCGACGTCGCGGCAGGCCTGGGAGCGGAGGCCGCCGTGGTCGAACCGGTCGAACAGGTCGTCGACATGACCGGCGAGATCGAGCTCACTCCGGGTGACTGAACCCTCGGTTCTCGGTCCGACATCCTCGGGGGTTTGCCCCAGTCGCGGTTTGACCGCGCGACACCCAGGCGCATACCGTGGGGGTCATGTACGTGCGACGACTTGGCCTCACCCTGGCGGCCGCTGCCCTGCTGACGGCGTGTGGTGAGAGCGAGCCGGATCCCGGCTCCCAGAGCGACTACCGAGCGGAGATTCGATGGACCTCCTACGGGATCCCCCACATTCTCGCCGACGACATCCCCAGCGCCGCCTACGGCCAAGGTTACGCGTTCGCCAAGCTCAACGGCTGTATCCTCGCCGACCAGGTCGTCAAACTCCGAGGTGAACGCGCATCGTATTTCGGCCCGGGGGACGACGACGCGAACATCGACAGCGACTTCAGTCACCGCACGCTGAAGTTCATGGAGAAGGGCGAGGAAGCGTGGTCGCGCCAGCCCGACAACATCAAAGAGCTCGTGGCCGGCTACGTCGCCGGCTACAACGCATACCTGGCCGATCATGCCGACGCCCTGCCCTGTGGCAACGAGGCGTGGGTTCAGCCGATCACGACGCAGGACCTGATGGCCCACTACGTCGAGATCGCGACGCTGGCGGGTGCGCGCCAGCTGCTGCCGTTCATCGGCCGCGCACAGCCTCCGGGCGCTGAATTGGCGCCCAAGGACGGCAAGCTGCCCGACTTCGATGACCTTGGTATCGGGTCGAACGGCTGGGGCATCGGATCCGATCGTTCCGCCAGCGGCCGCGGCATGGTGTTCGCCAACCCGCACTTCCCGTGGGAAGGCGAGCTGAAGCTGTACGAGAGCCAGCTAACCGTTCCCGGCGAGATGAACGTCTACGGCGCCTCGCTCATGGGCGTGGTCGGAGTGCTCATCGGCTTCAACGACGCGGTCGGCTGGACGCACACCGTCTCGAACGGGCAGCGCTTCACCGCCTACGCGCTCAAGCTCGACCCGTCCGACCCGACGCGCTACGAGTATGACGGCCAGATGCGTGACATGACCTTCGAGGACATAACCATCGACGTCCTCGAGGGCGGGCAGCTCGTCCCCCGAACGCGGCGCATGTGGAGTAGCCACTGGGGGCCGATGCTCAACATCAGCGATCTCGGCGGCTGGACCACCGAGCTCGCGCTGACGTTCCGCGACGCGAACGAGCTCAACGCCACGCTCATCAATCAGTTCCACGACATGAACGTGGCCGACAGCATGGAGGCATTTCAGCAGGCCCACGCAGACAACCAGGGCATCCCGTGGGTGAACACGATGTCGGCCAGCGCGGAGGGGGTTGCGTGGTACGCCGACACCACGCCCACGCCGAACCTGACCGCCGAGACGATCGCGGCCTGGGAGGATCCTGCGGCGGCAGGCACCGATCCGCTGCTCGCGTTTGCGATCAACGGCGTGAAAACGATCGGCGCGGTCGCGCTCGACGGAAGCACCTCGGCCAACGAATGGGTCGAGGTGGACGGCGCCCGAGATCCGGGCCTCGTTCCCTTCTCGGACGTCCCGCAGATCGAGCGCTCGGACTTCATCTTCAACGCGAACGATTCGCACTGGCTGACCAACCCGGACGCCCCGCTGACCGGCTACTCGGTCATGCACGGCCGCGAGGGGACGCCCCGCACGCCGCGCACGCGTATGAACGCGGTGCTGCTGACTGAAATCGCCGAGAACGGAGCCTCGGGCGCGGACGGCAAGTTCACGCTCGAAGAGCTGCAGGCCGCCGTGCTCAGCAACCGGGGCATGATGGCAGAACTGCTGCGCGATGCGGTTGTCGAGCGCTGCAAAGCGACGCCCACGTACGAAGGCGTCGACCTCAGCGCGGCCTGTGCGGCGCTGGAGGGCTGGAACCTCCGCATCGACCTCGACGCGCCGGGGGCTCTGCTGTGGCGCGAGTTCCTGGGCGACTTCTCGAACATCGACGTCCTGCGCGATGGCCCCACGCTGTGGAGCAACCGGTTCGACGAAAGCGATCCCGTCGCCACGCCGAACACCCTGTCGGCCGCCCCCGAAGAGGGTGAAGAGGACCGCATTCTGCAAGCTCTCGTCGGCGCACTCGACCGACTCGGCCAGGCCAACCTCGGCCCCAGCAGCACGCTGCGCGAGGGTCAGTTCACCAAAAAGGCCGGCACGCAGATCCCGATGCACGGCGGCGGTCGCTTCGAGGGAACGACCAACCTCATCCAGTACAGCATCCTCAAGTCGACGATGGCGCCCGACATGGAGCGGGAGCCCGAGATCAACTCCAACACCGACCTCACCCCGGAGGGCTACGTCGTCAACTACGGCACCAGCTTCATCATGGCGCTCGAGTTCGCCGAAGAGGGTCCCGTGGGCAAGGCGTTCCTGACGTACGGTCAGTCGGACGACCCCGAAAGCCCCTTCTACCTCGACCAGCCACAGCTGTTCTCCGAGAAGGCCTGGCGCGACATTCTCTACGCCGAGGACGACATCGCGGCCGACGCCAACCTCGAGATCGAAGAGGTCGAAGGCGATCGTGAAGCCGGTGACGAAGAGGGCGGGAGCTCCGGCGGCTGAGACCGCCGCTGTGAAACGAACGAAAGGGCGCCACCTCCAGCCGGAGTGGCGCCCTTTTTTCTCGTCCGCGCGACCGCTACCAGACTTCGCAGACCGCTTCGGCCGGCGGCCGCATGCCGCTGCCCTCTTCGCAGCTGAACGCTTCCCAGAACGCGGGCAAGTTGGAGAGCGGCCCGTTGATTCGATAACGCGGGTGCGAGTGCGGGTCGGTCAGCGCCAGGACTTTCTCGACCTCCGGCGTGGCCTTGCTGCACCAGATCTGGCCGAACGAAACGAACATGAGCTGCTCGGCGGTCAAGCCCTCCCAAACCTGCGCCTTCGGGTCTTCACCGTTGGCCTGCGCCCAGGCGACATACGCGGCGTGGGCCTGCTTGATGCCGCCGAAGTCCGCGATGTTCTCCCCAAGCGTGAGCCGGCCGTTGAGAAACACCCCCGGCTGAACCTCGTAGCTGCTGTACAGGTCGTCGACGCATTGCGCCCGCTCTTCGAAGCGCTTGGCCGCGTCTTCGTCCCACCATTCCCGCAGCCGACCACTGCCGTCGAACTTGCGGCCCGAGTCATCGAACCCGTGGGTGAGCTCGTGACCCATCACCATGCCGATGCCACCGAAGTTCATCGCCATCGGCCACTGGGGCGAGAAGAACGGCGGCTGCAGAATGCCCGCGGGAAACACCATCTCGTTGTTGGGAGGGTTGTAGTAGGCGTTCACCGTCGGGGGGCTCATGTGCCACTCGAGCTTGTCGACCGCCTTGCCGTACTGCCGAGCGAGCGCTGGGACTCGAAGGTCCGAGCCGCGACGATGTTTGCGACGTGCCCGTCGCCGAGAACGAGACTGCTGTAGTCCCGCCACGCCTGGGGGTATCCGATCTTGTTGACAATCGCAGTCATCTTCTCGACCGCGCGGGCCTGGGTGCCCTCGTCCATCCACGACAGGGATGGAAGTCCGCCTTCGAATGCCGCCTCGATCGCCATGATCATCTCCAACGCGATGCCGCGGCTGTCGCCGGCGAAGTGATCCGCCACGTAGAGCTGCCCCAGGTCGTCGCGCACCGAGCGATCCGTGATCGCAACGCAGTCCTTCCAACGCGGCGCCGGCTCCAGCTGCCCACGCAGCTGCCGCTTGTAGAACGCGTAATCCGCTTCGCGGAACGCCTTGGGCAGCTGCCCGGCATACGTATGCAGCACGTGCCATTGCAAATAGGCCCGCAGCGTTTCCGCGTCGGCCCCCGTGATGGCCGCCTCGATCCCCTTGAAGTACGTCTCGGGATAGACGTTGAGCTGGTCCATGCCGGGGTTGCCGAGCGCGGCGAAGAAGCCGGCCCAGTCGAGCTTCGGGGTGAGCGCCTGGAGCTGGTCTGGGGAGATTCGATTGTTCCGCAGGTTGGGGTCGCGCATCTCGGCGCGTGGTGTGGTCACCTTCGCGATTTCGGTTTCGAAATCGAGCACCCCTTGGGCCTGCTCCGCCGGCAGTCCCGCGGCCATGAACATCGCCTGAAGGTGCCCGAGGTACGCATCCCGGATCGTCTTCGCATCGGCGTCATCGCGAAGGTAGTAGTCCCGGTCGGGCATGCCGAGGCCCCCCTGGCTGATGTGGGCGATGTTGATCGTCGGGTCCGCCAGATCGGGCCCGACGTCGAGTCCGAACAGCACGCCGATGCCAGCCGCGCGAAGCGTGCCCGCAGCGCCCATGACCGTGCCGGCGTCCACCTTCGCGACCGCGTCCAGCATCGGCTTCACGGCGACGATTCCCGTCGATTCGATCGCCGCATCGTTCATGCACGCCGCGTACACCGTCCCCGGCGTCCCTCGCTCCGTGGCCGGCTTCGCGGCGAGGTCTTCGAGGATGGCCTTGAGCGCTTCTTGGTTCCGCTGCAGAAGAGCCTGGAACCGGCCGTAGCGGGGTTGGTCGGCGGGCAGCTCGGTCGCGTCGATCCAACCACCGCAGGCGTAGCGGTAGAA
>CAYSPB010000257.1:9096-11184 GCA_964432695.1 uncultured Nannocystaceae bacterium
CAGGGGTTGGCCCCGGTGTCCATGTTCGCGGTGACGGCATCGGCCACGTCGGAGGCGACGACGGGCGCCGCACCGCTCGGCGTGTCGTCCGCTGGGGTTCGGGTCTGCTCCTTGCAGCCCAAGGCCAACAGAGCGAGGACGGGGACGAACGCTGCGCGACGCATGGCGGGCGAACCTTGCCACAGCGGATCTGGGCCCCGGCATGAGCGAGCCCACGCAGTGCCGTGAAACATGGTTCCGCGAGCGGTCAGAGTCTGTGCCGCTGGGTGAACCGATCGAGTTCGTCCCAGTGCGCGGTGAGAAAGCGAAACTCCGACAGCGTCGACGAACGCGCCGCCTCCAGCGCCCGCGCGAGGTCGGTCTCCCGAGAGACCCCGCGGTATTCGTCGGTGCTCAGGTGCTCGAGCGCAAAGGCCTCCAGCATCCGTGCAACCCGGAGCTGTCGCGCGGTGAGCATGTTTTCCGCCCGAGCCCAGCCTTCTTCGGCGAGCGTCACGACCTGCTCGAATTGGCCGAGCTTGGCCTCGACCACCATGTCCACCAGCAAATGCATGCCGCGCTTGGCTGCACTCGTCGCCGCGTGCGCTCGGGTACGCCACGTCTGCGCCTGGTCCAGCCGTCCGCGCAGCGCTTCGGCCATTGCGAGGCGCCCCAGCGCCGCCGGGTAGTACGCGGTCAGCGACCCCTTGGGCCCGATCCAGCCAGCATGCAGGACCGCGGAGAGCAGGCCCGCCGCGCGCTCGGGATCGCCAGCATCCAGGTAGACCGCCGCGCGGTTGTAGACGAGGAGCGAGTGCAGGCCGGGAGCGCCTCGAGCTCGACCACACAGGTCGTCGTAGGCGGTCGCCGCCGCGTCGAGCTCTCCGGACACGAGCAGCGCGAGCGCGTCATCGTTTTTCTGCAGCACGCCGACGAGGCGGCGACGTCGAGCGATGGACCACCCGAAAATGCCGATGATCGCGACCCACATCGCCATCGGATGCACGAGTACGCTACCCACCCCGACGACCGCCCCGACGGCGAGCGCGGACGGAATGCGGCGGCCGTACCACGCCGCTTTGCCCAGCGGGCGGTAGCGAGGCTCCGCCGGCAGCAGGTCGAGGTCGACGCGGACCAAGTCGGCCATCGAGCGGAGGATAGCAGCCACCGGCGTGCACACGAGCGCAACGGGGTGGTACGACCACGCGGTGATGCCTCGTCGCCCTGCACCGCTGCCGGGGTTGCTGCTGGGACTGTGCTCCGCATGCCAGCCCGCGACGCCACCACCCCCGACCTGTCCCGAGCCTCCGCGCGTCGACTCGGCGCTCATCGCCAAAGAGGGTGACGATGCGCCCTCGAACGACGCCACCGTGCGGCCCCGCTCTGCCTTGCCGGCAAACTGTCAGGCAGCGCTGCAAGCGACGGTGGAGATCACCCGGATGCTGACGGAGGCCGGCGGTCGTGCCACCCGCTCCGCGGCGTGCGTCGACGGTCCCGGTACGCGCATCGTCGTGGACGACATCCACGCCTGCCCCGCTCGGCCCAACGGCGACACGCGGCAGTTCGACGTGACGTACACCGTGACGCGGCAAACCGAAGGGGGCCGCCGTGCATGTGGGGCCGACTGCCCGCCCCTGCCCGTCGAGTCCGCCCCGGCCGCGACGACCGTCGGGTTCAGGCCCGGCAAGGATGGCTTCACGCTGGTGCTGCCCGAACAACTTCCCGGCATCGTCGAGATGACGCCCTGGTCCGAGCGGCACGACGGCAAGTGCTATGGCCCGCTCGAGCCGTGGCAAGAGCGGGCCATCTCGCTGCGCTGAAGCGCGAACGTCAGGCCGTTTGGGCCTGCTTGTTGATGATCTGCTCGGCCAGCTCGGGGACGACTTCCCAAACGACCTGCTCGATGACCTCGCGGCTGAGCGACACGAGCGCCTCGGCGACCTTCGGGTCGATGCCGGTGCTGTCTGCCGCTTCTGCGAGGCGCTTGAGCATGCCCGGAGTCGGGTTGTCGGCCGCGGTGAACGGGATCGGCACGGCGATCGGAATGGGACCTCCGATCGCGGCTGCCGGACGCGCAGGTGTAGCCGCCGGCGCGGGCCGAGCTGCAGG
>CAYSPB010000258.1:0-11172 GCA_964432695.1 uncultured Nannocystaceae bacterium
AATGCTCCCCCCGTACTCCTGGTTGGTGACCGGCAGGAAGCATGGCACGTCGACGAGGGTCAGCAACGGCACGTTGAATGCGTCACACATGCGAACGAAGCGGGCGGCCTTCACCGATGCGTCGATGTCGAGACATCCGGCGAGGATCAGCGGCTGGTTCGCGACGATGCCCACGGGCTTTCCATCGAGGCGGACGAACCCGACCACCATGTTCTTGGCGAAGTGCTCCTGCACTTCGAGGAACTGCCCGCCATCGGCGATCTCGGTGATGATGGCGCGGATGTCGTAGGGCTTCGACGGGTCTTCGGGGACGAGGTCCGTGAGCGCATCGCAGCTGCGCGACGCGTCGTCGGCCGAGGTGAGCGCCGGGGGATCGTCCATGTTGTTGCTGGGCAGAAACGAGAGCAGCTGGCGGACCATCGCCAGCGCCCCGGCCTCGGACGCGCAGCGGAAGTGGGCAACGCCGCTCTTCTCATTGTGCGTGCCCGCGCCACCGAGCTCTTCCTTCGTGACCTCTTCGTGCGTCACCGTCTTGATCACGTCGGGGCCGGTGATGAACATGTAGCTGGTGTCCTCGACCATCAGGACGAGGTCAGTGAGCGCGGGGGAGTACACCGCGCCCCCCGCACAAGGGCCGAGAATGACCGAGAGCTGTGGCACTACGCCCGACGCCAGCACGTTGCGCTTGAAGATCTCCGCGTAGCCAGCGAGGGACTCCACGCCCTCTTGGATGCGCGCGCCACCGCTGTCATTGAGGCCGATGACCGGCGCGCCGACTTCGGTCGCCAGATCCATCACCTTGCAGATCTTTCGGGCGTGCGCCATGCCCAAGCTGCCCCCGAACACCTCGGCCTGCTGCGCGAACACGAAGACGGTCCGGCCATCGACGGTGCCATGTCCGGTGATGACACCGTCGCCGTAGGCCTTCTTGTTGGCCATGTCGAAGTCCGACACGCCATGCGTCACGAACGGGTCCAGCTCGACGAACGAACCGGGGTCGAGAAGCTGGTCGATGCGCTCTTGCGCCAGCTGACGCCCCGACTTGCGGATGCGCTCGGCAACCGCATCGGCTTTGGCCTCGGCCTGCTCCAGACCCGCGTCACCTTCGCGCGCGAGCTTTGGGTTGGCGCTCAGCGTCGCGAGGGACTGCTGAAGCTCGAGGCGCTGTGCGGACCGGCGGGTCGAATCCGAAGACATCGGCCGGAGAGTACCCACGAAACCGCGCCGGTGGAACCGAGAGCGCGGCTGGTGAGGAACCCCGCAGCGCGACTCAAATGGCGCCCTTGGTGGACGGAATGCCCATCGCTGGGTCGGCCGCGCACGCCATCCGCAGCGCCCGCGCGAACGCCTTGAAGCTGGCTTCCACGACGTGGTGGACGTTGCCACCGGCACGCAGATGCAGGTGCAGGTTCATGCGCGCCTGCACGACCAGGGCCTGAAAGAACTCTTTGACCAGGTCGCAGTCGAACGTACCGAGCCAGCGGCCGCTGATCACCGGAAGATCGAACACGAGGTAGGGTCGACCTCCGAGGTCGAGCGCGCAGTCGACGAGCGTCTCGTCCATCGCCAGCGAAAAGTGCCCGAAGCGGTGGATGCCGACGCGGTCGCCGAGCGCCTCATCGAGCGCTGAGCCGAGCACGAGCCCGACGTCTTCGACCGTGTGATGCCCGTCGATGTGCACGTCTCCGGTCGCCTTGACGTCCAGGGCCATCGCGCCGTGCTTGCCGAGCGCCTCGAGCATATGGCTGAGAAACGGAACCGGCGTGTCGATCGACGGCGGGGCGGGAGCGTCATCGGGCAGCGTGAGCGCGACCGTGATGTCGGTTTCCTTCGTGGTCCGGGAGATCGTGGCGTGTCTCATGGCGAGTGCGTCAGACGTCTTGAAGCGCCGCACGACCGGCGGGGTCTCGCTGGATGCGCATCTCCAGCTCCCGCAGGGGTACCGCATCTTCGAGGCTCAAGCCCAGCTGTACGTCGATCCACGCCGCGCGCCACAATCCGCGCGCCACCTTCGCCCACGCGGCGCGGTAGTAGATGCGCGCGAACGTGTTCGAGAGCTGACGCTCTGCCGCCGACAGCCGTCGGGCGCGCGCCACGGCGTCGAGCCGGTTCGCGCCCCCCAACCGCACTTCGTCGTAGGCAACCCGCAGTTCGGGGTCGCTGAGCACCGCGAACGCCTCGGAGATCCGCTTGTAGACCGCGTAGGCCGCCCGCTGCAGAGAACCAGTGCCGAGCGCGACGAAGCGGTCGGGGTGCAGGCGCTGAGCGCGGCCGTAGTAAGCATCGCGGATCGCCACGTAGTCGCTGCTCGGGCGGACGCCGAGAAACTCATAGTACGAGAGCTGGTCGAGTCCCTGATGCAGGACCATCACCTGCTGCTGAAGATCCGGCGCGCGCATCGACTACATCGGCACAATCGTACCGCCCGTTCGCACCGGCGTGGAGGCGGCCATGCGGTTGGCCATTTTTTTGACCTCTTGTTCGTCGAGCCCTCCGAGCACCCGCATCGTCGCAACCTGCTGCTGCCCCGTCTCCTGATCCATCGCCCGAACCTCGAGCATGCCGTCGGCATTGATCTCGAACGTGACCGCCACGGTCACGCCCCCCCGAGGCGCCTCCCGCAGACCCGAGAGCACCAGCTCCCCCAGCTTGAGGTTGTTCTCGAACGCCTTGTCTTCGCCTTGGCAGACCTGGATGCGAACGAACCGCTGGTTGTCCGCCGTGGTTGTGAACATGCGCGTCTGCTCGATCGGGATGGCGCTGTTGCGCTCGATGATCGTGTCGACGTAGCCGCCGAGCGTATGGATGCCCAGACTACGCGGCACGACGTCGAGCAGGACCGCCGAGTTCACCGGCGCCGGCGTCGACACCCCACCATCGGCCATCGGAACCAGCGATCCCATCAGTGCGGCGCCTTGGATCGCGGCCCCGACGGCGACGACGCTCATCGGGTTGATCGAGGTTTGCGGGGGCTTGCCGAACGTCTCCTCGACGATCTGGCGGACCATCGGCAGTCGCGTCGTTCCGCCGACCAGCACGATCTCGTCCACCTGATGCGGCGAGAGGCCCGCAGAGCGCAAGGCGTCTTCGCAGACCGGCACGGTCCGGCGAATGATCGGGTCGATGTACGGCCGCAGGTCGGATTCGGAGATCGAAAAGTCGAGGTCGCTGCGCTGCCCGGGCAGCACCTCTTCGACGTGCACGCTCGCTCCCCGCTGCGTGCTGAGCTGAATTTTCACCTGCTCGGCGACGGCGCGCAGCCGCTCCATCGCGACCGGGTTGTCGTGCACCACGATACCCCGCTGCTGAGAGAACGCATTGGCCATGAGCTTGAGGATGACCTCGTCGATGTCGTCCCCACCGAGGAACATCTCCCCCGACGTTGCGAGCACCTCGAACACGTTCCGCGTGATCTGGAGAATCGTGACGTCGAACGTCCCGCCACCGAAGTCGTAGACCGCGATGACTCGGTCGGTGTCTTCGATGTAGCCGTAGGCCAGCGCCGCGGCGGTAGGCTCGTTGATGACGCGGATGACGTCGAGGCCGGCCAGCCGAGCAGCAATGCGAGTCGCGCTGCGCTGCGTGTCGGTGAAGTTCGCTGGCACCGCAATGACCGACTTGCGAACCCGACGTCCGAGCGCCTCCTCGGCCATCTGTCTCAGGTAGGTCAGCACGTGCGCGCCCACTTCGACCGCACTAACGACCTTTCCGGCGACTTCGATCATCACCGCTTCGTTGTTGCCCTCGACGATCCGGTACGGAACCCGCTGGCGCATCTCCGTGACCTCTTCGGAGTTGAACCGACGGCCGATGAGCCGCTTCGACGAGTAGATCACGTTCGTCGGGTCGATCGAACGCCGCCGCTTCGCACGCGTACCGACCAGCCACCGGCCATCGGGCATCGAGGCCACCACGGAGGGAATGATCCGATCCTCTCCGCGGCGCACGACCGACGCACGCCCGTCCTTGACCACCGCGCATGCGGAGTTGGTCGTACCCAAGTCGATACCGAGGACGGGCTCCTGTTCGGCCATCGTGCCCGGAGTGTAACAACCCGGCGCCCCCCGACCTAAAGACCCACCCCCCAAGACCCGGGCTCCCCCAACGCCTCTGCCCCCAACTGACAGCCCACAGAACAGCCGCCCCGAACCGTCGTTGAACCATCGCCGCGGCACACCACGAGCGCCGCCCCACCGGGCGCCCCTGGATGGGCAGGATCGGTGAAGCGAAGGTTGCTGCCGCAGCGAGGGAAACCGAGGGGTTCCCTCAAAGACTCAAATCGGGCTCTCGGGGACCATGATGATGTCCCCCGGCTCGATCGGAACATCCTGCGCCCGGCTCTCCACGATCGCCTGCACGTCGATCTCCACCGTCTTGCGCCCCGCGTCCGTCTCGCGGATCAGCTTCACCTTTCGCTGCTGCGCCGTATCCGACATCCCGCCGGCCAACGAGATCGCCTTCATCAGCGTCAGCTGCCCATCGTGTGGGTACGACCCGGCGGCCTCGACCTCGCCGAGCACGGTGACCTGCTCGGGATTCTGCCGCTCGAGCAGCGAAACGGTCACCTGCGGGTCACGAAGCCACCCGTCCGCCAGCGACGTCTCGATCTCCGCAGCGACGTCAGCGGGCTCGCGTTCCGCCGCCGGCACGTCGCCGATCCGCGGAAAGCGAACGATGCCATCGGCCGACACGATGTATTCGCCCGACAGATCTTCCTGCCCGCGTACCGTGATCGAAAGCTTGTCCCCGGGCCGGACTGCGTCGCTCTTGGGCGCCGCTTTGGGCGGCGGCAGCACCACCGGTCCCGTCGGCTTGGGACATCCGCCGAGCACGGCAACACCAAGCGCCGCAATGAAGAGCCGCGCGCTAGATGCGAATCGCACCGACGAGCCACGCCATGTGTTTGAGATAGCCGAGTTCATCCTCGGAGCCGTTGGCATAGAACACGCGGAACTGCGTGCTGTCGACCAGCAGAGTGTAGCTCAGGCCCACCGAGAAGATGCGCCCCAGCGGCTGATCCACCTTGGCCTGCAGCGTGAACAACGTGTCGCGTGCCTGGAACGTGTCGGCGCCGCGGCCTTCGTAGCCAGTGATGTCGCCGGTCTCCTCGCCGGGGACCGACAGGCCCGAGTAGGTTCGCCCGATGACGCCGAGTCCGCCGTTGAGGTTCATCCGCCAGCGGAACTGGTGGTTGGCGGTCACGTTGACACCGTTGTCGACGTAGTAGTTGCCGAAGAGCGAGTCCTGGAACGACCGCGAGGCATTGATGGCCAGCGTCGTGCGCAGCGTGGGGAAGTAGCTCAGGCCGAAGTTGCCCAAGAACGAGCTGAAGTTGGGACCGTTCGGGTCATCTCGGTAGTACCCAAAGCCCCACCCGACCAGCGCATCGACGGACAGCTTCTTGGCGACCTGTCCCCGGAAGCCACCCTGGATTCGGTGCGCAAAGCTGTCTTCGTTTCGGCCAAAGCCCACCGACACGCAGCAGTCGGTGTAGAACGTCCAGTCGAACGTGTAGTTGAAGACCAGCGCGCTTTTGGGCAAGAAGCGCCACTTGGTCTCATGCGCCAGGCCGTGCCGCATGCGGTTGGCCTTGTTGTTCGCCTCGTTGCCGAACCGCAGGTACAGGTTGTGATAGCCGAGCGACAGCGACAGGCGACCGCCGCCGGGACGGGCAATCAGGTCGAGCTTGCCGTCGTGCTCGATGCGGTTGAAGTTGAAGACCGTGCCTTCACTCTCGTAGTTGCCGGGGTTGGCACCGCGGAAGAAGTCATCGGAGATTCGAATCTCGAAGCGTCGCCCCGGAAGAATCGAGAACCGCAGGCCGGTGCCGACCGAGAGCTTCGGCTGAGACCGAATGCGTTCGTCGGCCGCGAGGAACTGACGGAAGCCCGCGATGAGCCCGATGTTGTAGTCGGCCAGGCGCGACGTTCGGGACGGTGGCGTCTGCAGCACGCCACCAACCACGTCACGGCTGCCAACCCCGAGCCACGCGGTGGGGTACAGGTACGCGGCGCTACGAGGGGTCTCCGAACGCGCCTCGTTGAACACGTTCGAGTCGACGCCCACGGGCAGTGCGATGCCACCGTGGAACTTCGATTTCTTGCCGACCTTGATGCCTTCGCCGTCGGAGACGCGGGGCAAGTTCTGGGCGCCGCCAGCCCACGCGCGCGTCGACACACCGCACAGACCGACGGCGAGCAACACGACGAGCACCGCCAGCAGACGGGGGACCTTCACGGTCGATCTCGGGAACGAAGCGGACAAGCGTGCTGCTCTGGCGGGGAGGCTAACCGAAGGACGGTATGGCCCCAAAAGGGGTGCGGACGCGAGCGTCGCGACCGGAGGGCATGCAGCCCCCGCAGGAGTCCGTCTGGCACGTACTTCTCGTTAAAAAAAGTTCGAGCGCACGGGGCCCCGGTGGGTCCTCTGTGCGCTCGTTCAGCCGTTGTACGGCGTTTCTGCGTCAAAGCTGGGGGAGGCCCGCAGGCCCGGCCTCGTCGGTGACGGGTTCAGCTCCTGGATCAGATGGTAGGACTCGCCGCAGTCGGCGGTTGCCCCTGGTCCACCGGAGGCGGAAGCGGAGGCTCGGTCGGGGAGATCGTCGGGTCTTCGACCGGAATCGTGTCCGTTTTGTCGAGCTCGTTGCGGGTGACGTTGTCGTTTTCCTCGAGCTCCTGCTCGCCCGAGCAGCCCTTGGCAGCCGACATCACACCATCCATTGCATCTGCCGCGGCCTGAAGCTTTTCGGCAGCGAAGGACTTCGACTGCGCAGATGCCGACTGGTCCTTGAGGACGAGAAGCTCGGCATCCGCCGTGTTCATGATGTCCTGCGCGCGGGCGACCTTGTCCTCGAGACAGCTGGCCAGCGAAGCATCTCCGTCGGATTTCGCCGAGGCGGCCATCGAGCCGAGCGACGCGAGACCATTCTCCAAACGGCTCTGCGCGCTGCGTACGGCACTCATGTCGACGGTGGTGTCAGAACCCGCGCCGGGCGCCGACTCAGGCGCCGGGGCTGCGAGCGAAACGCCTCCAGCGAGGAGAAGGGGAAGCGCGACCACCGTCGCAATGCGTCGAAACTGCTTCATACGATCCACTCCTCAGGAACCAGAGAATACCACGGAGAACGTGACGTCCGCGCCTTCGTCGGCACGAGGGAACCGCCAGCCCTTGATCTTGGCCTTGGTGCAGGCGGCGACTGATGCCGAGCCAAGGCTATCTTCGTCGACCACGACCTTGGTCACCGTGCCCATCAAGCTGATGACGACGGAGAAGGTCATCTTGCCCGAAAGGTCCGGCTGCGTACGCAGGGCCTTGTTGTAGCAGGCCTGCAGCGCACCGGTCCGGTGCTTGATCGTCGCCTTGATCGCTTTTGCATCCCCGCCATCGGAGCGGGTGCCACTGGCCTTGGTGCGACCGCGAATCTTGCGCTCGCGCTTCTGCGTCCGGGCTTCCAGCGCAGGTCCGTCGCCGGTGTCGAATCCTTTGGTCTGCGTGAGCTGGCCGTGCAGGTCGATGCCGTCGCCACCGATCGGTGCGAGGTCGCCGAGCGGACCATTCGCTTCGACCGTGGTGGTCATGCCCGCGTCCGCGAGTTCGCCGAGCCGGTTCTCGGTGCTTTGAATGACGTCGAACACGGTCCCGGGACCATCGCCTCCGTACGTCCCGAGCACCCGCGCAACACCGACGCTGCGTGCCTGCTTGACCGCAGCCTTCGAGAACTTCGAGGGCTTCTCGGTGAGCTTCTTCTGGGGCTTGGGCGTGTCCTTGACCTCGACGAGCTTGTCGTCTTCTTCGGCCAACTCGTCCTCGTCGACCTCTTCCTCTTCTTCTTCCTCTTCTTCGTCGGGCTTGTCGGCGGGCTTGCGGCCAACGGCGACGAGGAAGCGCTCATCGATGTCCATCTCGTCCTCTTCGGGGATCTCCGCGAAGTTCGCCCAGAGGAAGAAGGGACCGAGGATGCCGGCGGAGGCGAGCTGTGAGTACACCGCGAGCGCGCCCACCATGCCGACGATCGACGCCTTGAAGATCGCCGGGAAGGGAAGCTTGGGAGCCACCGGCTTTGGGCGTCCAAACTGGAACACCACGGTGCTCTGCCCGATCCGCAGCTTGCCTTTGGCGCGCGGATCGAGCTTGATACGACAGTTGTTGCCCTTGCCGTAGCGCTGGCGGAGTTTCTTGACCGAGACCGCCTTCTTGCCGATGCGGACCTTGCCGCGCGCCGACGGTGGTAGGTCGAGGAAGTATGCGCCCTGCCGGTAGTCGAACAGTTGATGTCTCGTCGGCGCTTGTTTGCCGAACAACAGCACGTCGGACCCGTAGGTGGTGCCGACGCTGACCCCCCCGGGCTGGGTCTGGTGAAGGTCTTCGCTCACCTTCTCGTCGACGACGACGACCAGTCGCAGAACCTTGGAGCTCGATTTCGAGGGGGCGCTCATCCGCTTTGTTCGTTTTAGCAGTTTCTGCTGGCAAAAGGGAGGCGGTTGAACCACCGCCGGGAGGCGAAGCCGGGCTTCCTCTCGATCATCAACCAGTGGAGCCCGGTTTGAAGCGCCGATATGGGCCCCCGGACGTAGGGCGGTCCCGGAGCGGTCGTCGGCCAACGCCGGACCCGCAGCCTGGGGAGCGTCGACATCGGAGGGTTTTTGCACCGGCCATGCCAGCGCAGAAGTCTAGAGCCTGCACGGTGAAATGGAGTTTCGCGGGTTGTGGTGCTGACAGGAGCGTCGCGGTCCACGGCACAACGATCACGCCTCTGGTCGCTTTCGCCAGCATCCCCCGCGTATCTATGTGTCCGAAGGATGCGATCCGTCATGCTTTTTTCCGGTTGGGGACACAAAAACGGGGCATGACCCAGGGTGGCGCAGACCCGAGCGCGTCCAGACGTGACACGTAAAAACGCGAGCGAGGGTCCAACCTCGCTCGCGCTTTGTGGGGGGCCAGTACACGGCCCCAGGTGCGGCCGTCGACGTGCCGAATCGGGCTCAGCCGCCCGTCTGAATCACGCAGAATGCGTACTGCGAGTACTCCGCTTTGCCGGCGGTGTACATCACCTTCACGAGCGTGGAGAACTTGAGCTTCTGGTCACCGACGAGAATGACGGTGCCTTCCCACTCTTCTCCTTTGGCGGCCGCGGTCTGCTTGGACCGCTCCGCCTCCTCAGCCATCAGGTCGAACAGCGGCCCGATGAGCTGTCCCTGCACTTGGGCGGGGTCAACGTCGCCGTTCTCGTCGAGCTGCACGACACGCTGCGACCCGAAGGTGATCGAGCGCTGCGAGACGTACACCGGCACACCGTCTTGGATGGGCGCATCGGCCTTCGACATGGGGACCTTCTGGCCCGCAGTCGGGGTGATGACGACCGGGTCGGTACCGTAGCTCTTGAGCAGGTAGACAACGATGATCGAGACCACGTCCATGAGCGACGTGATGTTGAGGCTTCCCTCTTCGAGCTCGTTGTTCCGGCGTGCTGCCTTCTTGGCCTTCTTTTTGGCCAGGAATGCCGCCTGAGCGGCCTGTTGGGCTGCGATTTGTGCTGCTTGATCGGACATCAGCCGGCACCTGCCTCTACGATGGGCGACCAGAACAGACACGTATCAGGCACTTCTTCGTTGCCCGACACCGCGTTCATCAGCTGACATTCGGTACCGCGGAGCGAGTCCATGGTACGGATGACCGCCTGAAGCGGGATGCTGTTCTCGGCGCTGATGGTCACGACGGTTTCGTGCGGAAACAGCCGCTTGTACTCGTTGGCCTTGGCCTCAAGGGCCGCGTAGTCGTACCGGTCGAAGTCGTCCAGCGTCGACCCTGGCTTGGCCAGGGGGATCGTGGGCTTGCTCGAGTCGGCCGACTTGCCACCTTCGGCGCCCGCCTGTTGGCCGGACGCGCTCACCCGATAGCCGTCTTCCATGATGAAGACCTTCAGGTTCAGCGGCTTCTCTTCCTTCTTCTTCTCCTCTTGCTTCTGATCGCTCTGGGCGGCGAACTTCGGCGGCGATACGTTGATCGCTGCGAAGCGGGCCACTTCCATCGCGAGCAGGAGAGCCGGGATGAGAAGGAACATGACGTTCATGACGGGGATGAGGTTTGCTTCGACCTCACCTTCATCAACGTTCTTCTTCTTACGCCTAGCCATGCGTCTCTCCTCTGTTGGGGCCAGAATCTGGTTTCAGAACATGCTCTCCGGCGCGAACGGCACCATTACCGCCGGTCGGTGAAGCACAACCCGAGTTCCAGAATCAGCCCTGACGCACTCGTGCGGCCAGGAGGTTCTCGAGCTTGACGGCGTAGAGATCGACTTCGTCGGAGATCTTCTTCGCCAGGTTCGAGATGAAGATGTGCGCGGCAAGAAGCGGGATGGACACCATGAGACCGAAGCCCGTGGTGTTAATCGCGATCGAAATACCTTTCGCGAGAGCGGTTGCGCGTTGGTCAGCGGACACCGTGGCGACCGCCTTGAACGCCTCGATCATCCCGAAGATGGTGCCGAGGAGGCCGAGCAGGGTTGCGATGTTCGCAAGCGCCGAGATCATCGGCACGCGCTTCGAGATGGCGGGGCCAACCTCGAGCATCGACTCTTCGATGGCAGCCGCGATGTCGGCTTCCGACTTGAGCTGCACGGCCGCAAAGAGCGCCGCCGCCATCCGGTCATCGACAGCGGCCGCATCAAGCAGCGCGCGGAAGATGGCCATGTGCCCGCAGACGAGCACAACATCGTCGAGCCCGCCATGGCGCAGGACGTCGAGCATCAGCGCAATGATTTCGACATCGGCTTCGCTGCCTGGCACGCCGAATATCTCCGCACCCGCTTTCAACGGCACGCGACTCTCATGGACACCGACGGGATTGGCGAACACCACCGGACCGGCATAGCAGAGACGACTCACGGACGCGTCGCTCCCGTGCTGCGCGTCGACCCGGACCGCCTGCGAGGTGAGATCAGCCCGGATACCGAGCTGACGACCGCTGCGCTGGTCGATGGTCTTCAGGGTCTGCAGGTCGAGATCGCCACCGGACGCGACGAGCAGCGAGTCGAGGTATTCGACCAGCGGTGGATCGATGAGGTCGAAGCCCCAGCGATGGAACACGTCGAGCACCTGCCGTCGCAGGTGCTCCATCTGTCGCGCCACGGGCGGCAACAGTTCATCCACGCCATCAGGCAACTGCCAGCGATAG
>CAYSPB010000259.1:0-9811 GCA_964432695.1 uncultured Nannocystaceae bacterium
AGAACGACTGCGTGCGGTGACAGGCCTGGCAGTTCTGCGTCTGCGCGCGGGCGTCGAGTGCGTGTGCGTTGATGTAGTCGCCCGCGTGGATCCGCATCGGACGAATCGAGCCAGCGTGGCAGTCGGTGCAGAACGACTCCGCGTGGCACTCCCCGCACAGCGACGGGTTGGCCTTGCTGATGTGCGCGTGGTCTTCGACGAACGCGAGGTCATGCGCCGCCCCCCATGCGTTTTGTGCGAGCGGCACCAGGGTCGGCATGCTGCGGTCGTCGATCGCCCGGGTCTTGAGGCGGCCCGACGATTCGGTCGGGTGGCATGCGCTGCAGGCATCCGTGGCGCCGAACCCATCGTGGCAGCTCAGGCAACTCTGCTCGGAGGGCAGCTGCAGTACCGTGGCAAGCCGCACCTTGCTCATGTCGCCGTGGCAGTCCTCGCAGCTGGACCCGGCCTTGGCGTGCAGCTTGTGGTTGAACTTGAGCATTGGCCGTGGTGCCCGGAGACCACCGGTGACGCGCTGCTTTTCGTCGACGGAGGTGTGGCACATGCCGCACTTCGCTGGCTCATCACGCGGCTTGGGGTGCTGGGCGCCGTGACAGCTGTCGCAGGCGTTGCCGCGCGGGAAGTTGTTGTCGCTCGCGAGCCGGGAGGCGTCGATGTCGGTATGACATTGGACGCAGTCCATTCCGAGCCCGAGGTGCTGGCCGTGGTTGAAACGGATCGGCAGGTCCTGCTTTGGATACACCGCGGAACCTCGCCGCGTCGGGCCATGCATCACGCCGACGGTCGAAGGGATGTTCGCGCGCTGACGCGGGCCATTGCCGCCGCCGACCATCGTGGGGGTGCGCCCCATCGGTGCGGTCGTCGTGGCAGGACCCCGTCCCGCGGGCGCGGCCCAAGCGGTCCGAACGTCGTCGACGGCCGTGCCAAGTACGAAGGCGAGCACGAAGAGCGCCACGGCGAGGACGGGTCCGGTGCGTCGTCGGTCGTTCATCGTTGCCCAGCGCGGAAGGCCCAGTCGAGGCTGAGCATGCCGAAGGCCCGAAACGCCGCGCGCGTGTACGGGGTGAAGAGTTCCTCGGCCAACACGTTGAGGTAGACGCCGTGCCCGAGTCGCACGTTGGTGCCCGCCTGCAGGGAGACGGAATAGCCCTCCCGAGCTTCGTTTTGTTCGTCTGCGTAGTACAGCGCGTAGCTGCGCGCGTCGATTGCGATGCGGTCGTACAGGACGTGGGTCCGCGTATCGATGCTGCCGCCGACGCGAACGCCCCCTTCCCCACCGAGGCCGTAACCGTCCAGCCGCATGCCGAATCGGCGCGTCCGGTAGGTCGCGCCTCCCCCTCCGCCTCCACCGAAGGCGGTCGGGTCCGAGGGAAGCGCACCGCTGTCGGCCGTGGGCGCGCTGTGAAAGAAGCGCCCTTGAAACCGGCCGTACACCGTCCAGCGAGGACCGGGCCGGACCTGGTAAACGACGCGAACGTCCTCGAATGGCTCGAGGGCGAACACGTTGAAAATCGAGTCGAGGTCGAAGCTGGGAATCGTGCGTAGGTAGTACGCGCGGAGCGTGTGAATGTCGGTCATCGCCCACCACACGCCCGCGCTGAGGTCGTCGAGCCGCGACACGCCGAGGTTGTATCGGCCGGCGCCGAACGGAGCGAGCTTGCCCTTGGCCAGGCGCAGCGCAACCTGGGCGCTGATGAACTCCTGGTCGACGACCGAGCCCACGCCATCGATCCCGTCCACGTCGGGAACGGAGCTGTTGAGCGACGCGGGGGACCAGGTACGGCGGTAGGCGAACCGAGCGTCGGCGAACTTCACGTCACTGAGCGAGAACGCGGCGCCGACCATCATCGAATGCGACTCGTCCGCGGGCGTGCCCTGGGTTCCATCGAGTTCGAACGTCGGGAATCCGAACAGCGCCGTGCCGTCCACTTGCTGGCCAGCGAACGCCTCCACGGCGACGTGCGCTGGGGTGTTGGCGCGAATCCAGCCTCCGTCGAACGCGTAGAAGTCCAGGCCGGACATCTCGAACTGTCGGCCGATGCGGAAGTCGAAGAAGCGGGCGACCTTGCGGCCTTCGAGGTAGCCGTACAGCACGTCGATCTGTCGGCCGTCGAGCGACTCGATCAGGTCCTCGGCTTGTCCGCTTGCTCGGCGGGTGAACGTGCCGAAGTCATGGCGGAGGCGCATCGACGCCACCACCTGGAGCTGTCCGTCGTCGGGGTCGCGCCGCAGCTCGTCGACTTCGCGCGGCGGAAGCAGCTCATACACCCCGAGGTTGACGTACTGCGACAGCCGACGCCGCCCCACCAGTTGCCCGCGCTCGCCGGGCAGCCGAACCATGTAGCCCTCACCGATGCTGCGGCTGTTGACCCGCACCTCGCTCGCCTCGGCCTCGCCAGCACCCAGTGCCATCAGCCCGCCGACGACCGCCGACCACAGCACGCGCACCTTGCCGCGCGTCGCGTGCGAGGAGCCTGCGGGGCGAAAGACCGGCATCAGAGCGCCCATGCTAAGCCAAGCCGCCACCGAGGCGAAGCACGACGACGCGGTTCATCCCGGCGCCAGGCCTCGGATCGCCACGTTCATGCTGGACCCTGTTAGGGTGCGCCGATGGAACGCAGCATCCTCACTGGCTTTCTTGCGTTGTCGCTGCTCGGCTGTGGCGATGACGGCGGCGCGGCGGACACCGAGATGGGGTCGTCGTCCAGCACGTCGTCCTCGGACCCGACCACGGGCACCCCGACGACCGCTTCCACCTCTGAAACCGATGGCGGCACGACGGCGGCCGACCCGACTACCGGGGAGCCCGGCAGCTCCAACACGAGTGAAGGCGCCGACAGCAGCTCGGGCTCGTCCAGTACCGGAGCGGAGAGTTCTTCCAGCACCGGCGAAGTGGCGTTTGCCATGACCAGCCCCTCCTTCGAGCAGGACGGGTTGCTCCCGTTCAACATGCACGTCTGTGAGGGCAACGTGCACCCTCAGCTCGACTGGGTGGGTGCTCCAGACGGTACGATGAGCTTCGGCATTTTTTTCGCAGATCTCAGTATCGACTTCGAGCACTCGGCGATCTGGAACATCCCCGGAGAAGCCAACGGCGTCCCGTCCGGGATCTCCGAGGAAGCTATGCCCGAAGACGTTCCCGGAGCCGTCCAGTGCCGGAACTGGACTTCCCAACCCGGGAGTCCGCGGTACGGGTATGGAGGACCGGGTTCGTGCAGCAATGAGTACATCTTCACACTCTACGCGCTTGACGTCCCGAACCTCGACGACGAGATTGACTCCGAAACGTCGCGGCCGATGGTTCAGGCCGCGCTCGAAGCACACGCGCTCGCGAGCGTTAGCCTCTCGGGGACGACGCGAGGCTCGGAGTGCATCAACATGTGCTCGCCGATTCGAGAATAGGCGCCACAACCGGAGAGCCCCCCCCTTCGCGCGCATACGACTCAGACCCGGCGACAAGGCAAGGGAGCGCACCGAACACGGACATCTTGCACGCGTTTTCGTGCCCCGTTAGTTTGCTTCCGTGCCTCGGCGCATTCCCACGCTATTGTTTTGCTGCTCTGCGTCGCTTATCGGCTGCTTTTCGCCTACCGTCGACGGCAAGGAGGACGGTAGCGGAGTTACGACGGCGGCACGGCGGCCGGCGGCCAGTCTTCGGGCGGGATAGACGATAGCAGCGGTGCCTCAGCGACATCGGACGCTACGATGGGACGGGGCGATTCTTCTTCGGCAAGCAGTCCGCAGACCGACGGGACAGACGGAGACAGTGCGGCCTTGTGCGGGGACGGAGTGCTTGGCGGAGATGAGGCGTGCGATGACGGAAACGACGTGGTCGGGGACGGGTGTAATCCCGACTGTCGCGAGTCTGGAGTCGAGCTCTGGTCAGCGTCGTTTCACCAAGGCGAGGACTACGCGACCTCACTCTCGCTGGGAGCCGACGACTCCGTGTTTGTAGCTGCTCGTGTCGGAGATTCTGCCGCTACATACTCAAATTGGTGGAGGCGCTATTCGTCGGGCGGTGTCGCGAGCGGAACCGGAACGCTGGAAGAGGACTTTCTGGCCTTGCGCATCGTGGAGAACCGGGGCGAAGAGCGCCTTGTTGGCGTCTTTGCCACATCAGAGCCGGAGTTCGGGCCTGACGGAGCAGCTTTGTCTGTCGGTTCCTTTTTGCCGGACTTCTCGCCCGGGTGGTTAGCGGAACTACCAAGCCTGGGACCAATCGAGCAGTTTAGGAACAGCGTTGCGAACGCGGTTCCATACGGTACGACCGGGGGGCTGCTAGTGGCTGGCTCGAACAAACAAGGCCCGAGTCTCGCTCTGTTCGAGCGTGGTTTCGCGAGGCGGTTCTCAAGCAACGGCACCGAAGAATGGACCGATGTGTTGAGTGACCCCTTCACGACGGGGAGTTCTAGATCGACCTGCTTCTGCGCTTCAGATGCCTCCGGTGCAGGGAGCGCCCTATTGTGTTTCGACAGCGTATCCGACGCCAACTCCTTCTCGTTGAGGAAGTTTTCTGAGGCCGGGTTTGTACAGTTCGAGCGAGATGTCGAGGTCGACCCGACGTTGGTGCTCGCGAGCGTCGGTAGCGGAGAGTACAAATGGCCCACTCGTCCCGCCCTTTCAGTCTCAGACGATGGCGAAATCGCCGTGGCGGTGCCATTCGGAGAAAAAGGAAGCGGTCCGGACGGTTCTGAGGTTCGCGTCTACGGCCAAGGAGGGGAACTCCGGTGGTCGACCAGCCTCAGCGGCGCGGGTTCGTTGTGGATCAACGATGCCGCGTTTGTGCCAGGCGGAGGGACTGTCTTCGTGGGCAACGAGTCCAGCAAAGATGGAAAAGGCGGTCAGGACGCCGTCATCTACCGCATGGATGAAGACGGGGTTGAACTTTGGCGCGAACTCCACGCTGGAAGCGCGCACGCCGACGACCGCTACATCGAGACGCTGGTCGACACGTCCGGGAACGTCATCGTGTTTGGCGACGTCACGAATGACAGGACAGGTCGAGACCTGTTCATCAAGAAACTTACGCCCTAGGACCCGGGTTGCGCCGAAAGATCTAGTTCGTGCCCGGTCGCTCGGCGCGCCGTCGACTCGTCTCACCGCGGTTCGGCGCGGAGGCTCGCTTGGGTGGCGGTTTCGACTGCGCGGGCGAAGTCGGCGAAGGTTCGGTACTTGCGGGCCTCGACGACGCCGGTGTTGAGGGTCGAGCGGTAGCGCAGCTCGATCTCGGAGGTGCCGGCGCGGCCCTCGACGGCGCGCTCGAAGACGCCGAAGTCCGAGGTGAGCGCGAGGGGTTCGGGGACTTCGGAAAACCGACCATCGCGAAGGCGAACGCGGACCGTGGCTTCGTGTACCGGAGCGTAGGGCACGACCATACCGGTGACGCGCCTGGGCAACGCGACGTATCGGGAGGCCTGGTCGAGCGGCACGAGATCGGCTTGCAACAGCAGCACCCCGTTCTGCACGACGCCGAGGGCGGCGGTGGTGGCCTCGAACGAAAGCTCGAGCGGAGCTTCGAGGTCGTCGGCACCGCGCACGTCGAGCGCGCGCAGATCGTTGCCGCGTAGCCAGCCGAGTTCGGCCTGTTGGAAGATCTCCTCGATGCGGTCCTGATCCACCTCTCGCAGGGCCTGCCGCCATGCGATGGCCTCGCCGCCAAAGAGCGTGACGCTTCCCTTGACGGTGGCGTCTCCCAACACGTCAACCTCGACGTCGAGATCCCAGACGCGGCGATCGGTGAGATTGGGCGGCGGTGCGGGGACGTCGACCACACCGGCGGCGTCCCCCACCCGCACGGGGATGCGCAGCGCCTGGGTATCGTCATAGCCGGGCGGCAAGTAGCCCAGCGGCATGACCTTGCTGGCGGTCATGACCATGAGCGGCCGTGTCCGGCCTGGCAGAGGGACGGCGAGCATGGCGGCGTCGTAGTTCTCGATCATGGGGTGACCGCCGGGCAGCGGTGCCGGCCCGTGACGGTTCCGCGCCAGCCACAGCTCGCTCTCGATTCCTGCTTCGTCGAGCATTGCGGCGAGCAGGACGAGTCGGCTGCCCCGGCGGGTGGCGTAGGTAGCGGTCGCGGCCGACGAAAGGTCACCGCCGTCGTCGATGTTCTCGACCACCCAGGTCCACAGCCTGCGCAGGGTCTGCTCTGGGCCCTGTGCGCCCTTGATTAGCCGCCTTACCTCGGCGCGCAGCTCCGGGTTCGTTCGTCGCGCGTAGTACACGCTTGCCGCGAGCGATTCGAGCCAGGCGGCGGTATCGACCTCGGTGAAGATGCGGACGTTCGGGACTTCTTCGAGCAAACTCCGCGCGCCCGGTTCGACGCCGAGCCGTGGCATCTCGTCGACGCCCATCGTGAGCAGCGTGAGCTCCTGGCCTCCGTGCGACACGCTGCGGCGCTCCATTTCGGGCGGCGTGTTTCGACGGTCGAACTTCAGCGGCGTGTTCGGCGGGTGCAGGACCAGCAGCTCACTGCGATGGTACGGCACGTCGAAGGACTGGAAGCGGAAGGTCGAGACGTCGACGTAGTCGGGCACAACCCCCGAGGGCGCTTCTTCGAGGACGTACTCGTACTCGACGAAATCCCCCACCTCGAGGTGACGAAGCGAGACTCCATCCTTGCCCGGGACCAGCTCGGGCTCGAAGATCTGACCGTCGGGCTTGAAGGACCGCAGCGTGAGTAGCTCGGCCCCCGGCGGAGTGTCCAGCTCACCATAGCGATCGAGGGCCTCCTTGCTCAGCAGATGCACGACGATGTGCACGATCTGCCGCAGTCCTCCCCCGGCGTAGACCCGCACGACGCTCCGGTCGAGGACGAGTGCCTCTCCTGCGCCCTCGTAGGTGGCGCCGGAGGCCTGGTATGCGTTCACCGCCTCGATGCCGTCGACGCGATACGCCATGAGCTCGTCGTCGCGGCCCAAGTCCGCGGCCATGCGTCGCAGCGTGTTGCTGAACGGGACCAGCGCGAGCGCCTCGTCGAGGCGAGCCTGCGCGTCGGCACGCTTGCCCTCGGCCAGCGCGAGGTCCGCAAGCACCACGTGGCTGCCGACTCGCCGGGGCGCCAATCGGAGCGCTCGCTGGATGTAGCTGCGTGCGGCGGGAACGTCACCCGCACGGATCGCGAGGCGGGCCATCGCGTCCAGCGCCTCGAGGTCGTCGGGCTTGCGCTCGAGGGCGGTCGTCCAGGCAGCCTTGGCGGCGGCCCAGTCCCCCCGCGTTTCGGCGAGTTCGGCCTGGGTCGTCAGGCTGCCGGCGCAGCTGCCGAGGGCTTCGACGAGCGCATCTTCGGTGCGCACGTCCCGAATGTCGCGTGCCTGCGCGCGTTCGAAGCGGAGAACGCGACAGTTGTCGGGGTCCAGCGCCTTCGCGCGGTCGAGCGCCGCCTGGGCAAGATGTTCTTTGCCACGCGCGCGGTGGATCTGAAAGCGCAGGAGTTCCCCGTCGACCGTCCGAAGCGCGTCGTCGGGAAGTCCGTCGAGCATGGCGGTGGCCTCGGTATCGTCGCCCCGACGCAGCAGCAGCTCGAGGAGCGCGCCCCGGGCCTGCCCGAGGCCATCTTGTAGGTCGAGCGCGCTCTGCAGCGCCGTCTGCTCCCGCGAAGCGGAGTGCGTTCTCGGCCGGGACCGGTCGTTGCGTTCGAACGCCGCCTGCATCAACAAGCCTTCGGGAAAGCGCTCCGCCTGGGTGAGCGCCGCAACGTGGCGTTCAGCCGTATCGCCATCACCGTCGGCGAGCGCTGCCTCCACCGCGAGGTAGTCGCGCAGCGGGGCGTACAGCGGGCCCTTGATCGGACCGTCGTCCGACGTCGCGGCCGGCCACGGTGGACGCCGCGTTCGGGCTTCGCCGCGAACGCCTGCACCCTGGGCCGAACCTCCGGCTACGGCTTTGATTGCCTTTCCGTCTCCATCGGCCGCGCGCACGAGCACCCACGCCTTGTCGCGGGGGATGGCGGTGGCGAGTTCGAGGATGTGCGTGCCGGGGTTGACCGGTACCGCAACCCGAGCCCGGCGCGGCGCGTACAGGTCGGTGCGATCCGTTCGGTGGATGAGCTCCCCGTCGAGCCACACCCGCATCGACTCCTGGGCGCTCAAGTCGAGCACGATCGTGTCGTCCTCGGATGACAGCGTGGTCCGCAGGGTCCGAACGCCGGCGTCGTCGGTCGGGTTCCACACCCGCACCACGCACGAAAGCGGCACAATCGACGCCTGGGCGTCGGCCGCGAAAGTGCGCGCGCTCGCGGTGGGCAGCTCGTAGTCGCCCAACCGTCCCCAGACTTCGGAGGCCTGCCACGCCTGAACGCAGCCCTGCTCGTCGAAGTAGCGCTTGTATGGTTGGTCGAGTCGTCGGGCGATCGACGCCCGCAGGCTCAACAGCGGCTGACGAACCGAAAACGGCAGGGAGGCGAAGTCGGACTGGTGCGCGTCGAAAAAGGCGATGTAGCGCTCGTCGTCATCGGGCCGCTCGCCGTGGGTCTGCTGCAGGGTGCGCGCGGCAACGTCCGCCGCCGCCAGCAAGAACGGATCGGAGCTGCCCTTCCCCACGCTTGCGCGCTCGACCAGGCCATACGCAAGCGTGGCCACGACTGTCGTGTTTTCGCGTGCGCGCGCCATGAGCAGCCGGCTGAGCATGGCCGGGGCATCCCCGGCAGCGACGAGCCGGTCGAGGTTTGCGGTGGCGGCGTCAGCCTCGTTGAGCCACATCCATTCGATGTGGGCCAAGTCGCGACGAGTCTGAACATCGTCGGGCTCGTCTTCGAGACGCGCGCGCAGGGCCGCCGCGGCTGCGCCGGGGTCCGCGGGGTCGAACGTCGCGGCGGACTTCGACGGTTTGCAGGCGCCGACCGTGACGAGCAGCGCAGCCACGCAGGCAGTGGAAAGAACGCGGTGGAGGAACATGTCGGCTACTTCGCGGGGACGACTTCGAACGCCTGCTCGAGGCTGGCGTCCACGCTCTGGAGAAACTTGCGGAAGGCGGGATAGGCCTCGGGGCTGATCCGACGCTTGCTCAACTCGAGCGTGGTTTGCACCTCGGCACCGTCGTCGGTCGGCGTGACCTCGAGCTTGAAACGCCCGACATCAGACTTCAGCGTGGTCGCGCTGGGCATCGCCGCGAAGCGATAGCCCCGCGGCAAGCGGTAGCGAAGCCGGTGCGACTCTCGGGTTGGCACGTCGATGACCAGCGGGTAGCTGCGCTCGGACTTCGACGCGAGCGCAGCGGTGTACGACGAATCTCGTCCGGCGACCTTGAATCGCAGGTTTCCGTCGACTCCGCTGCCCCACTGGGGCACTTCGAGGGTCGCCTCGAGCACGGCCGGCGTACCGATGTCGCCAATGCCCGGGGCCTTCACTTCTCGCACGGTGACGCCGGGGAACGTGGCACCCAGGCCACGCGTCATGCGTTCGACCCGCTGCTCGGCGGACTGAAACTGGTACCGGATCCCACTGGCCGCGGCGCCCTCGACCTGCACGCGGTGCGCGACCTCGGCGGATCCGGACGCGGCGAGCCTAACCTCTTGCTCGACCACGCGGACGTTGTCTTCGACCGCGCTGACGGGAATGGTGCGGAACTGGGCCCCCTTGCCATCCTTGACGACGAGCACGCTCGCCCCTTGGTCGCTTGCAGGCAGCTCATCGGGCCCAGACCATTCGGCAGTGCCATCGAGGAACAGGTCGAACGACGGCACGTAGGTGATCGCGTGGTTGAACACCGCCAGCGACGCGGGTTCGGCTGGCATCACCCCTTGGTCTCGCGTCCGGACGAGGACGAGGTTGGCCTCGATCATGCCGGACTTCTTGCACTCGTTGGGGATGAT
>CAYSPB010000259.1:9821-11122 GCA_964432695.1 uncultured Nannocystaceae bacterium
TCCAGCATGACCTTGAGCAGGCTCGCCTTGTCCTTGCAGTCGCCGAACCGGCGGCTGAGTACCTCGGTCGTGCGGTACGGCTTGTAGCCATGAATGCCGAACTCCAGGCCGACGTACCGGGTGTTCCGGACCACGTACTCGTAGATGGCGTCGACCTTGTCTCGCTCCGTGGCGCCCGAAGGCAGGTCCTTCAGCGCTGCGGCGACGGCCTCTTTGACGCTGTCGTCGACCACCAGCTGCTCGCGGACGAGGTCCCAGTACCAGTTGCCGACGTCGTTCCACGTCTCGTAGGTGCTGGCGTGCAGGTGGTCGGCGATTTCGACCCAGCCGGGCATGCCGCCCTCGGGCGTGATCGCCTTGACGTTGTTCGCCGTGTATCGGTAGAGGGTGAACACTCCGTCGTCGCTCTTGGACGTCTCGACGCCTCTGCGGTTGAAGTAGATCGGCTTGTCGGCGGGCGCTTCGAGGATGTACTCGACCTTGCGAATCGGCTCGCTGCCCTGCAGCGGCATGAGGTCGCCGAAGTACTCGTCGAACATGTTTTTGGCGGCGACGTCCCGCCGCAGGAATGCGACTTCGAGCGTGTCGCCGGGGCGCAGCCCCCCAAAACCGACCCGGACCTGCCGCTGGTCGTAGTACATGCGGTACCCGGCCGACGCGAGCGCGACGACGCCGACTTCTCCGATCTCCTCGACGGTGCCGTCTTTGCGGCGCACGCGGGCGCGCCGAACTTCGACGATGCTCTCGGCGGGGTCATAGCTGAGCGCCTGTACGGCCGCCGACCGGGCACCACGGTCGTCGAGGACCCGAATGATGCGGTGGTCGAGCCGCTCGGTGAGCCCGTTGGGTAGCACCTTCACGGCGACGCGGTGCTGCAGCACCGCCGAGTCCTTGCCCGTCCATGACGCGGGGACCTGCACCTTGGCGACCTCCTCGAGGTCGAGGCCGTAGCGCGCAAACAGGTCGCTGGGGGCGGAGGCGTCGAGGGAGGCGAGAAGGTCGCGGACGTCGGGCTGCTGCGGCCGAAGCTCGAGGCTTCGTCGCAAGCTGCTCGCGGAGGCCGCGAGGTCGTCATTGCGCATGAGGACGCGCCCAAACTCGGCGTGTAGGTCGGCGTCGTGGGGGGCGAGCGCGATGGCCTTGGCCCACGCCGTGCGGGCGGCGTTGATGTCTCCGCGGGACTCTTCGAGCCGCGCGACCGCGACATGGCGCTCGGGCAGTCCGGGCGTGGCGTCGGCAGCTCGACGCGCCAGCGAGACGGCCGCGTCGGCCTCCCCAAGCTCGAGCAGGGCTTCGATGCT
>CAYSPB010000260.1:0-11106 GCA_964432695.1 uncultured Nannocystaceae bacterium
TGGCGCGGCCGAGCAGGGCGACGGCGTGACCAGGGCGGGTCGACGAGAGGACGCGCAGCAGCGTGGTCTTGCCGACGCCTCCGCCTCCGTGCACGACGGTCACCATGCGAGGCTCGTCATCGGCATCGCAGAACGGCACGTCGATGCTGCCGAACGGGGTCACGCCAAAGAGCTCGGCCCGTGTGAGGTACATGACCCGCTCAGTGTAGCCGACCTTCGGCGGCGTGCAGGCGGCTCGCTAGTCGATCGCCATGCGTTCGATGTACGACAGCTCCGGAAAGTCCTCGAGGTAGGCGTTGCCCCGTCGCTCGAGTTTCTTCTGCGACGGGCCTCGACCCTGTGGCTCGCCTTCGCCGTAACCGGTGTAGAGCCGGTCGACGACGTCCATGCCCTCGACCACGCGGCCCAGCGGCGCGAAGCCGTAGCCGTCGAGGTAGGCGTTGTCGCCGAGGTTGATGAACAGCTGCCGATTGGAGGAGTTGACCGAGCCGGTGCGAGCGAACGCGACGGTGCCTCGGGCGTTCGAGGTCTTGACGGGATCGTCGGAAAAGGTGGCGTCCTTCCAGTCGCGATTCACCGACGGCGATCCGTGCAATCCGAACTGGGCCACGAAGTTGGGGATCGCCCGAAATACGGCAATGTCCGTGAAGTAGCCGAGGGCGACGAGGTTGTAGAACCGCGTGGCGCCGTTGGGTGCGAGCGTGCGGTCGATCTCCAGCACGAACTCGCCCTCGGTCGTGTATGCACGTACGCGATAGGTCGCGGGCGCAGCCAGGGTGGCGTCGGTGGGGGATGGTGCGCTCGCAGGGGGTGGCGGAGCGAGCCGGGCAGCGTCGTCGACGCGGCTGCGCGAGGGCTGCTCCTGCGGCGCGGACGGGGTCGTAGGGGGCGGCGGCTCGGCCGCCGTCGGAGGGGTAGGTTCACTCTGGGCCGGCGCCGCGGCCGAACACCCCAGAAGCAGCACGAGCGGGCAGAGCCAGCGACACATCGTCGCCACTGTAGCGAAGCCTCGCGTGGTACAGCACCACCCGGATGCGCGAGAAGCCTCGCAAAGACGTCTCGCTCCGACGTCTGCGGCTTGGATATGCGATTGGTTTGGCCCTCATCGGTACGCTCAGCGTGGTCGGTCAGCTGGTCATTCAATCCACGTTGCAGTCCCAGCTCGGAGCATCCGAGGTCATCAACATTGCGGGTCGACAGCGCATGCTCAGTCAGCGCATCGCCAAGCAGGTGCTGATCCTTCGCGACGCGCAGCGACCCCGCGCGTATGCAGCCACGCTCAAGGACCTGCACGACGACCGGCGAACCTGGGTCGATGCTCATCGCGCGCTGTCGACCGGAGAGCTCTCCACCGCTGCGCCGCGCACCCCTGAAGCGGATGCGAAGCTTGCCGAGGCGGGCCGCCTGCTTCAGTCGATGGCGACGGTGGCACGCGAGGCCTCGGACGTACCGTTCTCCGAGCGCACCGCCATCACGCCGCTCGCGGACCGGCTCCTGGATCTCGAAGTCCAGTACCTGCCGGCGATGAACGACGTGGTGTTCGCGTACTCGACGCAGGCCGAGGCCTCCCTCCGACGGACGCGACGGATCGAGCTCGGCCTGGGCATCACGACCGTCTTGGTGCTCATCGGCGAGGTCCTGCTGATCTTCGGGCCGCTGCTTCGCGCGGTGCGGGCGAGCTGGAAGCGCCGCGACGAAGTGGCTGCGGATCTCGAGTCGAGCGAGGCTCGGTTCGCCCGGGCGGTTGCCGGCGCCAACGAGGGCTTGTGGGACTGGAACACCGACACGGGGGAGCTGCACTGGAGCCCGCGCTTCCGCGAGATGGCGGACGTTCCCGAGGGCGCCGTCGCGAGCTGGACGCTGTTCTCGAAGTCGGTCGTCGAGGTCGACCGCGCCTTGCTCACACCGCTGGTCGATGCGGACGTACCCCCCGACTCGATCGCGATCGAAGTCCGGGTTCGTACCCCGAGTGGGCCGCGCTGGGTGGCGCTCGAGGGTCGCGTGCCCGAGGGCAGTCCAACCTACGTATCGGGCTCACTGACCGACATCGACGAACGCCGCGCGCTGCGGGCGGAGCGAGAACGGCTGCTGCGGAGCAAGGACGCGGCGCTGCACGCTACCCGCGAAGACCTCATGCGCGCCCGCTTGATGAATGCGGTGGGCTCGCTCGCAGGCGGCATCGCGCACGAGCTGAACAACGCGCTCAACGTCATCACGCTGGGTGCGGGCATGCTCGAGAAGCGAGGCTCCGACGATGAGCTGCTCGCGTCGATGCGCGGCGCCACCGACCAGGCCGCTTCACTCGCCCGCCAGCTCCTCGCGCTGCGGGACGGGCCCGGACAGTCGGTGCTCGAGCCGATGGACGTCGGTGCGGCATTGCGAGCGGCGCGTCCGATCTTCGAAGGACTCCTGCCTCCATCCATCGCGCTTCAGCTCCAGCTGCCCGCATCGCTCCCGCGCGTCGAGGCCGACGCGTCTCAGCTGCAGCAGGCGCTCGTGAACCTGGTGCTCAACGCGCGCGACGCCATGCCCGAAGGAGGCACGCTCCGGATTGAAGCGAGCACGACCGACGCAGAGACCAAGGGCATCGAGATCGCGGTCGTCGACGACGGGTGTGGCATGCCGGAGGAGACGCGGGCGCGAATGTTTGAGCCGTTCTTCACCACGAAACACAAGTCTGCAGGGGCGGGTCTGGGACTGCCGATGGTCGACGGCATCGTGCGGCAGCACGGAGGCCGGGTGCGTGTCGTGTCCGCAGAAGGTGCTGGAACCACCGTCTTCGTCTGGCTGCCCGCCACCGAGCGTACCCCAGACGTGGTCGACGAGGTTCAGGCGCGCTCGCTCACCGTTCTGCTGGTCGACGACGAGCCGATGATTCGCAAGGTGGCCGCACGGGTCTTTTCGGTTGCCGGGCACACGGTCGTGCCGGCCGAGAGCGCCGAGGAGGCGCTCGTGCTGCTCGAAGATCCCGAGCTGCGCTACGACGTGATCGTCACCGACGTCGTCATGCCAGGCATGCATGGACCCGAGCTGGTCGAACGAACTCGGGAGATCTTGGGTGGTGCATTTCCGGTTCTGTTCATGTCGGGCTTCACGCCGGACGACCTCCCTCGAGGCCCATGCACCGCGTTCCTGCCGAAGCCGTTCAGTCCGCGCGGCCTGCTCGATGCCGTAAAAAAGCTCGTAAAATCAGAGCATTCGGAGAACTGACGCCGCACGCCGATCCGGAGTGAACGCTGCCGCGTATCGGGGGCGAGTCCCGGATGTCGCACGACGCCCCAGCTTCTCGGTCCGCACCCGCCCGTTGGCGCTGGCGTCGCGCGGCCTTGGTGCTGGTCGCGCTGTGGATCGTGGGCTTCGAGGTCTTCCCGGTTCTGCACAACGTGTTTCACGACGCGTTCGGACATCACCACCACGCCGGGGACGCGCATGAGCACGATCACGGTCATGGCGCGGAAGACAAGCATGGACACTGGGCGCCCGAGGTGCCCGCCGACCCACCGCGCGATGGGGCGGGCCGGAGTCGGGACGACCACGGTGCCCATGCGCTGGCGCACCGCAGTCTCGCCGCCGCGCCCACGCCTCCGCCTTGGCCACCCGTGGCCGAGGCAGCGGTCACCCGTCACGCCCACGCCGCCGCGCTGACGCAGCTCGTCTCAACGCGCACGCCCCAACGTGAGCACGCCCGCGGTCCCCCGGCCGACGTCGAGTGAACCACCGTTCCTTCGACGTCAACTCCAGACAATCCAAAGGGGGACCTCATGTCCGCAACCCGCACTCTCGTCGCGGTGGCGTGCCTGTTGAGCACGACTGCCTGCGACCTCGACACCGCCCTTGCGCCGCGCGTCGATCTCGACGTCCGCGTGCATCCCGAACCCATCGAGACCTTCGAAACCTCCGACGACATCACCATCACGCTGACCGAGCTTCGCACCGCGGTGCAGGCGGTCGAGTTCACCACCGAAGGCGAGCTGCATGCCCGCGCTCTGCACGACCTTCTCGTTTCGACTGCGTTCGCGCACCCCGGGCACGAAGCCGGCGGCGAGGTCGTGGGCGAGCTGACGGGGCGCTACGTGATCGACTGGCTCGACGCCGACACCGTGCTCGGCCCTGCCACGCTGCTGACCACGGACTTCTCGGGGGCCAACTTCGGCTTTACTCGGGCGCAGGCCTCCGATGGACTTCAGGCCGACGACCCGATCATCGGCCACACGTTCCTCATTGCGGGGACGGCCCGTCGTGGTGACGACGCGGTCGAGTTCGTCGCGTACGTCGACCAGGACGACGACCGCTCGATCATCGGCCTTCCGCTCGACTTCACCGCCAGCGAGGGGTCCACCGAGTCGCTCGCGCTGTGCTTCGAGCCCGTCGACCGCATCGAGGGCGACTCGATCTTCGACGGCATCGACGTGATCGCGCTCGACGAGGATGGGGACGGCTTCGTCGAAATCGCCGACGACGCCAACGTCGAGGCGTGGGCCATGCTGCGCCGCAACCTTCAGCTGCACGACCACTACGCGGTGGAGGTGATCCAATGAAGCGCGCATGTCTTGCTGCCGTGATGCTGCTCGGCGCCTGCGATGCGGGCCGCGGCGAGGGCACGGTGCGGGTGGCGGCCTGGGGCGAGGACTTCGTCGAGCAGGGCATTCCCGCGGACGAGTTCGTCGACGGCTGGTCCGTGACCTTCGAGGACTTCGTCGTCTCGCTCGACGCGATCGACATGCGTGGCGAAGCGCTCGAGGGCGGCTTCGTGGTGGACCTGGTCGAGGACTCCGGAGGGCGGGGTCACACGCTCGGGGAGCTGCAGGTGCCCGCTGGTGGCGCGCCCGTGGTCTCCTACGCGCTCGCGCCCGCCTCTGCCAACACGGCAACCGACGTGCCAGACGCAACGCTGGACGCCATGGTCGCGCAGGGATCGTCTGTCTGGGTTCGCGGTATGGCGCAGCGCGACGGGGTGACGAAGAGCTTCGACTGGTCCTTCGACGCGGACGCACGCTACAGCGCCTGCGAGACCACCGAGGTGCTGCGCGCGGGCGAGGCCGTCGACGTGACGCTGACCCTGCACGCCGACCACCTGTTCTACGACGACCTCGACTCCGAGGAGCCGGGCGTGGCGTTCGACCTCATCGCGGATGCCGATGCCGATGCGGACGGTTCCGTCTCGCAGGACGAGCTGCGCGCACAGTCGATCGCCGGGCAGGTTCGCTACCAGGTGGGCACGCGCGACATGGACGACCTGAACAGCTTCATCGCTGCGCAGGTCCGCACGCTCGGGCACATCAACGGCGAAGGCCACTGCGAGATCGACTGATCTCTCAGGGCCAACTCCCTGTACCGAGACCGAGCGCCCGATGAGCGTCTGGACCCTCGCCGCAGCGGCTGCCGTGCAGCTCGCCCAGCCTCCGACCGAGCCCGTGCCAGTCGAGGACCTCACACCGGTCGTCGACACCGAGGCGGCCGACACCGTGCGAACGGTGGTCGTGCAGCGGCAAGCCGACGAACTCAGCGCGTCGGCACGCACCATCGGGCGCCGGGAGATCGACGCCGCGCCCAAGCGCAGCGCCGAAGGCCTGCTGCGCCACATCCCCGGCGTGCACATGGTGCAGCACGGTGGCCAGGGCAAGGGCTACCAGTTCTACCTGCGGGGTTTCGATGCGGTGCACGGGGCCGACATCGAGACCCGCCTCGACGACATCCCGCTCAACGAGGTGTCCAACGTCCACGCGCACGGCTACCTCGACCTGGCCTTCATCATCCCCGAGGTGGTCGAGGGCGTGGATGCGACCAAGGGCTCGTTCCGGCTCGAGCAGGGCAACTTCGCCACTGCGGGCAGCATCCGCTATCGGCTGGGCGTGCCGCAGCGGGGCACGCGAGCGCGCTACGAGTTCGGCTCCACGTTCCGCCACCGTCTCTCGCTCGTGCACGCGCCGGCCAAGCGTGCCGACGACACGTTCATCGCGCTGGAGCTGATGGACGATCAGGGCTTCGGCCAGCGTCGGCACGCGCGGCGGGTGAGCTCGATCGGCCAGGCGCGGCTGTTCGATCGCAACGGGACCACCGTAACTGCCATGGGCGCCGTGTACGGCGCGCGCTTCGAGCTGCCAGGCACCATTCGGCTCGACGACGTACGGCGTAGCGACGTCGGGCTGTACGACAGCTACACCGACAACTCTGCGGGAGAGTCGGGCCGGGCGATCGCCTCGGTGCGGGTGAGCACCGATCGCGGCCGCGTCCGCTCGCGCACGACCACGTACGTGCAGGCGCGTCGCTTCGAGCTCGACGAGAACTTCACCGGCGACCTGCTGTTCCCCGGCGTCGGCGACCGGCATCGGCAGCTTCACGCCTCCGTCTCGCCGGGCATCACCACCAACGTGGCGGTGCGCGTGCATCCGCGGCTCGAGCTGCCGTTCACCGCCAACTGGAACGTCGACGTCGCCGAGCAGTCCTCCGACCAGCTGCGCGACGACGGCTCCACCTGGGACACGCCGCGAGACCTTCGCTTCGTGCAGCACGGGCTTGGGGCGTCGGCGGGCGTGCGCGCGTTCCCGACGGACTGGTGGCAGGTGGAAGCCGGGGGACGCGTGGACGTGTTCATCACGCAGGTTCGCGACGACGCGCAGGCGCAAGACTTCGCAGGCGTGGCCGCAGCGGCGTCCCCTCGCGCGCTCACCAAGTTCACGCCGCTGTCGCGGTGGCAGCTGTTCGCATCCTACGGACGCGGCGTTCGGTCACCCGAGGCGCGCTCCTTCACGCTGCCGGCGCAGTCGCCCGAGAACGAAGACCTCAGCCAGTACGCTGGCGGCCAGGCGCGCGCGACCGTCAGCGACAGCGTCGAAGTCGGCAGCCGCGTGCAGCCCGGCGTGTTCGACATCGGTGCAGCCGCGTTTGCTACGTGGATCGGACGCGAGAGCGTGTTCGACCACGTCTCGGGCTTCAATGTCGAGCGGTCGGGGACGCGCCGCGTGGGCGTGGAGGCCGACGTCCAGGTGCACCCGACGCCGTGGCTCGATCTCGGGGCCGACATCACGCTCGCGCGCGGCCGCTTCGAGTCCAGCGGCGCGCCCATTCCCGGCGCGCCGCCGCTGCTTGTCGGTGCGAACGCGACGATGGCCCACCCCAAGGGCCTTTGCGCTGGCGTTCGATGGTTCGTGCTCGGTGCTCGCCCGCTCAGCCACGGCGCGGTGGCGGCCCCGACCACGGTGCTGGATCTCAACGTCGGCTACCGCTACCGGTGGGCGCAGCTCGACCTGTCGGTCGACAACGTGTTCAATCAGGCCTGGCGCGAAGGCGAATACCACTACGCCTCGCACTGGGACCCGTCGCGCGCCGCGAGCCAGCTGCCCACGGTTCATGCCGTCGCCGGCAACCCGCTCACGGCTCGCCTCGCGCTGACGCTGCACTTCGACGCGATGGGCGCTTCTCGAGGGTGACGTCGACACATCAGTTCCCGTTCGAGATCGAGTCGGGGTCGTTCATGCTGATGTCGACGAACCCACCGGTCACGCAGTCCTCTTTGAACGCGCTTGGCGGCTGTGCCAAGGGCGGGCCCGCTTGGAACGAACAGGCGCCCAATGTCATCCGCAGCCGGAGCTGTTCGGCCCGGATGCAGGATGATCCGACCGCAGAACCGGTCATGAAGTCAAGTTGATCACGATACTTCTCGAGTGGATCTCCGCTCGGGCATTGAAACCATCGGGCTGCCGCCGGTTTCCACCTCTTGCTCGGGCTCCGCGCGATTCGCCTCCGTCTTGGAACAAATGTCGGCGATCCTGCGAGCAACCGGCCGCGCACGCCCATGACGAACTCCGCACGCAACGCTTTGCTCGCCGCCGTCGCACTCGTTCTCGCTGCCTTTGCGTGGTGGTTCTTCCGCGAGCCCGACCTGTCTGGCGGTGAGACCACCACCAAGGAAGCCAGCGTCGCGGCGTCGGCACGCCCTGGTTCGGATGACGGACCTCGGCGCGGCTCCCCAACGCGCAGAGGCTTCTCCGAGCTGCCGACTCCGAGGAGCGCGCCCAAGGCGGCCGTCGCCGGCACCGTGTTCGACCCAAGTGGCGCGCCCGTCCCTGGCGCGAAGGTCTGTGCCTTCGTCCGGTCCTCCGACGTGGAGAAGCCCAAGAGCACGCCCTGCGCGACGACGACCGCAGATGGTCGGTATCGAATCGAAGGGCTGTTTGGAGATGAATACGAGATCTCTGCGAGCGCGCGGGGGTTCGTGCCGGTCCGTTACGTTCCCGAGTCGCGCGAGCGCTCACGCATTCGCCTGGTCGCGGGCCGCGATACGACGGGAATCGACCTTCGCTTCACCACGCCTGGCGTGGAGATCCGCGGTGTGGTTCGCGACATCTCTGGCGGCGAGATTGAAGGCGCCGAGTTGCGTGCCGGCGTCTGGTCGGGACGAGCTCGCGCGACCTCGGTCGCAATCTCGGACGCGGAGGGCAACTTCTCGCTCTGGGCTGCCCAGGGCGAGCTCAACGTGTCTGCATCTGCCGAGGGCTACGGCTCCGAGTCGCAGTCCGGTCGCGCGCCAGGCTCGACCTTCGAGATCTTCTTGACGCCCGAATCGGTCGTCGTGGGCCGTGTCGTCGATGCGGCATCCGGGGACCCGGTCGAGGGCGCCCGCGTGCATACCGGCACCTGGAGGAATGAAAGCGACGCGTTTACCGATGCGGACGGTCGCTTCCGCCTTTCGGGACTCGAGCCTGGTCAGTACAAGCCCATCGCTTCTTCCGACGATGGCTATGGAGAACTCGAGACCAGCGTGCATCTGGGTTTGGGAGAGACCTCCGAGCCCGTCACGATTCGGCTGCATCCGGCAGCGACGGTCACCGGGCATCTCGTCGTGCGGGAAGGCGAGGAGACCCGCCCATGCGCTCAGGGATGGGCGTCTATGAAGCTCGTGGGGGGCGACAACCGCCACGCTCAGGGGAACGTCGGTGCGGAGGGCTTCGTGGTCTTCCGGGCGGTTCTTCCGGGCCGCTACGAGATTTCGGCGGGCTGCAGGGGCAAGCTGTCCGAAGACGGGTACGGCGAGATCGAGGTCGCAGATGAGCCGATCGAAGGGCTCGTTTGGGAGGTCACCCCCGGTGCAACGATCCGCGGCCGGGTCGTCACCGACGATGCCGAGCTCCTGGCGCGGGTTTCCGTCCGAGGGCGGACCGTTGGCGGCGGCGCGCGCAGCCAGAGGGGCTGGGCGACCGATCGCCGGGTCGGCAGCGACGGTTCGTTCGAACTGACCGGGCTGACCGCGGGGACGTACGAGCTTCGCGTTGGCGGTCGAGGGGTGCCGGAACCCGAGGAGCATCTCAAGGTCGAGGTGGCGGACGGGCAAACCGTCGAGGACGTCGAGCTGGAGATCTTGCCGACCGCAACCATCGTAGGTCGGGTCGTCGACGAGCAGGGGCAGCCCATTCCACGAGCCGACGTTCGCTCGGAGGGTCCGGGCCAACAGTGGGGCAGTGCGCCGGTCGATGATGACGGCCGCTTCGAGATCACGGGCCTGCGTGGTGGTGAGTATCGCGTGTGGGCGACCGTCGACTGGGGCAGCAAGATGCGTGCACCCGGAACGAACGACGATGACATTCAAGGGGAGCGACTCACGGTGGAGGCCGGTGATCAGGGCGAGGTCGAGATCGTCGTCGAGTCGCGCAACGATGCGCTCTCGGGGCGGGTCGTCGACGAGTCGGGAAGTCCCGTGGTCGATGCTTTCGTGCGCGCCGAACGGGAGTCGGATTCTGCCGCTGCCAACGCGGCCCGTGGTCGTTCGAACGCTCGATGGGGTGGCTGGTCCGAGCAGCCGCACATGACGGACGAGGATGGCTACTTCACGCTCGAGGGGCTTTCTGAGGGCGACTACACGATCCGCGCGTGGCGACGCGGCGGTGGCGAAGGGTTCGCGGAGCACGTCAAGTCCGACTCGAACGGCGTCGTCGTCGAGATCGCGGCAACGGGTCGGATCGAGGGACGCGTCACGTCACCCAGTGGAGGCGAGCCGGCTCGTTTCCGGGTGCTTGCACAGGACGACGAGTCCGGTGCGTTGCGCTCGGACTCGTTCTTTCAGACCGATGGTCGCTTTGTGCTCGACGAGATGCCGGCCGGAAAATACCGGGTGTCGGTCACCAGCAGCGACGGAACCGGCGAAGCTGAGGTCACGCTGGCCGAAGGTGGGGTGGAGACGGGAGTCCTGATCGAACTGGAGCGCCTGGTGACCGTTCGGGGGAAGATCGTCGACCTCGAGTCCGGCGAACCCGTGCCGGGGATCTCGGTCTCCATGTCACGGCGGAAGAGCGGTGGCTTCAACATCGACATGGGCAGCGGGGAGAAGAAGAACATCTCCAACGAGGACGGTACCTTCGAGCTCCAGGGCGTCCCGGTCGGAAAAGTTCGAGCCACTCTCTTTCCTCGCGACTTCCGCGACGACGGCGACTACAGCTTCACGCAGCGCAACGCGGTCGTGAAAGACGACGACCCCTACGAGCTTCCGCCGCTCACGATGGTCAAGCGCCGCCTGAAGAAGAAAGAGGACGAGGGCTGGCTGGGCTACAAGATGAAGGAGTCCGACCCCGGCGCCGACTGGGGAGACACCAACGTCGAGGTTGGCTTCGTGCATCCTGGTGGTCCGGCCGACATTGCAGGGCTCGAGGCGGGCGACACCGTCAAGAGCGTCGACGGCCACGACGTGTCCGGCGAGAACTCGCCGCGGTTCTACACGCTCGCGACGGTGCCAATCGGCACCACGGTCGAGTTCGGGCTCGAAGGCGGCAAGACCGTGAAGATCACGGCCACCAAGCCCCCGTGACCGCTCGGCGGGCCGGTGTGCGAAGAACCCAGGAGGGTTCGGGTTCACGATGAAGACCGAGGCCCCCAGAGTCGATGCCGCGGAGCGGCGTCCAGGCGCCGTGAGCGGGCGGGTTGTTTCGGTGGTCGTGCCAGTGCGATGCTGGAGCGGTGAGTAACGGTCCTGGCTGGTCGCACCTTCGTCCCGAAGATTCTTCGGAGATGCCGCTGGGGAGCGGGCAGCCGGGCGCTCCGGCTCCCCAACCGGCGCCGCACGCAGCCGCCGCGCCGCCGGCGTGCCACAGCGTGTCGGCCGGCGGGGGCCCCAGG
>CAYSPB010000261.1:0-11062 GCA_964432695.1 uncultured Nannocystaceae bacterium
GCCCATCGCCATGCCCCGCTCCTAGCACGCCCCTCCCCCAGAACCCAACCCCCCCAAAGGGCTCGCGAGCCTCCCCGACCCGGCCGAAGCCGACCCACACCCACCGAGCGCGGAGACGCCAGCACCCCGAACGGGTGCGCAGCAGGAAAAAAGAACGAGGCGAGCCCAAGCCCGCAACCCGCCCGAGCCTCCCCACACCCACCGAGCGCGGAGAAGCGAGCACCCCCAAAGGGGTGCGCAGCGGGAAAAAGGAACGAGGCGAGCCCAAGCCTGCCTCCGAAGGGTTGCGAAAGGCCCCCTCACCCAAAGGGGGGGGCCTGCAGCAACCCGCCCCACAACCCCCGGGCGACCCCTCAATTATAAGCGAGCTCGACAGCCTTCTTCAGATTCACCGAGACCAGCTTCGACACACCGCGCTGCTCCATCGTCACGCCATAGAGCCGGTCGGCCCCTTCCATCGACACCTTGTTGTGCGTGATGAAGATGAACTGCGTGGTGTGGGCGAGTTCGCGGACCAGGCCGATGAAGCGACCGACGTTCGCGTCGTCGAGCGGGGCGTCGACCTCGTCGAGGATGCAGAATGGGCTCGGCTTGATGAGGAAGATGGCGAAGACCAGGCTGACTGCGGTCAGCGCCTGCTCACCACCGGAGAGCAGCGCCAGCGTCCGCGGTTGCTTGCCCGGAGGACGCGCCTCGATCTCCACGCCAGTGCCGAGCAGGTCGGTCGGGTCGGTCATCTTCAGCTTGGCGCTGCCGCCTCCGAACAGCCGAGGGAACAGCTGCGTGAACCGCTCGTTGACCGCGTCGAACGTGGTCTTGAACAGGTCCTTGGTGGTGCGGTTGATCTTGTCGATCGCCTCTTGAAGCTGCTCGATCGCCTGCTCGAGGTCGTCGCGCTGCGTGGTGAGGTACTCGTACCGGCTCGAGACCTTCTCGTACTCGTCAATCGCCGTCAGGTTGACCTCACCCATCCGCGACAGAATGCGCTTGAGTTCCTTCTGGCGGTCCTTCTCCTCCCGTCCAGCGAGCGGCCGGTCGTGATAGTCGATGAGGATCTCGGGGAGAAGCAGGTCGAAGCGGTCGCGAATGTCGGTCAGCAGGTGCTGACGCTCGAGGTTGATCTCCTGAACGCCGAGTTCGACTTCAGCCACGCGACTGCGTCGCTCGTCGAGATCGGCGCGAAGCGTCTTCATCGAGGTCGTCAGGTCGTCGATGCGAGCACGCAGCGCCTCGAAACGCTCGCGGGTCGTCTGCATCGTCGCGGCGGCATCGGTCTGCCGCCCGGCGAGCATCTCGCGCTCGGAGTTGGCCGCTTCGGTCGCCTGGTCGAGTTCGGCGATGCGCCGCTCGGCGGTGGCCGCAGACTCGTCGAGTCGCGCGACCCGCTGCCGGTCGAAGTCCGCCTGCCGCGACAGCCGCTCGACGGTGGCTTCGAGCGCGTCGCTCTGCTGCTGCCAACGCGCGAGGTCCACCTTGGCCTCGGTCAGCGCACCCGCGAGCTGGTCACGGTGGCCGACGAGCAGCTGCACCTGGGCATCGCTCATATCGACCTCGGTGGCCAACTCGACCACGCGCACCCGACCGTCGCGGATGGCTTCGTCCAGCGCCGCGATCTCCAGGCTTCGATGTTCGACCTCAGTGCGAAGCGTGGCGACCGTCGCGGCTTTGCGCGCGACCTCTTCGGACAGGCGCTGCAGCTCGGTGCCCAGCTGGGCGCGTTCGGCTTCGGCCTGCACGCGCGTGGTCTCGGCTTCGAGCACGTCTTTTTCGGACTGCTCTCGCGCAGTCTCGACCTCGGCCAGTTCCTGCGCGAGCGCGAGGTGCTTGCCGCGCGCCGACTCGAAACTCTCGTCGAGTGCCGTCAGGATCTCCTGAAGTTCGCGAATCTCGCGCTTCTGTTGGAGCAGCGCCGCGTTGAGTGCCGTCGGCGAGCCGCCGACCACCACGCCCGTCGGCTCGACGCGATCGCCCTCGAGCGTGACGAGGGTACGTCGCTCGGTTACGCCTTCATCCCAGAGCGCGAGCGCGCGGTCGAGAGAATCGACCACGACGGCATCGCCGAGCAGCGCCCGCCCGAGCGGACCGAGTTCCCCGCTGACCTCGACGAGGTCGGCAAGCGGACCGAGGACCCCGGGTCGCTCGACCAACGGCACGACCGGGAGCGGCACCACGCCATCATCGGCGCCCTCGGCCGAGACTCCCCCCTCGGCCAGGCCTTGGGTCAGGTCGACGATTTCGAACGGGTTGTTGCCGAACTCGCCGGTCATCCCCGGCTTGCCGTCATCGGGTGCCTGCCATCCCAGAGGGACGCCATCGACGAGGTCGACGACGGTCTCTTCGTCGGGCAGCAGCGCGCGGCCGCGCTTGGGTACGAACGTCGTGCGTCCCTCCTGCTCGCGCTTGAGCAGTTCAACGCCCCGCGCTCCGATCTCGGGGCCATCGACGACGATGCCTTCGAGTCGGTCGCCCAACACCGCGCTGACCGCCGTCTCGAGGTGCTCGGGCGCGGTGACGTAATCCGCAAGAATGCCGTAGACGGCCTGCGATGCCCCGGGGGCGTCCACACCGGAGAGTTCCCCGTCGGCGTGCAGCTCCGGCGCCAGCTCGCGCCGGTGCTCCATCACCAGCTGAACGCCACTGTGGCAGCCGCGGTAGCGGCTTTGGATTTCTTCGAGCGACTGCAGGCGCGAGCGATGCCGATGCACCTCGGCTCGCTTCGTGTCGAGCTCGACCTCCGCGGATGCGACCTGCTCGCGCAGGCTGATTCGTGCCCGATCGAGCTCGCCACGCCGGACCGACAGCGCTTCGAGCAACCCCGTCGCGGTGGTCACGGCGGCCTCGGCTCGACCGTGCAGGTCGGTCGCCTCATCCACCGCCGAGCGCTGCTCCCCCAAGCTGCTCTCAAGTTCATCGAGCCGCTCCGCGGCGACGGTGCGCGCCTCGGTGTGCGACTGCCGACGGGCGGTGGCCCCAGCCAGCGACGTCCGACGCTCGCTGACCTCGACCCGCGCCGCGTCGATGCGGGCGCGCGTGGTGCCCAGCGTCTCTTCGGCCTGCCGCGCCTGCGCCTGCAGGTCCTCGACCCGCGACTCGAGCGACCCTTCGCCGTCCGGAGACGTCAGGGCGGTCTGCTGCTCCTGCGCTGCGCTGAGTTCATCGTCGATGGCAGCCAGCCCGGTCGCTGCCGCCTCGGACTCGGCGCGCGCTTGGGCACCGGTCTGAACCAGTCCGTCGCGCTCTCGCTGCCGATACTCGTTCTCCGCATCGAGCAGGCGCACCCGGTTCTCGAGGTCGAACGCCGCCTGCTGGTGCTCGGCGAGTTTGGCTTCGACCTCGCCCAACTCGGAGCGCACCGAGTCCATCTGGCCCTCCCGGGCCTCCAGCGCGGCGGTGATGTCGTTCGTCTCGACCTCGAGGTTTGCGCGGCGTCCTTCGAGCACCGAGCCGGTGCTGCCCAGCTCGAGGTACTTGTGCGCGGCGGTCCACAGGTCGAGATCTCGCAGCTCGGCCTTGTACCGCTTGTACCGCTCCGCTTTTTGCGCCTGGCGACGCAGCGTGCCCAGGCGGGCCTCGAGCTCTGCGATCACGTCGGAGGTCCGCAGCAGGTTTTGCCGGGTCGCGTTCATCTTCCGCTCGGCCGCAGCCTTCTGCGCCTTGAACCGCGTGATCCCAGCGGCCTCGTCGATGATGTGCCGCCGCTCCTCGGGCTTCGAGTTGACGATCCGACCGACCTGGCCCTGGGCGATGATCGAGTAGCCCTTGGTGCCGGCGCCCGTGCCCATGAGCAGCTCCGTGATGTCACGCAAGCGGGCGGGCACCTTGTTGATGAGGTATTCGCTGGTGCCGTCGGCAAACAGTCTCCGCGTGATCGCGATGTCGCGAGCATCGAAGTGCGCTGCCGGAGCTTCGCCGTCGTTCTCGAACGTGAGCGTGACCTCGGCCATGCCGCCGGGCCCACGCGTCGAGCAGCCCGCAAAAATGACGTCGGCCATCCCTGTACCGCGCAAGTGCTTGGCGCTCTGCTCACCCATCGCCCACCGTACGGCATCGACGATGTTCGACTTTCCGCAGCCGTTGGGCCCGATCACGCCCGTGACGTGATCATCGACCACGATGACCTGACGGTCCGCGAACGACTTGAAGCCCTGAACTTCGACCTTCTTCAAACGCATGGCGGCAGCGGTCCTTGGGGTTAGCACCCCCGGCGGCAGGAGGGAACGACCGGATCTCGTCGCGCCGCGATCCCCGGGATCTGCCGAGATCGCGCCGTGGATCGCCTCTGCAGTGAGATCTGGAGATCGCGCCGTGATCGCGCCTGGGGATCTGCACGTCGATTTCGGGCGGTGACCGGGATCTGATCACAGATCTCCCCACGGGTCTACGGCCGCGATCGACAGCCGCTTGCGGTGACCCGGCTGCCGCGGCGAAGCTCCCCCCGCGCTCATGAGCACGCCTGTGATCATCGCCCTCGTCGTGGCCGTCCTCGCGGCCGCGGGCTTCGTGTTCGTTCGCCGCCGCGATCCGGCGCTGCCCGGCACGATCGACGTTTCCCTGCCCCCCGCCCCGGACGCGGACGCGGACGCGAACGCGGACGACGTCGCGGACGACGAGGACGGCCCCGCCGCGCTGCCCGCCCCCGTCGAACGACCCAGAGCACCGACCGGTACCGACGACCAGGTCCGCGAGCGGTACCGCCGCGGCCTCGCCAAAACCCGCGGCGGGTTCGTCGCGAAGCTCGCGTCGATCTTCCGCGGCAAGCCAGCCGTGGACGAGGACCTTCGAGATCAGGTCGAAGAGGTCCTCTTCACCTCCGACATCGGCACCAGCACCGCCCAGAAACTGCTCGACAGCGTCACCGAGGTGCTTGACCGCGACGACGTGGCCGACCCGGATGCGGTGTGGACCGTCATCCGCGAGGCGGCGCTAGAGATCGTCGACGTCGACGCGCCGGACCCGGACTTCGCCCCCGACCCGGCCCCCTACGTGCTGCTGATGATCGGGGTCAACGGGGTCGGCAAGACCACCACGCTCGGAAAACTCGCGGCCCGCCACGTGGCCGCGGGCCGCTCGGTGCTCCTCGTCGCCGCGGACACCTTCAGGGCCGCTGCGGTCGAGCAGCTCGAGGTCTGGGCGGACCGTGTCGGCTGCGGCATTCACAGGGGCGCGGACAAGGCCGACCCCAGCGCCGTCATCTTTGATGGCATCAAGCGAGGCCGCGCCGAGGGGTTCGACGTCGTCCTCTGCGACACCGCCGGTCGCCTCCACACCCGCAAGGAGCTGATGGACGAGCTCGAAAAGGTCGGGCGCGCGGCGGCGAAGGCTGTTCGCCAGGGGATCGACGCACCCGCCGAAGACCTCGGACCACACGACACGTTCCTCGTGCTCGACGCCACCATCGGTCAGAACGCACTCGCGCAAGCCAAGCTGTTCAAAGAAACGATGGACTTCACGGGCCTCGTGGTCACCAAGCTCGACGGCACCGCCAAGGGCGGCGTGGTCCTTGGAATCTGCGACGAACTGGGCGTGCCGATCCGCCACATCGGCATCGGGGAAGGCATCGAGGACCTTCGCGATTTCGCGCCGGCTGCGTTCGTGGACGCGCTCTTCTTCGCCGACGAGGACTGATGGGAACCAGTGCCTCCAGGGCCCGTGTGACTGGCTACGGATCGCGCGGCGCGATTTCGAAAGAACCAGAGGTCGGCGCCGCTCCGCGTGCATGGCGCCAATGCCGGCCCGCGCGCTGGCAAGCCCTCACAATCACAGCACATTGCGGCGCAACTTCGCGCGCGGCGGTACGCCGAGCCACGCGATCATCAACTGCCGCAGTTGTGCCCAGAACCCCGGAATTGTCCTGTTGTGGCCGAAAAAGCGCTGTGTTACGGTCCCCCCGCCAAATTGCCCCAGTGTCCTACCTGGGGACCCTTTTCAGCATGACCTCGCGTCTCGTCCACCCCGAAGGTGTCCGGCCCAGCGTCGCGCAATCGCGCCGCAGGCCGCACCCGTGCATTGCACGCGAGGACGACCGTCGCACGCGCCATGCATCCCAGGGGCGGCACGCCGGGCGCCATACCTCGACGCTCGCACACCACGAAGGCCCGAAACCGGCCGGGTTGGCTCCAGCAGTTCAACACGTCTGCCGGGGGTCGGTTGCGCGCGAATGCGCAAGGCCAGCCAGCCCGAATGTCGTGGTACGTTGCGGCCGAAGCGCCCCTGCTTCAGCCCCAACTCCTTTCCTTGTCTTGTCCTTTCCCTCGGCTCGCCCCGCGAGCCTTCCCCGTGGCGCCCGCGCGGTGCCGCACAGCCTCCACCCGTCCCCACACTTCCCGAGTTGGGCCACCCTGTTGCCGGCATCCGCGTTCACGAACGCACACGTCGGCTCTTCGCCCGACATCAACGCCCCCGGAACCCGCCGCGCCGAATCATCGGCCGTCCATGCGGGACACGTGCCTCCGCGGGGCATCTGAGGACCACCACCGACCGCAGTCGACACGTTGAGGTGAGCACTATGCGTCGCAACTTGTCCGGGGCCTCCGCAGCCCTCATCCCCATCCTCGCGATCGCCATGCCGTCCACGGCATTGGCATCGACGACGGCGTCTTCCACTTCGGTTCACCCGGGCACCATTGGCTCGGTCTGGACCACCACCTGGAACGGCGTCGAACAGCCCGAAGGTGAAGGGGAGGAAGACCTCGTCATCATCGACGAAGGCGAAGAAGAGCCCCCCGCAGAAGAGGGCGGCGATGCAGCGCCCGCCGATGCGGGTGGAGACCTCGACCTCGACCTCGACGACGACACCGACTCTGGTGAGCCGCTCGAAGAGTCCAGCACCGAGGAGCTCGGCACCGAAGAAGATCAGATCAAAGCTGAGAAGGGCCTCATCAGCGTCGTCCAGCGCCAGCGGATGCTGAAGAAGAAGCGCTTCGAGCTGATGCCTCAGTTCGGCATCACGGTGAACGACCCGTACGTTCGCCACTACACGATCGGGCTGGACTTCAACTACTGGCTCAACAACCGCATGGCCATCGGCCTCACCGGTACGGGCCTCATCGGAGCTCGGACGCCACGCTACGACAACATCCGCTTCCAGGAGGGCCTGCTCCTCACCGCGAACCGGACGTTGTGGCAAGGCAGCGTCAACTTCACCTACAACCCGTTCTACGGGAAGATCGCCATCTTCAACCGCGCGCTGCTCCACTGGGAGGGCTCGCTGGTCGTGGGTGCCGGCGGTCTCCAGACGCAGGTCATTCCCCGCTTCGAGGCGTTGCACGAGCCGTTCAGCACCGTGACCGGCGGCGGACACTTCGGTCTCGTCGGTCGCTTCTACGCGCCGAAGATCGACTGGGTCTCCTTCAACTTCGGCGTGCGCAGCTGGGTCTACGCGGACAAGCTCGAGCCGATCAACCGCGGCCCCGATACCGAGTTGTTCGCATCGAACGGCAGCGGCGACAACCCGGCGCTCGTCGACCCCGAGAACGCAAAAGCTGAGTCCGACTTCGAGGTCGCGTTCAACGTGACCTTCTTCCTCGGCGTCAGCTTCTTCCTGCCCACCGCCTTCGACTACACCACGCCCCGCTAGGAACGAGGACCGACATGAACACTCGCAAACTCGCAACGTTCTTGGCCGCCTTCGTGGCAACGGGTGTCGGCGCTGGCGTCTTCGCCAACGAAGCCCATGCCGCGAAAAAGAAGGGTCCGCTCGAAGGCGAGCCCATCGTTCGCAAGAAGATCCAGCTGCGAAAGTTCCGCTTCCAGCTCACGCCCTACGTCGGCATGAGCTTGTCGCAGCCCTTCGTGCACATGGGATACGCCGGTGCCAAGGCGACCTTCCACTTCGCTGACTGGATCGCCGTACGCGGCACCTTCGGTTACGGCGTGGTGCCGCTGGAGTCCAAGCTACTCAAGGCGATCAACGGCGGCGGTCTGCCCACCGGATTCGCTCCGGGCACCAACGACCCCGACCTGCCGGTCAACATGGACAACCCCGGCGCAACGCGGTGCGAGGGCGCATCCAACTGCCGGAACAACGGAGACGTCGACAACCCGGCGCCACTCCTGCACGACTTCCGTGCTGGCCTCGTCCGCGCGCAGTGGCAGGCCTCGGTCGATGCGGTGTTCACCCCGTTCGCCGGTAAGCTCGGCCTGTTCTCCGCAATCTTCACGGAGTACGACATCTACGTCTTCGGTGGACTGGGCCTGGTGAACTACACCAAGCACTACGATGATCAGAGCACCTCACAGGCGAACAACCTCTCGGAGGACCTCGGCAACGAGGCGTTCTGCCAGGACGCGACGGGCGCGCAGAACTCCGAGTGCTTGCTTCACCCGGTCTCGGCCGATGAAGGCGTAAAGGTTGGCGGTAGTTTCGGTGGCGGCATCAACCTGTTCGCCGGCGTTCCGTGGGTCTCGATCAACTTCGAGATTCAGGACATCGTCAACCGCGTGAACCTGGCCGGTCTGAACACCACCGTCGACGACGTTCCGCCACGCGTGAACGGCTCCGACCGCGACGTGTTCCACAACGTGACCTTCCAGCTCGGCGCACGCTTCTACTTCCCGTTCAAGGCGAAGCGCTCCGACTGAGAGGTTGCGAGACCTCCGAAGCACCTCGGAACGAAAAAGGGCGTCTCCTATGAGACGCCCTTTTCGCTGGTTGCGGACCGCAAGGGCGCGACCGCCGGTGGTCGCGCCCCGCTCGGCTCCGCGATCAGTCGCAGCCTTCGACCACCAGGATCGATTCGTCGGCTTCGACCCGGGTCGAGAAGAAGCGGCGGTCTCCGGCGCCTCCCTCGGGGTCGATCGCCCAAGCTTCGATGCAGCTGTTGGTCAGGTCGACCTCGAGGCTGGCGGAGAAAACGCCACCTGCTTCGACCAGCGCTACCGTTTCATCGCCACCTTCGTTGTCGATCAGGCGAACCTCGGCGCCGGGGGTGAAGTCGCCCTCGACCGATCCCTGCACGTCGACCTCCTGCTGCGGCGCCTGCAGCACGCTGGGTGGTGGCAGCGGAATGGAGATGCCGCGGTCGCCGATCAAGACGGCGCTTCGAAAGGCCTGCACCGGTTGATGGTCATTGCAGGCTGACCCGAGCAAGGCCATCAGGAGCAGGGGTGCGATTCGGCGCATCATGAAGACTCGACCCTGTTCAGTCTAGCAAACATCGTACCGGCGCGGACCGCCAGCAATGTCGTCATGCCCGCCCACGAGCTGCCATCAGCAGTGACAGTTGCATCCGCATGAGTGAAAACAAAGTTGGCGCTCATCGCTGCTCCGCCAGCCGCTTGAGCTTCTTCTGTAGACCGTACCGACTCAGCCCGAGGAGCGCAGCGGCCTTGGTTTGGTTGTTGCCGGTCTGCTCCAGCGCGCGCGCGATCAACTCGCGCTCCATGCGGTCGACGCGGGGTCGGATGCGGAGGTCGTCGGGGTCGAATGGCTCGGGGGTGGGTGTGCCAGCCATGGGTCCCGAGAGGTCCTCGAGCGCCACGCCCCCCTCGCAAAGCGCGACCCAGCGCTGGACTTCGTTTTCGAGCTGCCGAACGTTTCCCGGCCACGCGTAGGCGGTGAGTGCACGGAGCACCGACGGCGCGAGTTCGAGCCGAGTACCGCCATGCCGGCTGAGGAAGTGGTCGATGAGGGCACGAATGTCCTCGACGCGCTCTCTGAGGGGCGGCAGGTCGATGCGGACCACGTTGATCCGATAGTAGAGGTCGCGGCGGAACGTGCCCTCGGCGACCATCGCCTCGAGGTCTCGGTTGCAGGCCGCGACGACTCGGACATCAACGGGACGCGCGCCGGTCTCCCCCACCCGGCGGACCTCGCCTTCTTGGAGCACCCGAAGAAGCTTGGTCTGCATCGGCATGCTCATCTCGGAGACCTCGTCCAAGAAAATGGTCCCGGTGTTGGCGGCTTCGAACAAACCCGCCTTCGCCTTCTGGGCGCCGGTGAATGCTCCCTTCGCGTGGCCGAACAAGACGCTCTCGAGCAGCGTTTCGGGAATCGCTCCGCAGTTCTCGGCAACGAACGGCCCGGACGCGCGACCGCCCGCGTCATGCAGCGCGCGGGCGACCAGCTCTTTGCCCGTTCCGCTCTCCCCGTAGACCACGACGGGGACGTCGGCATCGGCGACCCGGTCGATCATGCGGAAGACGGTCTGCATTCGCGCGGAGCTGCCGATGATGCCTCGGTAACCGTCGCGCGCAGGCGCCTGGCGTCGGGCGTCTTCGCGAAGTGCCACGACCTCGGCCTCGCGACGCTCGAGCAGGGACGAGAGCTGGGCCGACTGCGCAGTGAGCTGCGTCGTCTTGTCCTCGAGAGAGGCGAGCGCGGCGGCGTGCGCAACGGCGAGAGCCGCCAGATCGGCAAACGCCTCCATGTGCGCGAGGTCGTCTTCGCCGAAGTTGCCGCGCCGCAGCCGGTGATCCACGTACGCGGCGCCCAGCAACGTGCCACGGAAGCGCAGCGGGACCGCGAGCACCGAACGAAGGTTGAGGTGGCTGATGCTGCGAGAGTCGTCGAAGCGATCGTCGGCAGCCGCGTCCACGCTGAGCACGGGCTCTCCGGACCCGAGCACCCGTTCAATGACCGAGCGGGAGTACGACGCCCCTCCACTGCCCTCGGCGAGGGCCCGCGTGACCGACAACTCTTCGGCCTCGGGGCGCCGAATCACCACGGCGCCCCGCTCCGCATCGGTCAGCTCCATGACCGCGTCCACCACCTGCTCGAGAAGTGGCTCGAGGCGGTCTTCCCGTGCAAAGCGTCGGTACATCCGCAGCAGCCGCTCGTAGCGCCCGCCGTCGACCTCGGGACTCTCGGCCGCAGCCCGAACGGGTGCCGGCGCCTCCGCCCCTTCGAGGTCCTCGAGCAGATCGCGGAGCACCTGGGTGTCGCCCCCTTCGGACAGCAGGGCCGCACGCGCGGCAGGACGATCGATGGGCTTGGTCTTTTGCATGACGGACTCCACGGTGGAGAGCAGTCGCGCCGCCACGGCGCGACGAGTGAATGGATCGGAGGCGGGCTGAGCACGAACCGCGAGCAACAGGGTCTTGTCGTACGCGAGTGCGCTCACGA
>CAYSPB010000262.1:0-10999 GCA_964432695.1 uncultured Nannocystaceae bacterium
AGCGCCTGTACGAGGACATGCTGACGCACTTTGCTCCCGAAGTGCTGCAGCCGACGTCGGCGATCGAGGTCACCGACCGCGACGCCACGCGCTACACGATCAGCACCAAGGGCTTGCCGCGCAAGGGCGCCAGCAGCTTCGCGCAGGTCGAGATCATCGAGTGCGGCGACTTCGACTGCCCCTTCTGCGCACGCTCCCGCAAGGCGCTGGACGAAACGATCGACGCCTTCCCCACGCAGGTGGCGGTGTACTTCGCCCACAATCCGCTGTCGTTCCACCACGGAGCCGAGCCGGCGGCACGAGCCGCGGCCGCGGCACACGCTCAAGACAGGTTCTGGGCCATGCACGACGAGCTCTTCAAGGACCAAAGCGGCAAGGAGCGCACCGAAGCCGACTATGCGCGCTACGCCGCACGCATAGGACTCGACCTGGCACGATTCAAGAAGGACTTCGCCGCAGCCGAGACCGCGAAGCGCGTCGAGGAACAGCGGACGCTGTGCGTCGACAACGGTGCGAGCGCCACGCCGACGTTCTTCATCAACGGTCGCCGAGTGACGGGCGCGCAAGACGTCGACCAGTTCAAAGCCCTGGTCGAAGCCGAGTTGTCCACCGGCATCTGACGCGGCAGCCAGAAAATCGGCCGGCGCGGGCGCGCCGCGCTCCGAACCTGCGAAACCCGCGCGTCGGGGAGCGGAGGAATGACCGGCCCGAGACGGTTTTGTAGGTGCTCGAACCGGCCACGCGGCTGTATCGTCGGCTCCGCGATGCAGACGGTCCACCGCACCATCGTCACCGCCAACGGCCCCCGCCGCGCACTCGTGGTCTCGCCCGACGAGGACGAGATTGTTGGCCCCCAAACGCTGAAAGAACTTCGTTCTGGGGCGAAGTCGCTGCATCACGAGCATCTTGCCGACGTCGTCTTGTCCGACGACGAACCGACGCATGCGGTCGTTCTTCGCGCCCGTGGGGCCGAGGGTTCGGGCCAGTTCCGTATGGCGCGTGACCTCGACGACGGTCAGCTCGAAGAGGTGGGCTACCTGCTCGCGCGGGCGCAGTTGAACGCGTGGCGGCCGCTCCTGCAGCGCGGCGTGTTGGCGTTTGCCCGCGTCGAACTTCGGGTCTGGGAGCTCGCCGCGATGCGGTCGGGCACCGCACGGCTGCTCGCCGAACTCGACGCGCGCCGCCACGACTCCGATGCGAGCACGGTGGCCCAGGCTCGGTACGACCACTGGACGCTCGGCAACGCCTTGCTCAACTTCGGCGTGGGTCTGGACACCGCGCTCACCGAGCTGCTGCCGATGCGTCTCGAGCAGCTCGAACGCCAGCGACCCATCGGCGGCCCGGCGGCAAACGCCATTAGCCTCTGACGGCGCACTCCCCGGCGCACGCCCATGGCACGCTCCGCCCGATGCCTCGCCTCGCCGTCCTGGCCGCGCTGACGCTTCTCGGCTGCCGGCCCACCATTGCGGAGCCTCCGCCCGAGCAGCGCGTGGTCGTGAACCGACCCGCCGATGCCGTCTCGTTTGCGGTCATCGGCGACTTCGGGCTCGACTCGCCCGAAGAAGCCGCCGTCGCGACCCTCGTACGGGGCTGGTCGCCCGATGTCGTGCTCACGCTGGGCGACAACAACTACCCCAACGGTGCGGCCGCAACGATCGACGCCAACGTCGGCAAGCACTACGCGCCGTTCATCGCCCCGTATCGCGGCGACTTCGGTCCCGGCGGCGATGAGAACCGCTTCTTTCCAACGCTGGGCAACCACGACTGGCGCACCTGGAACATCGCCCCTTACCTCGACTACTTCGAGCTTCCGGGCAACGAGCGCTACTACGACTTCGTGTGGGGGCCCGTGCACTTCTTCGCGCTCGACAGTGACGCATCCGAGCCCGACGGCACCGACGCGGACAGCACCCAAGCGGCCTGGCTGCGCAAGGGACTCGCGGGGAGCGACGCGGCGTGGCGCGTGGTCTACATGCACCACCCACCGCATTCCTCGGGCGACCACGGGTCGTCCACGCGCATGCAATGGCCCTACGCATCGTGGGGGGCCGACGTGGTCATGGCCGGACACGACCATCACTACGAACGCATCGAGCGCGACGGCGCGCTGTTCATCGTCAACGGCCTCGGTGGGAACCCGAAGCGTTACGGCATCGGCAGCCCGGTACAGGGCAGCCAGGTCAGCTACAACGACGCCCACGGCGCACTGCGCGTGACTGCCGACGCGAGTACGCTGCGCATCGAGTTCGTCAACACCGCCGGCACGGTCGTCGACCGCGTCGAACGCAGCAAGCCGGGCGCCGCGGCTGTGGTCCAGCCCACGGTCGCGCCCGAATCCGAGGCTCCGGCCGCAGCCGACTTCGACGCCTACGAAGACTGACCCCGGTAACGTCCGCGTCGCCGCGGACGATTCTCTGCATGAGGGCCGGGCAATCCCGCTCGGACACTCATGGTGGTGGTTCGCGCCGAGTCGCAATGGTTGCGGCTCGGCGCGGCTTTTTTCACGGGATGACGATTGCGCCGCAGGGCCAGCTCGCGTCGACGGTGTGCATTTCGCCGTCCTTGAGCGTCTCGCAGGCCGTGCCGAGCAAGCGCAGCGTCATCTCGTCCTGGACTTCCCACTCCACGCCGCACTCCAGCTCTTGGCCATCGAGCTTGACCGTGCCTTCGCAGGCCTGCTCGAGGTCGACCTCGCCTTCGATGGCCAGGTCGCAGCTGATGAAGCTCCCCACGATCTCGTTGAACGCGTCGACGAGCTGCGCCGCATCGAGTGCTTCGTAGTAGGGCGCGGGGTTGGCGTCATCGATGTCCTTGCCGACACCCACGTTGGCCATCTGCTGCAGGTGCTCCGCACCCACGTCATCTCCGACCGAGATGACGAAGGTGGAAATGTCCTGCCCAAACGCGAACTCGGCCGCAGCGAGCGCCTCGGGTTGTCCCTCCTGCGGGTTGGGCATCTCGCACGTGTCGGGCTCCCCGTCGGTGGCGAGTACGATCGCCTTGGGACCTTCGACTTCCAGCGCTGCGAGCGAGGTGGCCACGGCCTGCAGCGACTCGCCGGTCGGCGTTTCGTCATTGGGCTGTGCCGGGGCGTACGCGGCGTCGATGGCATCGCGGTTGCCGATCGCCGCCTCCACCGACGTCAGGATGGGACACTCACCACCGTCGTTGCCGTCTTCGCTCGTATACAGCGTCACACCGAACCGCACCTGCGACTCGAGCTGCGCGACGACGCCGTCGGTCGGGTCCATCAACGTGGCGTAGACCGCGTCCCATCGCTCCTGCCCGCCGAAGTCCTGCGTCATGCTGCCGGACTGGTCGATCAGCAGCACGATCGTGGGCACGATCGGCTCCAGCGTCGCGGTGACCTCGCCGCAGCCGCTCGTCAGCTGGTCTGGATCCACCGTGGTCACCGGCGGCCCCGTGGTCGGCGGGTCGAACGTGGCTTCGCCGCCGCTCGAGCTGGTGCCGACCTCGGAGAAGTCGATTCCGCCTCCCGAGCTCGAGTTTCCGTCGCTCGGTCCACCCGAGGCCGCACTTCCATCACCCCCGCAGCCAAACCCCCATAGGAGTGCTGCGAGGACGTTCCCCCGTCCCTGTCGCATCGAAAAAAGCGTAGCGCAGCGGGGGGTCGGAGGCAGCGTGGCTTCGATGGGGAAAGTGCTTCTATTCGGGTGCTTTCCGTAGCCTCGATGACGGGGTCGGCTCAGGCGCGACGAAGCGTCAGCAGCGTGATCTCGTGGGGTGCACCAACACGCATCGGGGGGCCCCAATAGCCCGTTCCGCGGCTGACGTAGATCCACATCTTGCCGTGTTTTGCGAGGCCCGCGACGTATGGCTGTGCGAGGTACACCAGCAAGTTGAACGGGAAGTACTGCCCGCCGTGGGTATGCCCTGAAAGCTGAAGGTCGTACCCGGCAGCTGCAGCTGCGTCGACGCTGAGAGGCTGGTGCGCGAGCAGAATCGAGGCGTCACAGGACGGTGCGCCCTCGCGAGCCTTGGCCGGATCGGATGCGTGCGCGGGCACGATGTCGCCGGCTTTGACGTCCGTGCAACCCGCGAGCAGCAGCCTCGACCCGTCGCGTTCGAGTACGCGGTGCTCGTTGTTCAGCACCGTGAGACCCAGTCTCGCGACCTCCTCGCACCAGGCCGGACCGTCCCAGTAATACTCATGGTTGCCGGTGACGAAAAACGTGCCGTCCTTGCCGCGAAGCTCGGCCAGGGGCGCAACTTGATCTCGCAGGTCGTCGACGTAGCCATCGATGAGGTCACCCGTGACGACGGCGAGGTCTGCATCGAGGCCGTTCGCCCGCTCGATGATTGCAGCGAAGTGTTCGCGCCGAATCGTCGGCCCAACGTGCACGTCGGAGAGCTGCACGATGCGGTATCCGTCGAACGCTTCGGGTAGCCCTTGCAGCGGGACCTCGACCTCGACTACCTCCGGCAGCTGCATGGCATGGTTGAGGCCAACCCCACCAACACCTCCGGTCGTGGCGACCGCACCCATCGTCGCAACCTTGCCGAGGAACCCGCGCCGCTGCGGGTCTTCGGGCGGCTCAGGGTTGGCCGAGGAGACGACCCGTCGGGCGCCCTTGGCCGCCGCGCCGACCAGGTCGGAGGCGAGGACCAGCATGAACAGCACCGAGGTCATGCCGAACAGCCACATGCCCACCCATTGCAGCGCGTTGATGAACGGCAGGTCGCCGGCGGCCCGCAGCGTCCACATCGCCGACAGCGCCGTCGTGCCGCTGAGCGCCAGGACGACCCAGCCAATCCGGCGACGGGCAGCAGACAGCTGCAGGCGGCCGAACACGCGCCGACCGATGTAAAGGTGACCCGCGATCCAAATCGCGGTGCCGATGGTCATGAACATGGCGACCCGTAGCGGCATGGTGAGCAGTACGTCGCGGCGCGGGGGCCGGGTTACGCGCCCGCGTCCAGGACGGACGCGAGGTCGGCTTGGGTTTCGGCCGCCGCCGCGCGCTGCAGCTGCACCAGGCCTCGGTTGTACGGGGAGGCCGCGTACCAGCTCTCCTCGCCGTCGTCGCCAGCAGCGCGCAAGACGGTGATCTCCAGCGCTTGGCGCCCGGCCATGAGCTGGTACCGGAACGCCTCCGAGAGGCCCGCGGGGCGCTCGTCTTCGGGCACATAGCGAGAGACCCGAAGGCGCAGCGCCTTGTCCAGCCAGCCTGCGGCGGCGGCGTTGGGCTCGGAGGAGCCCTCGGCAGCCCAGAACCGCGCGGCGCGGTCGTCGGGGTTGTTCTGCACGAACGTGGCCGAAGCCTCGCCGCCGTGGATCGTGACGCGCTCGATGTCGGTCACGTCGAAGCCGTACAGCATGCGGTCGGGCAGCGAGCGCTTGGCGGTCTCGAGCGGGTCGAGCACGTTGGACGCGACGATGTAGACCGTGCCGTCGGCGGAATCTCGTACGTAGCGGTTCGAGCCGCCGTAGGCCTTCGCGCCCACCTCGTACGTCTTCGCCTCCCGGCCCTTGCGGGTGATGGTCAGCGCGCCTTGGCCTTCGCCGAACCCGAGCTCGTCGAGCTTCGCCTCGTCGACGCCTTCGAGTACGCGCTTGGCAACGAACGGCGCGAGCCCAGCGGTGAGCTGATCACCGCTGGCGCCGGCTTTGAACGCCTCGGGCAGGCCGTTCTCGACGGGCTTCTTGGGCGCCCCATGCGGGTTGTCCGGCGCCGCCGCGGGTTCGGGCACGGCGTCCTTTTTGGGCGTTGCCTGGACCCAAACGTACGCACCCAGCTCGTCCTCTCGAACGGCCAGCCGCACGTTCGTGGTCGGCGAGTCGTACTCGACCGCCACGAGATCTTCCTTGTCCCCCGCGAGGATCACGGTCGAGCCCGAGAGGTCGGGGTCTCCTTCGTGGGTCCACGTCTGGTATGCGCCCACGAGCGCGACGCTGAGCGCCAGCGCATAGCCTGCGACCATGCGTTTCATCGCTTGCCTCCTTCGGCGTTGAGATGGCCACGACGACGCCGCGAAACGCGGAGCGCGCCGAGCACGAAGACCGCCAGCGGAACGCCGAGCACGGTCGAGTAGAACCACCAGGTCTGGCCGTCCTTGGTGTGCTCGATCTTCACGTCTTCTTCGGACTGCGTGGTCCCCGAGAGCGCCTCCGCACCGATCAGCCAGTTGGCGGCGTCGCGGACGAACAACAGGTTGCCGCGAATACCCAGGCCCTCCTCGAGCGAGCCGGAGCCGTCGGCATTGCCTACGCCGACGTCGGAGAGCATGCCCGCGTTCGCCGTCACGATCGCGCGCCAGCGCACGGCCCCGGTGCCGCCCGAGACGGCGGCGACGATGCCTCGTGCGCCCTTGGTCTCGCCGGCGTCGGCCTCGAAGGTTCCGTTGCCGTTGAGGTCGGCGAACGACGTCGCCATCGAGCGCACCGTCACCGACGCCCCGGCTTCGTGGCCCTCGACGACCTCGAACACACCCGAGACCGGCATCAAGATCGGGCTGCGCTCCCCGGCCAGGGTTCCGTTGCTGCTGTGCGAGGAGAACGCGTCGGAGACGACCAGGTAGTTGTCGCGCACGTTCTTGTACAGCGGCGCGTGGTTGCGCTCGTCGGCGAGCACCCCTTCGGCCAGCGCCACGCCCATGACCTCTTCGACCATGTCGGCGAGCGGGTCGGGGCGAAGCGGCGCGCCCTCGCGCTGCGGCAGGCGTGGGTTGAGACCGATGAGCAGCGAGCCACCGGACTCCAGGTACGCGCGCAGCGACTGAATCTCGCGAGGCTGCAGCGGCGTCAGCGGACCGAGCACCATCACGATGTCGGCATCGTCGGGCACCGCCTCGAGCAGGCCCTGCCGGAACCCGAGTTCCTTGACCGTGAAGCCGAGGTTCTTCAGCTCTTCGCGCAGGCCCTTGATCTGGCGGTCGAGCGTGGGCTGCTGCTTCCAGCCCAGCTCGCCGTGCCCCGTCGTCACGTACGCGACGCGGTCACCTTGTCCAAGCTCGATGAGCATCTTCTGGACGTCCGCGTCGATCTTCTTGAGACTTCGCTTGGCCTTGTCGAAGTCCGGGTTGACCTTGACCGTGCGCGTGATCGGCTTGGGCGGCGGCTCTTCGCCCTCGGCCGGCGGCGGCGCGTCGAGCCCGAGCTCGCCCTGGGTGAACGCGATGGTGCCGTTGTCCCGCACCGACAGCGCCTTCGCCAAGCGAGGCTCCGCAGCCTGGTCGATGACCTGCACCCGCAGGTTCGGGCCCTGCAGCGGGCCGAAGTACGCGAGCAGCTCCTGGGCCACCTCGGAGCTGGGCGGCATGAAGATGCGGACGTCGACCGGTGCCTCGAGCGACTGCGCGAGCGCGACGGTGGCCGTGCCCGGCTGCGGCGTTTTGAAGTACGCCAGGTCCCAGCGTTCTTTCTTCTGGCTGGCGACGTAGTTGATCGGAAACACCAGGCCCAGGCCCATCGCCGCAACGAGTCCGTGCAGCGCAAGCTCCCGGACGCGGCGGCGCGGCATCATGACCGGCGAGCTCTCGCAGGCGTAGTCGACGGCCAGCATCGGCGCCGTGCCAAGCAGCCACACCAGCGGCCACAGCGAGCGCCACGTTCCCAGCCAGCGCGTCTCCGCCTGCTCGGTCATCGCGAGCGCGCCGAGGACCGCGTCGGTCGTGGCGGCGTAGAGCACCAGCGAGGCCGCGCCCACCATCAAGCCGATGAGCGCGATGCGGTGGCCGAACTTCAGGCCCTCGCTGGTGGCCGCGCGCAGCGTTCGCAGGCGAAGCGCGGCGGCGGCGAGCAGCAGGACCAAGCCGAGCACGGTCACGCCAGTCTGGGCAGCGCCCGCATCGACCAGCAGCCGCTGACCGACGAAGAGCACCGCCATCGACACCACGTAGAGGATTGCGCCGAGGCTCATCGCCACCTCCGAGCCGCCATGAAACGGGTGCTGAGGGTCAGGGATGCAAACACGATGGACAGGTAGAACACGACGTCCTCGGTGTTGATCTGCCCGCGCATGAAGCCGCGGTAGTGCCGGTCGAACAGGCTCATGTACGAGAACACGTCCTTGAGCGGTGGGTCGGCCACCTTGGCGACCAGCCAGAAGAGCAGCAGCACGACGATCAGCGCCGTCGACAAGAAGCCGGCCACCAGCTGGGACCGCGAGATCGTGGACGCGAACGTTCCCAGAGACGCCGTCGCGGCAGCCACGAGCATCACCCCGGTGTAGCCCGCGGCGATGTGCCCGTACGACACCTTGCCGTTCACGAACACCAGCCCCGGCATGTAGAGGGTGGCCGCCACGAGCCCAGTCAGCACGAACATCGCCGAGAGGTACTTGCCCCCCACGATCTCCCAGTCTCGAAGCGGCGCGCTGTCGATCAGGACGATCGTGCCGGTCTGCCGCTCCTCGGCGACCAGGCGCATCGTGAGCAGGATGGCCGCGATCGTCGTCGTGCCGAACGAGAAGTAGAAGAACTCCTCGATGACCTGCGCGCTGTACTTGGGCTTGTCCCCGAGCGCGAACGCGTTGAACAGCAGGCCGTCGATGATGAGCACCGCGGCGATCACCGCGTAGCCCCAGATGTTGTTGAAGTAGGCGGCCAAGTCCCGGCGCGCCACCATCAGCATGCCTCTCATGATGCGTCCTCCTGGGCGGGCGCCACGTCGTCGCCCTTGGTCAGGCGCAAGAACACCTGCTCGAGCTCGGAGACCGTGTTGGCCACGCCGAACACGCCGACCTTCGCCGCGACGAGGTCGGCGACCAGCGCCTCTCGCTGTCGGTCGCCTTCGGCCAGCTCCACGTCGACGCGGAGCATCTCTGCCTCATCGCGAACTTCGAAGCTCGCGGCGGCCTCGCTGGCCTCGAGCACCTCTTTGACGGCGCCATGCTCCCCGCGAAGCGTAAGTGTGACGGTGTCGCCCTGCCCCAGCGCGCTCTTGAGTTCGTCTTCGGACCCCTCGGCCACGATGCGCCCCTTGTGCACCACGAGCACCCGGTCGCAGGTCTGCGCGACCTCGGAGAGGATGTGCGAGCTGATCAGCACCGTGGCCTCTTCCTTGAGCGAGCGAACGACCTTGCGCATCTCCACGATCTGCTGCGGGTCGAGTCCGCTGATCGGCTCGTCGAGGATGACGACCTCGGGCCGGTGAATGATCGCCTGTGCAATGCCGACGCGCTTGCGATAGCCGTGCGACAGCTCGGCGATGACCTTGTGGGCCATCGAGCCGAGGTCGCACAGGTCGATGACCTTGGGCAGATCCGCGTAGACCTGCCGTCGGCTGCGCCCCTTGGCCTGGCCGACCCAGCGCAGAAACTCCGCCACTCGCATTTCACGGTATAGCGGCGGCTCCTCGGGCAGGAAGCCGATCTTCGTCCGCAGCGCGTCGGGCGACTCGACGGCGTCGATGCCCCCCACCTTCACCGCGCCCGCCGAGGGCATCAGCAGCCCGGCGAGCACCTTGAGGATGGTGCTCTTGCCCGCACCGTTGAGTCCCAGGAAACCGACGATTTCCTTCGCGCCGATCGAGAACGACGCGTCCTGTACGGCCGCGAAGTTCCCATAGTAGCGGGTCAGACCTTCGACCTCGATCATCGCGGTCTCGTCTCAGTCGAGGAAGAAGTCGGGCACGAGCTCTTTGCTCGGGTCGACGGCGTAGGGGTCGAAGTCGGTGACGCCCTCTTCGCGCAGGACGTCCTCGTCGACGAAGAAGTTGCCCGTGACGCTCTTGCCGTCGCGGGTGAGGATCGCGTGCGCGGCATCGGCCATGATCTCGGGCTTGCGGCTGCGCTCCATCATGGCGTCACCGCCGATGAGGTTCTTGACCGCCGCCGTGGCGATTGCGGTCTTGGGCCAGAGGCCGTTGACGCCGATCTTGCCCGCGAACTCGCCCGCGTGACCGATGACGACCATGCTCATCCCCATCTTGGCCATCGTGTAGCCGACGTGGCTTCGGTACCACTTCGGCGAGGACGACAGCGGCGGGCAGAGCGTGAGCACGTGGGCGTTGTCGGCCTCGAGCAGGTGGGGCAGCGCCTTGGCCGTGCAGAGGTAGGTGCCGCGCGCGTTGACCTGATGCATGAGGTCGAAGCGCTTCATCGGCGTGGCCGGGGTCGGCGTGAGGCTGATCGCGGAGGCGTTGTTCACCAGGATGTCGATGCCGCCGAATGTCTCCACCGCCTTCGCGATGGCGGCCTCGACCGCGTCTTCGTGGCGAATGTCGCAGACGACGGGCAGCGCCTTGCCGCCGGCGACTTCGATCTCCTCGGCCGCCGTGTAGATGGTGCCCTCGAGCTTGGGGTGTGGCTCGGCGGTCTTGGCCGCGATGACGATCTTCGCGCCATCGCGAGCGGCCCGCAGTGCGATCGCCTTGCCAATGCCTCGGCTGGCGCCGGTGATGAACAAAACCTTGTCGCGTAGATCTGCCACGGCGCAGGAGAGTAGCCGAAGCCGCCCCCGAGCGCCGCCGACCGGGCGCCCGGCGGGCCTGCACGCGTCCCGCCGCCGCAATCGGCCGTTTGAGCCACCGCACGGGCCCTTTCGTCTGGTACTCACCCTGCAATGCGCTGGTTCGTGCGCGGCGACATCGACGGGTTCTTCGGGCTCGCCCTCGACAACCTGGTGCAGCTGCTGCTCATCGACGCGCTGTGCCGCACCGTGCTCGGCTTCGACGAGGCGCTGCTGCACGGCCGCGTGCTGCCCGGGGTCGCCATGAGCCTGGTGGTGGGCAACCTCTTTTATGCCTGGCAGGCCAAGAAGCTCGGCGACGCAGAGGCTCGCGACGACGTCTGCGCCCTGCCCTACGGCATCAACACGGTGTCGCTGTTCGCCCACGTGTTCTTGGTGATGCTGCCGGCGAAGCTCGCGGCCACGGCCGCAGGTGCCGAGGACCCCGCCCGCATCGCCTGGCAGGCCGGCCTGGTCGCCACGCTGGGCAGCGGTGCGATCGAGCTGAGCGGCGCCTTCGTGGCCGACCGCCTGCGCAAGGCCACCCCACGCGCCGCGCTGCTGGCCACGCTCAGCGGCATCGCGCTGG
>CAYSPB010000263.1:0-10997 GCA_964432695.1 uncultured Nannocystaceae bacterium
CGACGCCCAGTACCAGCAGGCGCTCGCGTCGTATCGCGAAGTGCAGAGCGCCGAGTCTCTCAAGACCGATGGCGACGCCGAGCATCCCGACTTCTCGCTCGGGGATCCGCTCGTGCACATCGAGCCCGAGGTCGAGCTCGATCTCGCGGCGCTGCAGGAGCGCTACCGGCCGGTGCTGCAGGAGGTGTCCGCCCAGCTCGCGTCCGACGACGCCGTCCTCGAGAGCAGCGTGTCGTTCTCCGCCGTTGTCGACAACGCGTACTTCGTCGACAGCAGTGGCGCGCGGGTCCAAAGCGGCAGCACGCGGCTGCGCATCATTTTCGGGGCGATTGGCCAGGCCGAAGACGGCATGACGCTGCAGCGAACCGCGTCGTTCGAGGCGCACGTGCCGACCCAGCTACCCGACCCGCAGATCCTTCGGGAGACTGCGACCCGGCTACGCGATGAGCTGCTCGCGCTTCGCGACGCGCCCATCGCTGATCCCTACACAGGTCCGGCCATTCTCGAAGGCCGAGCCGCAGGGGTCTTCTTTCACGAGATCTTCGGGCATCGTCTCGAGGGGCACCGCCAAAAGGACGACCTGGAGGGGCAGACGTTCACCGACATGCTCGGTCAGCCCGTGTTGCCGAAGTTTCTCGACGTCATCGACGACCCCACGGTGTCGCTGCTCGGCGGGGTGCCGCTGTCGGGGCACTACTTCGTCGACGACGAAGGCGTGGAGTCGCGTCGCGCCGTGTTGGTCGAGCGGGGCAAGCTCGAGGGCTTTCTGCTCAGTCGCTCGCTGGTCTCGCCGTTCAAGCGCAGCAACGGACACGGTCGGCGCGAACCGGGCAACCAGGTCGTGGCGCGTCAGGGCAACCTCATCGTCAGTTCGCGCAAGTCGATGTCGAGCAAGGCGCTTCGTCGCGCGCTGATCGAGGAGATCAAGCGCCAGAAGAAGCCGTACGGCCTCGTCTTCAAGGACATCGAGGGCGGGTACACCATCACTGACCGCAGCGGGCCACAGGCGTTCAAGGTGCAGCCGCTCATGGTCTACCGCGTCTACCCCGACGGCCGGCCCGACGAGCTGGTCCGCGGCGTGGAGATCGTTGGAACGCCCCTGTCGGCCTTCGAGACCATCGTCGCTACCGACGACACGCCCGGCATCTTCAACGGCATGTGTGGTGCGGAGTCGGGCTGGGTGCCGGTGAGCGCGGTGAGCCCTTCGCTGCTGCTGCGCGGCATCGAGATCGAGCGGGCCATGCACGACCGCGAACGACCCCCCTTGCTCGAACCGCCCACGCGTGCCCTTCGGAGGACCCGCTGATGCAGCCGTCTCATCTCCTCTTGCTCGCGGCCTTGCTCGCGCCTGCACAAGAACCCGCTGCGGCAGCCGAGCCCGCACCCAAGGGGGCAGCGTCGCCATACGCCGTCGAGGCCGACGCCGTGGCGGCTGAGCTCACCCGCGGCGTCGCGGAGCTTCGGCTCGACGGGGCGGCGTCGCCGTACCGTGCCGAGGCCCGCTACGTCCGGGCCCGTCTCCTGAGTCTCGATGCCTCGTTCGGCGGTGTCATCACCGACGTCGTCGAGACGCAGTCGGCTGGCATTGCCGAGCTGCGGGTCGGGTCGCCCGAGCGCGACAACGCGAACTTCTTTGGCGGAGAGGGCGGCCTCGTGCGGGTCGGCGTGCCCCTGGAGCCCGCGCCGGACTACCTGCGGCGCAAGCTGTGGCTCGCGCTGGATGGAGCGTTCCGCGGTGCCACGCAGGGCTACGCCCAGAAGGAGATCGCGCTGGAACAGCTTGCGGGCGATGAAATCCCCGCGGACTTCACTGCCGCGCCCGAGCCGGTTCGCGTGCAGACCGATCCCAACTGGGCGCCGCTGCCTCGGGCCGAGCTCGCCCAGCTCGCGGGGACGATGAGCGGCGCGTTCGCCAAGTTTCCCTCGATCGACAACGGCGATGTCTACATTCAGCTCCTGCAGAGCCACGAGACCGTGGTCAGCACCGACGGCCTCAACGTCTCTCGGATGCGCGACCGTATCGTGATCGCCGTGGTGGCCGACACGAAGGCCGAAGACGGCATGCATCTCGATCACGCGCGCGCGATCCATCTGCAGGGTGTACCCACGCTCGACGATGCGTTCGAGGCCGAGGCCACCGCACTGGTGACCCGAGTTCTCAGCGAGCTCGACGCACAAGCCAAAGCGCCAATGATCGAGGAAGAGTACGACGGCCCGATCTTGTTTCGCGGCGACGCGGCAGCCCAACTGCTCGCGAGTACGGTGGCGACCGAGGCGGCGGGAACGCCCGCACCGCTGGCCGATGGCGGGCGGCTCATGGACCTCGAGCCCACGTGGCAGCGTCGCTACGGCAAGAACGTGATGCCTCTGTTCATCGACCTGGTGGACGACCCCACGGTGCCAGGCTTTGGATCGTTCGACCTCGACATGGAAGGTGTTCAGCCCGGGCCGCTGTCGTTCGTTCGCAAGGGCATCCTCGAGCACCTGCTGATGACCCGCACGCCAAACGGCAAGCATGCGGGCTCCAACGGGCGGGCGCGCATGAGTCCGTCGCTCGAGGTCGGCGCAACGATCTCGAACCTCTCCCTCGTGGCCAGCGAACGGCGCCTCTCCGCAACCGCGCTGGAGCGAGAGCTGCTCCGCCGGGCGCGGGAAGATGGCTATGAGTACGCCTACGTCATCGAGCGCCTTCGCGACGGGTCGCTGTTGGGGCCCGTACCCCGAGACAGCGCGGCCGCCTACGCGGGCACCGGCAAGGTGACGCTTCCGCTTCCGGTCCGCGTGTTTCGGATCGAGCCGGGCGGACGGAAGACGCTGGTACGCGGCGTGGTGCTCGGCCCCGCGTCGATGCGGGTGCTTCGGCGGATTCGGGCCGTGGGAAGTACGTCGACCACCGTCCCGATGCGCCTGCCCGTCGGCCCGTACGGAGGCTTCGGGGCTGACATTGGCATCGATAGCGTGCTCAGCCAGACCGTCGATGTGCAGGTCTCCACGCCGGACCTGCTCATCGACGGACTCGAGCTGCTCGTCGAACGCGGGGAGCACGAGCGCATGCCGACGCTCGAGCACCCACTGCGTCGTGGCGTGGCTGCCCCCGCGGCGGAGGGCTGAACCAACGAGAAACGCGCCGCCGTCCGAAGACGCGCGGCGCGTTACGTGGCGGTGACCGCCGGTCGACTACATGCCCTTGGCGAACTCGACGGCCGGGATGATCGTGGCCTGCTCGGGATCTTTGATCTCCGAGTTCGGGTTCTCGTTGATGCCTTCGGAGTGCCACATCACGATGCCGTCTTCGTTGAGGACGATGATGGCGGGGCTCTGACCGAGGTTCTCGAACACGGTAAAGGACCCTTCCATGCCGAGTTCACGCGCGGCGTTGAACTCGGTCTCGTTCGGGAAGCGGTACATCGGGACCTCGGCGAGCTTGGTGCCGCCTTCCTTGACGGTCCACTTCTTCTGCCACGCGCGAAGGTCGGAGTCGTTCATGGCAGCCTTGCGCCCCGTGGGGAAGCGGACGTGCACGAACATGACTTCCACGTTGGCCGCGTTGAGGTCGGCCTGGGCCTTCTGAAGGACCTGCATGAAGTCGATGGCCGATGCCTCTTCTTCGCGGTCACCCCAGTCCCAGTAGACCATGATGCGCTTCTTGCCGTAGAGCTGGCGTCCGTCGAGAATGCCGCCGTCGGAGCTGACGAGCATGACCGAGGGGCTAGCGTGGCCGAACATGCGGCGCCGGGCCCAGTCGGGCGCCTTGTTGAGAGCCTCGGCGCTCACGAGCCACAGCGGCGGCGCGTCTTTGATGGGCTCGAGGTTCTTCTTGGGCGAGGCGGTGAGCTCGACCGACTTGGGCTCCATGGTGCGCGCCGAGAGCAGCTCGAGCTTGTGCGGCGCGTTGTCGGCGAGGTTGCCCACGTCGTCGGCGGTCTTCACATCTTTGCCGTCGACCTTTTGGATCAGGTCGCCTTTTTCGATCTGATCGCAGCCGGCTTCACAGCCGAGGTTGTAGGCAACGTAAACACCGCCGGCCTTGAGGTCGCGGTTCTTGGGAATTTTGAAGCCGTCCCCGCCCTTGTCGCAGGCGCTGAGCGCGAAGGCGGAGACCAGGCTGGCAGCCAGGGCGAGTTTCTTCATGAGTCGTGTACCTCGTGGGGTCGCTCGGGGGGCGAGCGATCGCAACGCGAAAGTGGCGCGGACGATAAGATGCGGCCGCGCCGGTCGTCAAACGTGGAAGGCGCCGAGGCTTTTCACCCCGCTTTGCGTGCGTGAGGACACGTCCCGCGTCGCGGAGATTGCGGGTCCGCGGGAATCGGTGCTTCGATGCCGCGGCCTGTGCCTCTGTGGAACAACCGCCTGTGGGCCGCCCTCGTCGCGGCGTGGGTCGTACTGTGGTGTGAGACCGCCGCTGCAGCGCTGCCGCCTGGATCGCGGTTCGAGGTCGGAGAACATCGGACACCCGCGGCGCTGTGTCCGTCCGAAGTGCGCCGGGTGTCGGTCGCACTGCGCAACGTTGGGGACCGGGCGTGGGAGCCGGAGGCGGGGGATCGGCTCGCGTACCACTGGCGCACCGTCGAGGGAGCGCTCGTCCAGCGCGACGGCCGGCGCAGCGAGCTGCCGCAGCGCGTCGAGCCGGGCGACGTCGTCACGGTCGACGCCAAGCTCATCGCGCCGACCGAGCCGGGGGCCTACGTGCTCGCGTGGCGGATGCTGCGTGAGGGCGAAGGCTGGTTTCCCGAAGATCCCGACGCATCCGTTTCCGTGACGGTGCGCGGCGCGGGTCCGGCACTGGCGTGGTCGGTGAATCCGTTCTCCGCGCCTGTGGTCGCGGCCAAGGGCGAGGCTTCGCTCGAGGTCACGATCACCAACCGTGGCTGTGCCGCGTGGACGGCTCACACGGAGGACCGCATGAGCTACCGGTGGTTCACCGCCGACGGGCGAACGAAGGTCGCCGATGGCCGGCGCACCGATTGGTCCGGCACCGTGGAGCCGGGCGCCACCGTCACGGAAACGATGAGCATCGCCGGTCCGCCCGCGCCCGGATCCTACGTGCTCGCGCTCTCTCCCGTCCGTGAGCGCGTCGCGTGGCTCGACACGCCTACGGAGGGGTCGGCCCGGGTTCGCGTCGACGTTCGGGATGCTGCTTTGCAGTGGGCCTGGGACGCGGTGTCCATTCCCGAGGGGATCGCGACCGGGGACACGGTCGAGGTCGAGGTCGAAGTCCGCAACACGGGCACGCAGGCTTGGGACCCTGCCCGCGGGGATCGCCTTTCGTATCACTGGACCCGAGACGGCGTGCGCCTGCGCGGAGAAGGCCGACGGACCCTGCTGCCTCATGTGGTGGAGCCCGGCGCATCGATTCGAGTGCCGATCACCGTCGTCGCGCCGCCCGATCCGGGTTCGGTGCAGCTCGCCGTGGAACCGCTGCGGGAGAAGGTCGCTTGGTACGGGCCGCCGGCCCACAGCCGCGTGGCCGAAGGCGGTCCGATCATCGATATCGAGCGGCCGCCATACGTCTGGACGCTGCTTGGCGTACGGCAGCCCCGGGCACCGCTCGCGGGGCGCAAGTCTTCGTTCGTCCTCGTCGTTCGCAACGATGGAAGCCGTCCTTGGATCCCCGAACTCGATGACCGCGCGAGTTACCACGTCTACAGCGCGGACGGCGGCACGCATATCGCCCACGGGCGACGTACCCCGCTTCCCCATCGTGTCGAGCCCGGAGAAGTGGTGCGGCTCGAGGTCGCGTTCGACGTCCCGCGGGACCCGGGGGAGGTTCAGGTGCGCTTCGGTCTGCTCCGCGAAGACGTGCGCTGGTTCGTCACCGATGCCGAGCCGGTTCGCCTGCAGGTCATCCGTCGGTCCTCGCTGTGGGGGCTGACCGCGCTCGCACTACTCTTCGCGTGGGTTGCTGCGGTACGCCGGTGGAAGGCGATCGCGTGGACCGGCTGGCCGCTGTGGATGACCGGCGTCGCAGTCGTGATGACCGAGCTGTTTGCGGACCTCAGCCGCATCCAGCTGTACGCACGTGGAACCCCGGTGGCGCTCTCGGTCGCTGCGGGCTTGGGCCTACTGGTCGCGTTGGTGCCCCGGCGGTTGCAGGCAGGGGTCTCGATGGGTCTCGCCGGCGTCTTGGCGCTGGTCGCTTGGGTGGACCTCGCCTACGCGGCGTTCTTCGGCGGGCTCGCGCCGCTCACGGCCGTCGCGGCACTTCATCACCTCGTCGACGCCAAGGCGACCGTGAGCTCGACCATCGCGCTCGAGCACGTATGGCTGGCGGCGCCGCTGGTGTCTGGACTGGTCGTGCGTCGCTATGCCGACGGCCCCCGGCCGCGGCTGGGCTTCGTGCTGCCGGTGGTACTGCTCTTGGCTGCGATGCCCTCGGCCATCACGCTGGGAACGGCAGTGCGAGGGGACCTGGGGGTCCGCATCTTTTCCGAGGCGCACAACGCTCAGCGCTTCGGATACCTCGGGGCGCACACCTTGCAGGCCCTGCGGCTGTTCCGGACCTGGCGCGCTGGCCCGCTGTCGGCGGAAGCGCGCGACGAGGTCTGGCGGGGGCTCGCCCAGATTCGGATGGCCCGACCGAAGGCGCACCGCGGGATGGCGAAGGGTGCCAACCTCATCGTGCTGCAGGTCGAAGCGATGCAGCAGTGGGTGGTGGACGTGAAGGTCGGCGGCGAGCCTGTCATGCCGTTCCTCTCTGGCGCGCACACGCAGGCGCTGGCCTACGACCGCATCTCCGACCAGACCGCGCAGGGTCGTACCTCCGATGCGGAGTTCCTCGTGCTTGGATCGGGACACGCGCTGCGGGAGGGGGCGCTGTCCTTCCTGCGCGCCGACAACGAATTCCGCACGCTCGTGCACGCACTCGTCGACGAAGGGTATGCATCTTATTCGGCGCACCCGTACCAGCGTGCGTTTTGGAATCGCTCGGTGCTGCATCCGGCCTACGGCTTTGCGGACTCCGACTTCATGGACGCACTCGGGCCGGGGCCCAAGGTCGGCTGGGGCCTGGCAGACGGCCCGTTCCTGGAGCGGTTCGCGGCCCGTATCGACGCCCTGCCGGAGCCCTTCGTGGCGTTCGGCATCACGTTGAGCCTGCACCATCCCTACGACCACTTCCCGGAGCGTCTCGAAACGCTCGACGTCGGTGAGCTCGATGGCACCTGGGTGGGCAACTACCTACAGGCGATGCGGCACTTCGACGACGCACTCGCGGCCTGGTTCGCCTCGATGCGGGCTTCGGGGCTGGCCGAACGCACGGTCGTGGTGGTGTACGGCGACCACGTCACGGGCATGAACCTCGATGAGAACGTTGCTGTGCTTTCGGGCGTGCCGATGGCGCGCTACGCCGAAGCGCGCATGCACCGGGTCCCTGCGTTCATTTGGGTGCCGGATGGGTCGCTCCATGGGAGCGAGCACATGGTCGGAGGTCAGATCGACCTGGGCGTCACAGCGCTGCACCTGCTCGGCGTCGAGGCTCCGGCGGGGGCGGTTGGGACACCGCTCCTCGAGGAGGGTCCCGGGTATGCTGCTCTGCCAAACGGCGGCGTCGTGGGTCCCGATCGGATGCTGGTCCGCCGGGGCATCGACACGCCTGCCGAGGGGGCGTGCATCGACCCGCTCGAGGGCAGCTCACGGCCGCGCGAGGACTGCGATGACCTGGCGGAGCGAGCCGCGTCCCAGCTTCGGCTGTCACGCCGAGTGCTCGACCACGACTTGCATGTGGAGGCGGAGGCGCATCGGTGACGAGAGCGGCCCGCACGGTGCTGCTCGCACTCGCTGCGGCTTGCTTCGTCGCGCTTCGCTTCAAGTTCAATCGCGAGTTCGCGGGCGCACCGTGGTCGGCCCTGGTCGCGGGGACAGCCAAGCTTCCGTTTGGCCACCGCGTGCTGGTGCCGCAGCTGGTGCAGCCGTTCGTGCACGCCGGCGCATCGATCAAGGCGTGCTTTGCCGTGACCGAGTGGCTCGCCACGATGGCTGCGGTGGCGGGGATCGCTGCATGCTTGCGACAGTGGCTCGCGCCGCGCATCGCCACGATCGGTGCGGCGGCCTACTTTGGCGTCCTTGGCCTGGGATTCCTGCTGCGCTTCAAATGGCCGATCTTCTACCCCTGGGACCTGCCTGCGATCGCCTGCATCTCGTGGGGTGTGGCGTGGGCGATGCAGCGTCGCTGGCTGCCGTTGCTGGCCCTCGTCATCGTGGGGGCGGCCAATCGGGAATCGGCTGTTTTGGTTCCGTTGCTGACCATGCTCGTGCACTGGGGCACGCCCACGCGCTCGGAGGCGATGCGCTGGGCTTCACTCCAGCTCGTCGGCGTAGTGCTGGTGCGCTTCGCGATCTCGGTGCTTTGGTCTGGCAATCTCGGCGTCGGCCTGCACCTGCACGTGAACGGCATGCTTCGTGCCGAGCACAACCTTCGTTGGCTCGCCGACGTTGGACATGCCGCCAGCATTCTCGGAGCGTTCAGCGGGCTTCCGGTGCTCTGGTGTGTCGTTCGTCGCCACATGCCGGAGCCGCTGCAGCGGATGGGTGCCCTTGCAGGCGTCACGATGATTGGGCTGTTCGTCGTGGCCAACGTCTATGAACCACGAGCCTGGGGCGAGCCCCTGGTGCTGCTGTATCTGGGCGTCGCCGTGGCATCGGTTCGCTGGGCACTCGACGACGCGTCCCCCTGAGACCGCTTCGCACGAGACTTCGACGCTGCAGTCCTGTACCGTCCAGAATCTCGACGACATCTCGATTGGTATTCGCGACTCGGTCCCGGCGAAGCGTTCGTTCTGTCCCCACGCTTCGGTTCCATGTCTTCGCGCGCTTCGTCTTCCGCTCGTTCCACGCCTCCGACCTGGCTGACGCCGCCGGGCTGCTGCGATGCCCTGAAGTACGGTGGCGACGCGAGCCTGCATCGGGAGCTCCAGGCCCGCGTATCGTCCTACTTCGATCAAGCGGGGCGTCGTCGAGACGGTGGGTGGCGGATGATCGCCAAGTCGGGGGTCATCGTATCGTGGGTCGCGACGACCTACGTGTTGTTCCTGACCGCCGCGACCCAGACGTGGCACTTCATCGCGTTGGCGATTTCCATGGGGTTGGCGCTGGCGTGCGTCGGGTTCTCGATCCAGCACGACGGTGGTCATGGCGCGTACTCGAACCGCCCGTGGATCAGCAAGCTTGCCGCATTCGCGCTCGATGCCATCGGGGGCAGCTCGTATATGTGGCACCACAAGCACAACGTGCTGCACCACACCTACCCGAACATCGAGCAGGTCGACGACGACATCAGTCAGTCACCGTGGCTGCGCTTGTCGACCACCGACGCGTACTACCCCGCGCATCGCTATCAGCACGTCTACTCTTGGCTGCTCTACGCGCTGGTCACCCCGAAGTGGATCTTCGTCGACGACTATCGGCGGATCTTCACCCAGCGCGCCGGTGCTCGTCGTGTCCCACCGCCACGAGGCTGGGCGCTCGCGAAGCTGTTCTTGGGCAAAGCGGTCGCGTACAGCTGGATGTTCGTGACCCCGCTGGTCGTCTTCGGTCCTTCGTGGGGCATGCTCGGAATCTACGGGCTGATTTTCTGGGTGTGGGGGCTGTCGCTCGCGACCACGTTCCAGCTTGCGCACTGCAACGACGTCGCCGAGTTTGGCGTGTGGCCGCGCAAAGGGGAGAGCATTCCGTTGGGGTGGGCAGAGCAGCAGCTCGCCACGACCGTGAACTTCTCGCAGGGCAACCGGGTTCTGACCTGGCTCCTCGGCGGGCTCAACTACCAGATCGAGCACCACCTCTTCCCCAAGGTGTGTCACCTGCACTATCCCGCGATCAGCAGCATCGTGGCGGAGGTGTGCGCCGAGCGAGGCGTGCCGTACCGCGTGCAGCCGTCGATGCTCGACGCACTCCGCTCCCACATTGCGCACCTCAAGCGGGTTGGCGCCGGGCCTTCGCCCGCGAACGCAAACGTCGTCGCGTCGTCTGGCTAGAGACGCACGCGCAGGCCGAGTCCAACCGACCACATCCGCGGCAGCGTGTCGCTCACCGAGTTGCCCGACGCGGACGCGGCGGTGTCGAGGAAAGCGACGGGCAGGGTGAGAGCCTCTTGCGGGTGGTTGAAACGGACCACGGGGTAGTTCGTGAACGTGTAGTCGAACTGCGCGACCGCTGCGATGTGCTCGCTGATCTGCACGCCTCCGCCGGCCTGAAGCGGTACGTCGATGCCGTGAAAGCGAAGGCTGACGTTGCCGACCGCGGTTTCGTAGTCGGCGAGGAAGGTGGAGTAGCCAACGCCGCTGCCGATGTAGGCGATGCCGCGTCCACGAGGAATGAGGTGGATGCGGAGTGCCGGGCCGACACGCGCGGTACGTAGCTTTGCGCTTCGCACTTGAAGCGCAAACGGGTTGAAGCCCAGCGGAGACCCGGCCGCGGTCGCGGCGAGATCGAGCTGAGCTGGCTCCACGCCGTACAGTCGCAGCAGGTTGGTGTCTTGCTCGACGTCGCTGGAGAAGCTGCCCCAGCCACCCGAGACGCCCAAATCGAGCCAGCCGCGGATGTTGCCTCCGAGAAAACCGTCGAGGCGAAGCCCGGGTCCGGCGTCGTGGCTGTTCGCGCAGAGCGAGCGCTGACAGCCTGCGGTCCCAATGCGGCCGTCGATCGTGAACCCGCGGTGTTGAAGTCGTTCTTCGGGCTCGGGAGTGTGGGTCGCGTGGAGCGCTCCGCCGCCCGAGGACGAGCGTGACGCGGTGTTGCGGGCCGGTGCGGCGGCGCGCGGCGATGGGGTCGGTACGGGCGGCGCCGGCCGAGTCGAGGCCGGTGCGGGGCTGCGTGTGAAGACCGGCGCGGGCTCCGTCGCGGCGGGCTGCGCTGGGGGGTGGGATTGGGGCTGAGGCTGCGGCGCAGGCGTCGACTTTGGAGTCGAATCGGAGACGGGGGCCGGGCTGCTCGTGAACGCCGGCTGCTGGGTCTTCGCGGTGGGGCGCTGAATCGGGACGGTGTGCTCGGACGCGAGGGCAGGG
>CAYSPB010000264.1:0-10993 GCA_964432695.1 uncultured Nannocystaceae bacterium
GTTACGCCCGCTTTCACGCGCTCTGAAAAAGTTGCACCGCTGTTCTTACGCTACCGCCGCCCGCGGTCTCGACTCCTGCGAAGACCGGTAGCTGACTTCAGCCACCCAAAGAACTGCCCGATTCATCGACGGACTCGCTGACTGACCTCATAGCCGCAGTGCAGGCTCAGGCCGAGCCAAGACAGCCTTCTTCGCCACACTTGCAGTGGCCTCCCGTCCCCAACTCCCCGCCCGTCGTCCCCAACTCCCCGCCCAACTCCCCGCCCCAACTCCCCGCCCGTAGGAGGTGCGTTTGGCATGCGGCCAGAGGCGGCTGCGGCGCAGAGGACACCTGAACTCAGCGGACGTGTCTGCGAGAAACCGTGAAACGATCGGCGCGTGCGGTCGACAGGTCAGGCGTGCTGGCTCGACACGTGCTGCCCGGACGGACCTACCTGCTGACGCGCCGTTGCTCTGAGCGTAGGTTTTTCCTGCGGCCGTCGGCGGAACTCAACGCGATTTTCGAATACGCGCTGGCGCGGGCGGTGTCGATGACGGGGATGAAGGTCCACGGGTGGGTCGTCATGTCGAACCACATTCACATCGTGGCAACGGACACGTATGCGGAGCGGCCGCGGTTCATGGCGCTGCTAAATACGGAGGTGGCGAAGGCAGGGAGTGCGCTCATCGGTCGTTGGGATGGCTTCTGGGAGCCAGGGCGGTCGTACTCAGCGGTTGAGCTGCTCGACGCGAAGGCGGTGGTGGAGAAGCTTGCGTACACGTGGGCAAACCCAGTCTCTTCACGACTGGTGCGCCGAGCGAGGCGATGGCCGGGGTCGACATCAGCGCGGAGGCGGTTCGGGGATACGGTGGTCGCGCAGCGGCCCAAGGGTGGGTACTACGCGAGCAGCGTGCAACCCGAGTCGTACGCGTTCGAGCTGGAGGCCCCGCCGAACATGGACGCTTTAGAGTGCGACAGGCTCGTTCGGGCGCAGGTGCGACGACTCGAGAAGGAGACCGAGGATGCCCTGCGCGGAGCTGGATCAAAGTTCCTGGGGGAGAAGCGTGTGCTTCGCCAGAATCCGTACGACAGCCCGACGACTTGGGAAAAACGACGGGGTCGGAATCCGACGTTCGCGAGTCGAGACAAGTGGGCGCGCATCGAAGCAGCGCAACGGAACACAGAGTGGCTGGCTGCGTATGCGGAAGCACTCGATACGCTGCGCGGAGGCTTCAAGGACGTGCTCTTCCCGGTGGGGACGTGGCTGATGGTCCGTCGCTACGGCTTTGGCTGCGAGCCGATGCGGGCCTGAGCGCCTGTTATGACAACTCGGAGACGCGAATTGGCCGGTCACCGGCTGCCGCGCATTGGTTTGACGCTCGTCGCTGAGCAGCAACCGGACCGCGTTGAAGGCGGAACCCCGCATCTGGACGGCTGAGCGCGTCACCGAAGCTCGCCTCGTGCTCAAGATCCGTCAGCCCCGCCGACCGTCGTCGGACTGGCAGCATGCGCATCTGCGCCAACTACGGACGGGGTAATCTGAATCTGCCTGGGCCTACGCCGCTGCGCGGTGGCTTTCACCACAGCCTGCTAGCCCTGACACCGTTACGACCGCTCCACGGCCGCTGTTCCAAGAGGGGTAGCCGAAGACGTGGTCGACCGCGCCGTCCCCGTCGAAGTCCCCAGCGGCGTGCGAGCGAGTTAGTTGAAGAACTTCGCCCGCGGCATGCGCTTCGGCCGTGCCCCCCACGACCGCAAGAGCGATCGCAAGTGGGGCCAGGAGTTTGCGGCTACGGCACGCGTTCTCGGGTGTACGTGGACTGATATCGGTCATTTCGGTCCTTTCGCGTCCTGCGGCGGACCGCGAGGCGCGGTCAACAAGGGACACCTCGGGATAACGAGGGCGCATTCGACGAGCAAGGTCCGCAGCAAGCAGGGGACAGGTCAGGCGATTTCTGATGGCCCCAGGCCCAGATCGCGGTTGTCTCGGGTCCGAAGACGTGGATTGGTCTGCTCGCTCAGGTGCCGCTACCGAGCCCCGGGGCGCCGCCGCTCCGCAAGCAAAGTTCCCCGCGCTGAGACCCACACCGAACGGCGCAGCAGCTGAGCGATGCGCCCCAGGGTCACCCCCCTTGATACGCTCCGCGCATGCGCGAGCGCGTGCCGACGTTCCTTCTCTTGGTGCCGGGACCCTGGAGCACGCCGCAGACGGTCCTCGACGCGCTGCGTGACGCCGGCGTGCGGGCCGGACCGTGGGACGACGGCCCGGCGACGGCGGGCGAGGTGCGGGTCGACGTGGTGCAGGAGGCCGACGGCTTTGCGGCCGCGATCGCATACGGGCGCGCGGGCCAGCTTCCGCAGGAGGTGATCGCGGCGGCCGGCGGCTGCACGCACGCGGCGTTGATCGAGGTTGGGCGACGGCTGCACGAGGACCTCGACGCGACGGTGGCGCTGTGCGAGGCGCTGCAGGCCGCGGGCGGCGTCGCGGTGCGGACGGAGTTCTCGGGCGGCGCGGCGACGTGGGCGGTGTGGCTCGACCGACTGCGCAGTGGCGACCCGATGGAGCTGTGTCGCGCCGCAACCGTGATCGTGGGCGGCGAAGACGACCTCTACTTCACCTGTGGCATGCACCACTTCGACCTGCCCGACGCGCAGCTTCGCCATGACGACCCGCAGGCCGCAATCGAATGGCTGGAGCTGTTCAGCGCGTACCAACTCGCCGAGGCGCCGACGCTCGCCACCGGGCACACCTTCAGCCTCGAAGCCGACGCACCGCGCCGCACGCTCGAGCGCTGGCCCGACGCGACGCACCACCCCGACGACGGGCGCCACAACCCGTTCGGATGCTGGCACGCGCTCGAAGACGCGGACGCGCCCCTGCCCGCGCTCGATCCGGTGCCGGTCATCATGCCGTCACTGAGCGCGCTGCTGCTCGCGACCCAGCGGCAGCACGACCGCCCGCTGACCGAGGCCGAGGTGACCGCGCTCGTCGACGGCGCACCGGCGATCAGCATGAGCGCCGCGGACGCCCTCGCGCTGGAGCGCAGCCGCGGCTACGCGGACCTCGAGCCCCGCCGCGCCTGGGCGCAGTGGCAGTCGATTCGCGACGGCCTGCTCGGCTGACGGTCTAGACGACGAACGCGAACGTCACGCGGTCACGCCGCGTCCCCTCCGAGACCGAGGACGCGCAGCCTGCCTCCGCCAGACACGTGCGCCAGAACGCGACGGCAGCGGCGTTCGCCCGCGCGACGTCGAGGCTCCACGCGCCGGAAAACCGTCGCCACAGCGACGCGACGAGACGCCGACCCAGACCCAAGCCTCGGGCCTCGGGCCGGACGAAGAATTCCGCGATCTGCCAGCGCGTCCCGGTCGACGTGGGGCTGCGGACCATCGCAAAGCCGACCACGTCCGTGCCGCACATCAGGAGAAAGCCATGCCGCCCGGGCTCACCGAAGTATGCCTCGACGTACGGATATCCCCCGCGGGCTGGCAGCGGGACCTCGGCGGGCTCGAACCCGTGCAGCTCGGTGAGGTGTTCCTCGAGCATCCGGCCGAGCACGTCGCGATGATGCGGCTGCAGCTCGAGCAGCGTGGGCACACCGCGAAGCGCTCGATGCAGCGGACGTTCGTACTGGCCGAAGCCGCGACCGTCCCGCGCGCGAACGAAGGCATGCCTGCGCTCGAAGCCGAGACGCGTAACGAGAGCGACCACGCGGGCGTTCGCGTCGGCCACGGTTGCGCGCAGCCGAGACGGCGAGCAGCGGCGCGCTGCTTCTTCGAACACGACGTGCAGCGCGAGCGACCCGAGTCCGCGCCCGACCAGGTCCGGTCGAAGACCGATCCCCACGTCCGTCACCGCCGCGTCGACGGGATACGATCCGCCGGGTACCTGCGCCTCCGAGCCGAGCGTGCCGTAGCCGAGCAGTCCGCCGCCCGGTCGCGCGAGGGCGAAGAAGGCATCGTCGTCCATCGCCATTGCGCCCTCACCCGGGTCGTAGATCGACAGCGAGCCGGGATACCGCCACCGGGCGATCGCCGCTCGATCCGCATCGACCAAGGGTCGGACGAGGATGCTCTGAATCCGCCGCACCATGCCGAAGCCTAGCGCGGCGGCGTGGGTCAGCCGCCCGACACCACGCTGACGCGATGCCCGAGCAAGGCGCCCTTGCCGACGTCGTCCACGATCACCTGCGCGACGTCCCCCATGCGGACCCGCATCGCCGCAGCCCCGCCAAGTTCGTCGAGCGTGACCACCCGGCTGGCGGACGCCGGCTCGTCGAGCATTGCGCCCGGACACACGTAGGTATGCGCGACCCCCGACTGCTCGAGGTGCGCCATGGAGGCGAGGTGGCCCTGGGTCATTCGGCGAATCACGTGCGCCGGCACGTTGGAGGGGAACCCGAACGCGGTTGCTTCGGCGGGATCCCAGTCCTGCACGAGGATGGTCTGGTCCGTACCCGGGGCCCACAGCGCTCCGATGCCCCCGACCATGTAGAACGCCGACACCCCGGCCTCCGAGGCGTGGCGCACGATCGATGCCGCCATCTCGAGCGCCGAGTTCCCACCGGCAGGCGAGGTGCAGTTGATCGCGACGGTACAGCCCGCGGCGGCCTTCCCGACCGCGACACCGTCCATCACGTCACCCACGACGACGCGCAGCCGGTCTCGCTCGGGATGGTCCGCAAGCTTGTGCGGACTACGTACGAAGGCCGTGACCTGGTGACCGGCCTCGAGCGCCGCTTTCCAGGTCCACTGACCCAGTCCACCCGTGGCTCCGAAGATGATGACGTTCATGCGTTCCTCCGCGCCCGACCGTAGACGAACAGGCTCAAGGCGACCGCGGTGCCGCTGACGAGCGTCATCACGCTGCCCGGCATGAAGTTGTTGTGCCCGCCAAGGTCGATGAACAGCAGGTACCCCACATCCGCCAGGCCGCCGACCCACGCGCAGACGAAGATCGCCGCGACGCTGCCGCGCCACACGTAGACGCCGCCCACGATCGTGGTCAGACCGATCCAGCCGAGGTTGAACCCATGCTGCTTGATGATCGCGCGGGCCGCGTCCGGATACGTGACCCGCAGCGTCGCGGCGTCCACACCGTCGGCGATTCCCGCGACCGCGGCATGGGTCTCGAGACTCACCGTCATGACGCCGGCCAGGAGATGAACCAGGCCCCAGATCACCCACAGCGCCCCCGCGACCCGAAGCAGCGGATGTTGAAGTTTGATGCTCTGCATCGCATTCGTACGCTAGCTGCTCAACTTTGAGACACAACTTGCGTATCGGCGCACCGGGTGCGCATTTTTGCGACGTGGAAAAATGGGACGAGCTTCGCACCGCCTATCGCCTCGCGACCCTCGGCACGGTCAGCGCAGCCGCGAAGTCTCTGGGCATCCATCGCGCGACCGTCCTTCGCCACGTCGACGCGCTCGAGGAGGAGCTCGGCGGCACGCTCTTCTTGCGACACGCCAACGGGTACACAGCCACCGAAGCGGGCCTCGACCTGCTTCGGGTCGGCGCAGCCACCGAAGAGCAGTTCCGGCAGCTGGCCGGGCGCATCGCCGGCCGCGACGCGGAAGTTTCGGGCGAGCTCATCGTGACGTCGGTCGAACTCGTCGCGCCGCTGCTCATGCCCGCCGTTCGACGCTTTCGCGAGCAGCACCCCAAGACCTCGGTTCGGTACGGGGTCAGCGGTCGCGTCTTCGAGCTGGCCTACGGGGAGGCCCACGTCGCCGTCCGCTCCGGGCCCGAGCCCGACCACCCCGACAACGTGGTGCGTCGGTGGACGAGCGTCCGGACCGGTCTGTACGCGCACTGCGACTACATCGCGGCATACGGTCGCCCGAAGTCGCCCAAGCAGTTTGCCGGCCACGCGTTCATCGGCGGCGATGAGGCAGGCGTCTCCCTTCCCTTTCTGACCTGGCTCGAGCAGGTCATCGACCCCGAACAGGTTGCGTTCAGCAGCGCCAACCAGCGCGTGAAGTTCCAGGCGGTGATGGCGGGGCTCGGCATCGGCTTCATGCCCGAGCACCAGGCACGCCAGCACCCCGAGCTGGTCGAGGTCGTGGCGCCCCGCCCGGCGTGGGACGTTCCCTTTTGGATCGTTACGCACGTCGACCTGCACCGCAGCGTCAAGGTGCAGGCCTTTCTCGCCGCGATGAAGGACGCCGCACCGTGAAGCCCCACGCGAGCAAGCCGGGTCCAGGACCGCTAGGTCGACGCAGTGCCATCAAAGCGACCGCGCTCGCGCTCGAAAATCGCAACGATGTCCCGTCGGCAGGCCTGCAGCCGAGCATTGGTCCGAAGGTCGGGATGCGAAAGCAGCCAGAGATCGCCCAGATGCGGCATGGCATCTTGCGGAAGACGTTGCAGCGTGGGCTCAGCATCTCCGACGTAGCTGGGCAGCATGCCGATCCCGTAGCCGAGCTTGATTGCGGTCACCATCGCCGGCATCGACGAAAAGCCGCCCCACGCATCGAGGCTGGGCAGCGGCGTGGTTGCAGCGAGCTGCTGGTGGACCTTCTCGTCGTCGTACGCGACCCAGCGTGGCTGCGAACCGGCCCGCGCGGGGTCGAGTCGTTCACGATGCTCGGTCGCGACGTAGACGCCCAAGTGCATGGGCGCAACGCGAGCGCCGATGAGGTGCGCGGGCGGGTCTTTGCCGACCGGCATGGCACGGATCGCGATGTCCGCCTCGCGCTTGGACATGTCGAACAGCTTGCTGTCTTCACCCACGTGCAGCGGAATGCCCGGATGCGCGTCGCAGAACGGACGCAGCCCCGACAGCACGACGTCGACCACCCACGGGTCGGCGCAGGTGATCGAGATGCGTCCTTCGAGGTGTCGATCGAGTCCGAGGACGGTGCGTTCGATGACCGCTGTCTCGGCCTCGATGCGCTCTGCGGCGGGAAGCATGTCGTGACCCGCCCGGGTCAACACGAAGCCATCACGGCTGCGGTCGAACAAGCGAGCGCCCAGACGCTCCTCGAGCGCCTCGACGCGTCGCAGCACGGTGGAGTGGCTCACGCCCAGCGAACCGGCCGCCGTGCGGACCGAGCCGGTCCGTGCGACCGCGAGGAAGTGCCGGAGGTCGTTCCAGTCCACCCGCTCATGGTACGGGTTCGCCTCGACCGCGCCCATGGCATCACCGCCATTCGCCCGAGGCCACAAGCGCGCGAACATCGTCGAGCATGCCGACCATCCCCTTGCGAACCGGGGCATAGATGAGTCCGTTGGGAAACGCCCCACCCATGTCGTGCACGCTGTCCAGGGTGACGACGCTACCGCCGCCGGCCATGGGGGCAACGACGAAGGTGTTGCGCACCAGGTCGACGTACATCGAGCCCCGGGGCAGCGCGACGTCGTCGTCCAGGAGGTCCACGTCCACCCGCATCACGCCGGTCTCGGCGTCCGTCGAGAAGCGCATGCGCTCGGTCGCGACGCGGTCCTTGAACGGCCACGGCAGTGCACCAACGCCCTTCGTGACCACCTGGGCCCCCATGTCCTCGAGGACCTCGAGTTCGTAGCCGTCGGGGTGAAACTCCTCTGCGAGCAAGCGGTGGCGAAGCGCCTGAATGGTCACGGACGGTTCGGCATCGACGCGGCCGACGACCCGGATCTCCTTGACCTTGGCCTCGGGCGCGTCGCGGTCATACGCGAACCAGGAAGGTTCGGGTCCGTCCTCGACCGCGCGAAGACGCCATCCGTCGGCGTTCGGCAGCCATCCGGCACTGGGCCCCTGCGCTCGATGGGCGCAGCCGAGCAGGATCACCACGGCCGTCAGCGCGAGCACACGGACAACCGAGGTCATGAACGGAGAAGGATTTGCAGCGATGGAGATGTACATGTCGGGCTCCTCGAACCGTGCTCTGGCTATAGCCACGGCCGACCACGCTCGCGTGGTCGGTTCTCGGACCGCACGGGTCCAGCCCTGCGCGAGGCACAGCCCCTCCGGATCTCCCTGCCATGGCATTCCCGCCGCACTCGGACATGGATGTCGCGCACATGTGACCCCAACATGCGCCATTGGGGCTCAAGGTCCCGAAATCGTAGTTGGCATCAGGCCTGCACATGTCCCGGGCATGGCTTGGCTCCGCACCCCCTCCCCGCTCCTGGCTCTGCTTCCCGCCTTCGCGCTGCTCGGTGCCTGCGACACGGAAGACGAAGACACCACGGACGGCATGAGCGACCTCGAGGACGAGGACCTCGTCGAAGACGCTGAGGACGAGGACGCCGACGACCAAGACGCTGAGGACGCCGACGACGACGAAGACCCGGCCGGCGAAGACGAAGATACGGACGAGGACGCCGAGCAGGAGGACGAGGACGAAGACACCCGCAGCGGCGTGCGCTTCGAGCCGTGCGACTGGGAGACGATGGAGGACGGCGTCGCCTGCGAGATGGAGGACGGCCAAGCGGGGCGGCAAGAATGCATCCTCGTGGCGGGCGAAGAAGTCCTGACCCCCTGCTCGCTCGAGGAGCCCGCCTGCAATGCGGGCGACACGTGGGACGACGTCTGCAGCGGAAATGACTGTCTCTGGGACGCGGAGGCAGAAGAGTTCTACGAAGAGAGCTGGAGCGACGACGACGACTGCAACACCCCGCTGGTGGTGAACTTCGATGGAGGTCCCATCGAGTACGGCCCGGTCGCAGCCGCAACGTTCGACCTGTCGACCAACGGCTCGTGTACGAACACCGCCTGGCCGACGTCCCCGTGGCTCGCCCTCGACCGCGACGGCGACGGCATGATCCGCAGCGGCGCCGAGCTGTTCGGCAACGCCACCGCCATGGCCTCGGGTGACCAGGCGTCCAACGGCTTCGCCGCGCTTGCCGAGCTCGACACCAACCTTGACGGCAGGATCTCGGCCAAAGACGAGCGCTTCTCGGAGCTGGTCCTCTGGAACGACTGGGACGCAGACCGCCTCGGTGCCTACGGCGAACTCCAGCCACTGAGCGAGACCTCGCTGGTGTCGATCGACCTCGGCTACAGCAAGCGCGCCGAGTGCGATGGGAACGGGAACTGCGGCATCGAGCGCGCGAGCTTCGAGTACCGCAAGGGCAACGCGACCGCGTTCGGCGAGGTGGTCGACGTGCACCTGCTCTGCCAATAGGCCCGATCAACTCGGCCTGGCGCCGGCGCCCGCGTGCTGCGGACGCCGGCGTTCGTGCGTGCGGTTCAGTGGTTCGCGTCGGCCGCCAAAACGGCCGTTCGGCCCAGTGCCGGCCGCCACGTCGAGGCTTCGCCTTCCTCGAGAAAGCTCTGCAGCCCGCGAAGCGTCGCGACGACCGTGCAGTCACAGAAGCCCCCTTGCGCGCGAAGCCATCGGACCGTTGCATCGGCGGGCAGGCCGAGCACCTCGATCGCTGCGAGCGTGCCGACGAGCGAGTGGTTGCAGCCACGGGTTGGCTCCAGGAGCCGGCAAAGCTCCGTCAGCGCCGACAGGGACACCGGCGCGGACGCGATCAAAGCAGCCCGAACGGCATCCACCATCCAGCGCCCCTGCACACCCCGGGGTTCGGTCATCGGCCATGAAGTTGCGCGAAGGGGTCGATCGATCCGCGACGAATTTCAGCGATGATCGCGCCACTCCTCTCCGTCGACGCCCGGTGGAAGCAAGAGGGGTTGCAAGAGCAGGATGAACGGCGTTCGGGTGCTCCGTCGGGCGAGGGAGGCAGATCTGTGTCTGTCGCGATCTCTGGCGGCTTGGCGACGTTCGACCTTGGGCATACGCTCGGTTGCGGGAACGACAGCTGCGAGCCGGTCACCGACCCTCCGGCCTGCCACCGAAGCGGCAGGGAACCTCTCGAAGGTTCCCCCTAAAGGACACACTCAGACCCGCCCGACCTGGCAGATCTGCTCGGGCGGTGTGTTGCTGTACAGCTGATAGTAGAACTCGAACATGCAGCTCTTGATGTAGTCGCTGCACGTCACCTCTTCGGGCAGCGCCTCGAGCGGGTCTTCAGCGCTCACAAACAACAGCTGCGAGACCTTGAGTTCACCAGCCCGGATCATCTCCTGGGTCAGGTCGACGAAGCGCGGCAGGTGGTAGAGCGAACTGACGACGTACACGTGCGTGCGGTCGCTGCTCGAAAGCTCGCCGCGCACCCGGTCGAAGAAGTTCTCCAGGTTCTTCCGCGTCGTTTCCGACTCGGTCTCGCGCTGGATCGTGAAGTCCACGGTCGCCGGGACGCCGTGCTTGCGAACCTGCTGCCGAAAGTAGAGTTCCATGTCCGCGGCCTCGTTGAGCGTCCGGACGCCCGCCTGAAGTCCCATTTGCAGGTTCGACTTGTAGGGGTTCGCGCCCGAGAACGTCACCCGGCACCGCGGCGGCGCAACCTGCCGCAGGATCTTGAGCGCAGCGTCCACCCGCGCCCGATAGATCTCCGGCGCCTGGGTCCCCGCGACCAGAATCTCCACCCGCGTCCGCGCCCCCTCGGGGCCACCGAGTTCATCCCGCGGTGACGGCACCGGGTCGAAGCCCCGCATCTGGATCGCCTGATGAAAGAACGCGGCGACGTTGGTCCACACGCGCTCAAGGTCGATCATGCCCCGGTAGTACAGCTGCGTCGTCGCGGCGGCCGACATGTCACAAAAGGCGCCGATCCACTTGCTGTCGCGCAGCGAGTCGGCGATGAGCGCCTTGTTGCGACCGTGCAGAAACGGGAAGTAGTTCAGCTCGCGAAGGATCCCGATCGGATCGAACTCGGGAATGTCGCGGCGGGCTTCGACGTCGAGCGGCTTCGTATAGAACATGACGGCGCAAGGCGTGCATCGTCCGGCGCGAGCGCGACCTGAGCGCGTCCGTCAGCGGTCCACCTCGGCCCATCGTGGTACGCGTGAGCCCGATGCCCTCCTCGGTCGGCGTCGATCTACGCCGTCGCGGCTTCACGTTTGCGACGAAGCTGCGACACTGAGCGCACGACCGACCCGCCGCCTCACGAACCGTTGGACGGCGGTCCGAGGGCATCCACGACGCGCAGGACCGCGTCGATGTCGACGGCATCGTTCAACCG
>CAYSPB010000265.1:0-10925 GCA_964432695.1 uncultured Nannocystaceae bacterium
GAGATCGGCGTGGGGATCTGGCTCGAGGAGCCCACGTCGTTGGGCCTCCGTGATGACCGTTGTGTAGTCAGCGCCCTGGTGGAGCCGATCGAGTACGAAGTTCAGGCTACCCGACAGTACGGCGGTGAAACCGCGCAGGCGGTTCGCTCGGCGTCTGCAGCGGCGGACGCCAGTCCTGCGGCCCCTTCGCCGTCGAGCGCGGGCGCGACGGACTCACCGTGTGATGGCGGCGGTGCGACCTCGGGCGCCAGCAGGCCCGCCGCGAGGGTGACCGCTCCGAACACCTCCGTCATCGGTGCCCCCGCGGCGTCGCGACCCCGGCCGGCGGCGGGCGCGGCATCGTCCCCTGCGCCTCGCCCAGCGCTCGTTCGGCGAGACGCGCGAGCGCCGGGTCATCTTCGTTGCGCGCAGCAAACCCCAAGAAGCCCTCCGCCTCAGGACCACCCAACGCGGCGAGCGCCTCGTAGAGCCGACCGGTATGGGCGCGGTCGCTCAACCGCGCGGCGGCGATCAACGTCCCCACTTCCGAGGTGCTGCCCACCACTCCGAGAACCTCGACCGCCCGGAGCATCACGCGGTCGTCGGGATGCCGAAGCATATCTGCGACCACCGAGGCGGCACTGCGAACCCGCTGCGCCTCGACCCAGTCGAGCGCGATCAACGCCAGCTCGGGATCGGGACTGCGCAGTAGTTGCTGGACGGTCTGCGGCGTCCGCGCAAGCTGAACCTTGGCATCGAGCACAGCGGCAGCCCGCTCCGCAGCCATGGGAAGGTCCTCGCGAATCGCGGAGTCGCCCTGCGCCCGTTCGACCTCGACCACGGCCTCCAGCTCATCGAGCACGCCGGTGAGGTCGGGCGGCACGTCCATCCGGAGCGCAACCCGCACGACCAACCCCTGCGCGGTCCGAATCTCGAGCACCTCCGCCCGAACGTCGAGGGCCCCACCATCGGCGACGCGAAACATGTCCGCGCCTTCGAGCGCGTCTTCGAGCGTCTGGGTCTGCCACGCCCGGTCGTCGACGCGCGAGCCGGCCGAGCGTGATTGAAGCTCGGCGAGCGTCACGGTGTACGCGGCGTCCGGCGTGCTGCTGGACGTTCGACACCCGCCGGCCGAACCCGCTGCGAGGCCCAGCAACAGCGCGAGGCGCAGACCTCGCGGGCGCGGCGATCGACGATCCACTCGCGACCGACCATAGCATCCAGGCCTTGCGCCGACGCTGCCCTGCGTCCCAGCGCGGTCAGGGTGCGGCGCAGCGCCCCAGCGAACCGCCGGAGCGCCGCCGACCGACCTCAACCTGCCGCGGGTGGGACCGGCGGCGGATCCACCCACGTGAGCGTCACGTCGGTTCGGCTCGCCCAATGCGCAGCCCACCGCTTCGCCGCGTCCTCGACCGAGGGAACGGTCTCCACCAGATCGGCCACGCTGCGCATCTTCAGGCCCTGCATGCCACACGAAACGAGCGCGCCGAACAGCCGGGGGTCGACCGAGAGGTTCAACGACAGCCCCTGCACGGTCACGCCCCGTGAAATGTGCACGCCGATCGACCCCAGCTTCACGTCGTCCAGCCACACGCCCGGATGATCCATGCGGAACTCGGCGCCTTCGACTCCAAGCTCGGTGAGCAGATCGATCGAGGTGTCCGCGAGGTTGTGAAGGTGCGCCCGGATCTGTCGACCGATCTCGATCACCGGATAGGCGACGAGCTGCCCCGGAGCGTGCAGGGTGACTTGGCCCCCCCGGGGGGTCTGGGCGACCCCGACCCCTGCATCAGACAGCTGTTCGTCGGTCCAGAGGATATCGTCTGACGAACCCCGTCGACCCACGGTCAAGACGGCGGGGTGCTCCACCAAAAAAAGCACGGGCGGCGCAGCCCCGTCGACCAGCGCGTCTCGCGCTGCGAGCTGCACCGCGAGCGCCTGATCGAACGGCATCTGGCCGAGCCAGCAGGCGCGCAGGGTGGTCATCAGGTGTCCAGGCCCGCGATCGATTCGACGAAGGTGGGGTCGAGCACGGGGACTTCGAGCACGAGAGGCTGCACGCCGATCTGATGCCGCTGCATCCATGCGCCGAGATCCGCCGGACCCAGCGTCCGGCCATCGAGGTCGTCGCCGCCTTCACCCATCACGATGTAAAGATGTTGGTGGCAGCCGTTGCGCTCGAGGTCGCCCTCCCAGGACTTCGCGTCCACGGAAGTCCGGCGAGGGATGACGATGCACAGCGTCCGGGCATCGTCATCGAGGTCCGGATCATCGACGACGAGCTTGCCGACGCCACGCGAAGGGGGAAGCGCCGAGACGAGGGTGTAGCCCTCGCGCTCGAGGTAAATCCTCACCAGGGACTCGAGGGCGCGGGCGCCAAGCGACTGCAACCACGAGATAAGTTGGTTGCGGGTTTCCTTCTCGACCATCCGCGCCGACTCGCGCAGTGCAACCTCGGCCTTCGCCGCCGACTCGGGCAGGCGCGTGCCCTGCAGCTGGTATCGGGCGTCGCCCCGGGCCGAGAACCGGGAGCCCCGGCCGCGGCTGCGCACGTCGAGCAGCATGGCGGCGGTCACCGCCCGCTCGATCTCCGAGATCTCACCACCGAGCACGTTCTGGCTGGCGAGGGTCTCGGCGATCTGGCGGACGTGCAGGGACCGCGGACCGGCGTCGAGCAGGACCTTGGCGACCTGGTCGAGCAGGGCCTCCGTCGACGAAGGGGCTGCACGACCGCCCGCGCCTCCGGCCCACTCCACCCGCTTGCCCCGACGACGACGGCGGCGGCGGCGGCGGCCGCCACGCTCGTCCCCCCCGTCACGCACGCGATGAGCGCCCTTGGGGCCGCTGCCCGGATCGGCTCGCGGCGTGTCGTCGGCCTCCTCGGACTCTTGCATCGTGTCGAGCTGGCCGCGCAGCTCGGGTCGCTCCTCGACCAAGCGCGACACCGCATTCGCCATGACCAGCGCGACGTCCGTCACGCCTTCGAGCCCGGTCTCGGCCGGGGCCTCGAACTCGATCGTCGAGGGCGGAGCGTCGACGGCTTCGGACTCCGGCTCGGGATCCGGTTTGGCGGCGGCGACCTTCCGAGACGTCTTCTTCTTGTTGGCCGTCTTCTTCGACGTGCGCCTCATAGGTTTCGCTTTAGGCTTCGGCGCTTCCTCTCCGGAATCACCACTGTTTTCGGCCTCCGGACGCGGCGGAGGATCCGGAAGTTCGGCACCGGGGCGAATGCCGTAGTGCCCCGGCTTTTCACGCATGATGAGCGGCTCTTTGCCGTCGCGTCCCTGCCGAACGGCGGAGTTCAGACAGGAGCGCATCGCCGCTTCGGGGTCACGCCCGACGTGGGAGAGCAGGTTGTTCTCGACGGCCTGCCGCGCCACTTCAGCGAAGTGCATGGAGCCGTCAACGTTGCGCAGGATTTCGATCGCAGCCTCGAGAAAGGTCATCGGGGGGTCCCAGCGAAAGTGGTCTCGTTGTAAAGGAAGGTTCCGTCATGTGCCGACCCGCGGACGGAGCGAGCGAGGAGCGTCGAACTCGACGCGAGGGGCACAGGGGCAACGTCCGGCGAAGACCGTTTGAAGCACGGTGAAGCGACGGCGGATGCAGCCGCCCAAATATCCGAAAATTTGGAGACCCTTGGCAAGGCCTGCTAGGCGCGAATTGCGATGCGTCCGCTCACCTTCGGCGTCCTGGTTTCCGCTCCCTCTGCCCGCCTGGCCCCCCCGACGGCCGATCGCGACGTAGATACCTCCGTCGACGAGACGATCGAAGGTCTGATGGATCTGCGCAGTGGCACCGACCTGGCCACGGCGCTGCGCGAGCTGGGCTATGCAGCGTGTCCGATCGCGGTCGACGACGACCTCGACCTGGCGCTTCGACAAAGTGACGTGGATGCATGCCTGCTGGCCTTGCACGGCCGTGCAGGGGGTCAAGGAGACGTTCAGTCACTGCTGACGATGCGCGGGATCCCCTTTGCAGGCCCCTCGGGCGCCGCCGTTGCGTTGGCGTTCGACAAGGTCCGCTCGCGCCAGATGCTGGCGTACCACAACCTCCCCACCCCGGCTTCGCTGGCGTTGGGCGCAGGTCTGAAGACTTCGGACAAAGCCCTCGAGCTGCTCGGGTGGCCGGTCGTCGTGAAGCCGCGCCGCGGCGCGCTCGGCCTCGGGGTTGCCCCGCTCATCGATCCCGAACAGGTCGCCGGCGCGATCGGACGGGCGCTCGACGTCGATACCGAGGTCGTACTCGAGCGCGCACTCAGCGGCACCGAAGTTCAGGTCGTGGTGTCGGGCCAGCGAGTCCTCGGCGCGATGGAAGTTCACCGCCGTCCGATCCCGGGGATGCTCGGTGGCAAGGAAGACGTCGACGCCGACTACGTCTGCCCGCCCCAGATGTCCCGCGGCCAGCTCGATGGGCTCTACAACCTGGCCCGCCGCGCGGTGAGTGCACTGGGCCTTCAGGACGGCATCACCCGCGTCGACATGATGGTGGGCGATCGCTACAACGAAGCGATCCTTGAGGTGGAGCCCCTGCCCCCGCTGCACCGCGACGGCGTCGTGACCCGGGTCGCGCGAGCTGCCGGCATCTCGTACCTCGAGCTCGTCGCCGGACAGGTGGAGCGGCTCGAAGCCACCCTCACGCGGCGCAGCGCTTCGAGCCAGCGCGCACTCCTTCAGTAGTCCCCGCAACCCGGTTCCGATGGCTCGCCTCGCCCCCGTCGCCGCGCTTCTGCTCGTCGCTGCCGCGCCCCTGCCCTGGTGGGCGGAGCGGCAGGCCCGCGCCGATGTCGATACCGCGGTGGCTCGTTGTGAAGATGGCACCTTCACGTGCGGGAGCGTCGGTCGGCTCGAGCTCGACGCGGGCGGTCTTCGCCTTCGCGACGTTCGCGTTGCCCGTCGTGGCCTCTCGGTCTCCATGGCCCGCGCCGACGTCCACCCCGCGTGGGATGGCATCGACGTGCACGTCTCGGGATTGGAGGTCGCACGCACCGCGACGCGCGAGCTCCCGACCACGGACCCTGCCTCGAACAGGACGACCACGCCCGCCGCCCGCATCGACACGCATGGACTCGCGGTCCGCGTGCAGTCGAGCGATACGATGGTCTTCCAGCGCGGAGGCGTCACCGTGCTGGTGGACACGCCCGCGCTGAGCGTCGGCACCGACGGTCGACCGCATGCCTCGTTCGGACTCACGGTCCAGCACCCGCGCGCGGCGCTGCACGGACACGGCCGCCTGCGTGCGAACCCGACCACCAGCCTCCGCGCGTGGGGGGTGACCGGCACCGTGTCCGTCGCGGATGGGCCACCGCTATCGCTTCGCGCAGAAGCCCGCACCGACCGACTGCAGGCCGAGCTTCACCACGAATCCGGCGGCTGGATTCACGTCGCAGCGTGGCCGGACACGCGCGTCGCCACCATCGACGCCAACGCATTCCCCGTACACGGCGCGGGACACCTCGCGAACGCGACCGTAGGCCCGCTCCAGGTCGAGGCCAGTGCGGCAACGCTCGACGGCCGACTCGAGGTCGACGCCGCCGAGGCGTTGAGCCTGCATGCCGAGGGCTGGACCGTGCGGGACGTGACGCTTGCGCATCCCAAACTCTCCGCATCCCCGGTCTCGCTGGGACCGATGCGATTCGACGGCGATGCCACCATCACCGGGGCGGACCACCTCGACGGCGCGGCCACGGTGACGCACGGCGGCGTGACGCTCGACGTCAGCGGCTCGGCCCGTTCCGATCACGCCGCGGTGCGGCTCGAGCTTCCGAACACCCCCTGTCAGAACCTGTTTTCCGCTCTCCCCGAGGGGTTTGCCGACACCATGCGCGGGACCCGAGTCGAGGGCATGATCGATGGCCATCTCGAGATCACCGTCGACTTCGACGCGGCGCAGCGCCGCGCGGCGTTGCTCGCCGAAGATCCCCTTGCGCAGGTGCCTGCGCCGGGCGTCTTCGACGTATCCTTTCCGTTCCGGGACCAGTGCACGGTCACTGCCGACCCCTCGACGGTCGACCTAAAGGCCTTGCGGGGTGCGTACCGCCACCACTTCGTCGACGCATTGGGTGCGCCACGCAGCACCTTGCTCGCAGCCGGTGCGCCGCACTATGTGTCGCTGAGCAAGGTTCCCCTCGTCGCCGGTGCCTTCGTCACGCTCGAGGACACGCGCTACTTTCGACACGACGGCCTCGACCCCGAGCAGATCGGCAACGCGCTGTGGCACAACCTCGCCAAGGGGTCGGCCGACCGAGGTGCCAGCACGATCACGCAGCAGGCTGCCCGTAACCTGTTTCTCGGGCTCGACCGAAGCGCCGCGCGCAAGCTTCAGGAAGCCTTCCTCGCGACGCGACTCGAAGCGGTCGTCGGCAAGCGTCGACTGCTCGAGGTCTACTTGAACATCATCGAGCTTGCACCCGGCGTGCACGGCGTGGAGGACGCTGCACGGTTCTACTTCGGCATCTCGGCCGACGAGCTGTCTGCGCTGCAGGCCACGCACTTGGCCATGCTCGCCCCCGCCCCGCGGACCTACAGCAAGCGCTTCGAATCCGGACGCGTCGACGACGCGTGGACGCGGAATCTCCGCGCACAGGTCCGCCGACTCGCGCGGCACCGCGTCATCACGCGCGAGCAGATGATCGGGGCACTGCGCGGTGACCTGAAGCTGCTCGACCGCCGCGGCGCACCCTAGCCCGGCGACGCGAACCCGTCATCGCCCGCCTCGGTCCCGGACCGTGGGCATCGCATCGGCACGCTGACGCTAGACGCCCGCGAACAGGCGAGCGCCGAAGCTGTCGGAGAGGCGGTCTTCGTCGAAGATGCGCTGCGCCGTCGCTGCGATGTCGTACTCGACCCGCTTGAACTCGAAGTAGCCTCGGTCGGCGTCGTAGATCGTGTAGCTGGCGCGCGGGTCGTGGTCGCGTGGCTGGCCGACCGACCCCACCGACACGATGTAGCGGAACTCGGGGTGGACCTCGAAGTTCTTCGTGATGACTTCGTACACCCGCTCGCGGCCCAGCGCGTACGACTTGCACAGGTGCGAGTGACCGATGAACGTCACCTGCCCGAGGTCTTCCCAGATCGGGATGCACGAGCTGGCCTGGTCGACCGTGAAGATGTACTCGAACTGCTCGAGGTCGAGCGGAGAGCCGTGGCAAAAGTGCACGCCGTCGTCCTTGGCCGAGTACGGCAGACCCTTGAGCCATTGCATGTTCTCGTCGGAGACGAGCGACGCGTGCAGGTCGAGCGCTTCACGAGCCGCGTCGTAGTAGTAGCTGTAGTCCATGCGCCCGGAGACGGCCGCGTCATGGTTGCCCAAGATCGTGTGCCGCGTCAGCGCACGAACCTTGTCGCAGCACTCGTTGGGCTGCGGCCCGTAGCCGACCGTGTCCCCGATGCACACCAGCGCATCGACCTTCTCCTTGTCGAACGCGCGCAGCACTGCCTCGAGCGCGCCGAGGTTCGCGTGGGTGTCGCTGAAGATTCCGTACCGCATCAAGCCTCTGCTTCCACCTCGACCTCGGGCACCATGATCGCCTCGTAGGCGCGCCGCGAGAATCCACGCACCTGCGTGTTCTCCGGCAGCGGTGCTTCTCCCCGCACGGCCGCGCTGGATTCACTCACGGTCGGGAGTGTAGCAAGCGCCCGGCGGGCCGCTGCCCGAACCCTTGGATCCCCCGCATCCGCAAGCGCACCGACGGCATCGTGCCCCGGCGAGGGATCACCTGGCCCGACATCTCCGTCGGAGAGCGCAACCTCGGCCAGCGCCCGGGCCACGCGCTCGATGGACTGCTGTTCATTGGTGGTGCCGCCCTCTCGCCGCAGGACCTGACAAAGCCGGCGCAGCGCGGTGGGGCCGAACGCGCCGAGCGCCCGCGCAATGTCGGCCCACATCGGGCTCTCTTCGAGCACGAGCCGGTCGGCCAACGCCTCGAGCGCCGTCGGGTCCAGCGCCAGGCCAAGCAGGATCGAGCCCGCCTGCCGGAGCTCACGCCGTTCATGGCTCAAGAGCTCGATCAGGTGCGGGATCACCTGTGGACCCATGTCGTTGAGGTCGGGCAGCAATGCGAGCAGCTCGTCCGTGTCGAACTGATCGAGCGCCGCAAAGACGTCCTCGAGATCGCCCTGCCGCTTGCCCTGCAGCACGTCGGCCGCGATCTTCAGCCGCTGCGACGGGTCACGAAGGCCCGCGTCGCCGACCGCCACCGGAATCCCAGAGTCGGCGTCCGGATCGACGGGGGCCGGCGTCGCGCCCGAGGTCATCCCCATCACGGCCTGCAGCGCCGGCGGAATGGGCAGGTCCTTCCGGGTGCACAGCTCCATGATTCCGTCCCACGCCTCGCGCGCCGCCTCGGCTTCGAGATCGCCTTCTTCCCCCTCGAGCGCCGCCCGATTCTCGCAGAGCTTCTCGGCGTACGTCGCGAGGTCCGGCACCAGCCCCGACGCCACGACCCGACGCCAAAAGCGACGTGGCGCGACGAGCCCGTGCTCGAGCGAGCCCTGAAGGACCCGACGACGAACCGCGTCGTATTCGGTCATCGGCAGACCGTCGACCTCGAGCAGCCGCGCGAGGGATTCTTTGGTGGACACGCGGTCGAGGTGGGCCAGCGCCGCCACGGCCTCGGACGCGCCAATGATGTGCTGGTAGGCGCCCGCCGAGATCGACTCGTCTGCGGGCTTGAGCCGGGTCTTGGTGTCCAGCGACGCGAGCGCGGTGCGGGCGGCGTGGTACCGCTCCGGCGGATGCTGCCCCGCGGCGAGCAGCGTGCGTGCGGACTCCAAACACAACGCCACGTTCGGCTCGAGTTCCTCGGCACGCGCGTCTCGTTCGATCGGGGCTTCATCGCCAGGCTGCACCCGAAGCGTGAACGAGAAGCTTCGCGACAGCTCACGGAACACGTCGGCACTCTCGACCGCGCCAGGGTCGAGCAGCGCATCGACCACCGCTTTTTGGCCGAGGTACGACGCCACCACGCGAACGCCCAACAGTGGATAACCGTGCTCCCGCAGCAGCACCGGCCGGGTCACCAGCTTGGCGCGCTGCCAATTGTCGGTCTCCGAGGGATCGACGACCGCAGTCGCGACGACGGCGTCACCGTCCAGAAATAGATCCCCGACGTACGCGCCCAGCACTGGTGGCCGAAAGGTCCCCGGCGTTCGCGTATCGGCGCCGATCACCTGCGGCACACCGGGCGCCGGACCGGACTCCAGCGGCGGAGCCGCCAGCGCGGCGCCACTGGCCAGCGCGGGCGAAGCCGGCGGGGGCGGCACGTCGATGAACAACTCACCCGACCGGGCGGGGATGATCGGCTCGGAGACGCGAGCCCGCTCGAGGACGGGGTCGTGGGGGTCGCCGAGGTCATAAAAGACCGGCGTCGGCTGGAGCATCCACGGCGAGACCGCGTGGGTCCGAGACTCGACAGCATCGAGGTGCTCGCGAAGCAGTCGAAGCAGGCTGCCGCGCTGCGCCTCCGCCAGTTGCAGGGTCGCTTCGCGCGCGCGCGCGTCGACGCGAAGCCAAGTCCCCGCGCATCGAGCCGGCGCGCCACAGTCGGGGCACGTCCCTTCGAAGGGACCCTCGCGCTGAACCTGGTCGTCGAGGTCTGGACGGGCGACCGCGTCGACCCACCTCCAGTACGTCACCGCGTACATCGTGCCGCAGTGGCACGCGTAGGCGGCGGAATCGGGCCACGTGGCATCCATCAACCGGGCTTCGCCTCCGCACGATAGCGCCGTGCCGGCGGACGTGGCAAGGTTCCGCGATGTCCAACCGCGACGGTTCGGGGGACGCCAAGCCCCCCCGCCCCTCCCTCGGTTTGCCGTCCTTGAGCGTGCCCGGTCGCGCCCCTCGCGCGAACACGCCCGGCGGCGAGAATTCAGCGTCGACGGGTCGCACGGCGCAGCAGCTGGTCGATGAACTCGTCGCGCTGTACCGCGAGCAGGTGCAGCGCTCGCTGAAGGTCGACCTCGACGACTCGGAGACCTCGCTGGCCTTCGTCGACCATCATCTGCGCACCGCGTCCGACGAAGGACGGACACCCATCCTTTCTTTGGTGGCGGCGTCGGCCGGGGCCTACTACGGCGAACTCGTCCGCAACATCATCGGTGGTACGTGGATCGGCGATGGCCAAGATCCCCGGCGACTTCGGCTGCTGATGCGGTACCAGTTCATCTACTTCTCGCCCGTCGATCAGGCCCTCGAGGCGATCGCCGGGGAGAGCCTCGAGCTCGACGACCCGCGGCTTCGTGACGCCGAGCGGTTCGATCCCGCCTTCCGCCTGGAGCCGCTCCCCGTCGACGAGCCGCCGCCCACCGAAGACGAGCACGATGCCGTGTGGCTGTCGGCACGGCTCTCCGAGCTGCCGTCCGTCCCCGAGGATCAGTACGTCAGCCTGACCTGTCGCTTCGAAACGCTTCGACTCATGCACGAGCTGCTGGCCACCAAGCACGCTGCGGCCGGTCGCAGCCCGGTTCAGCTGGGCGTCGAAGACTACCTCGACGCACTCGCCCGCGAAGCCCAAGCGGCCAACGCCGCCGACCCAGGCCTCAACTGAACGCCCGACGTGGGAAGCCGCGACACCACCTCGGACGAGGAGGCGCGCGGCCGGATGGGGGTCGGGGTACGACCCCGAGTTGGAGGAACGTTCAGGCTCCGGTGACGGCGTGGGTCGTGTAGACTCGCAGCGCATGCAAGGCGGGTCGCAGATGCCGTTGCAGGAGGTCCTGCAGGCGTTGTCTCGCACACCCGTGGCGCAGGCCCAGCTTCGCGCGGCGCTTGCCACCACGTGTGCACGTTGGCTGCTGCTGCAGGACCGCTCGGACAAGACCGACGAAGCGATTCGTCAGCTCGCGCACGCCCTCGAGATGGTGCCCGACCTGCGGCCCGCGATGCGGCTGCTGTACCGCATCTATCTCGACCGCGGCGACGTTCGCTCGGCGGGCATCTATCTCGACCGG
>CAYSPB010000266.1:0-10911 GCA_964432695.1 uncultured Nannocystaceae bacterium
AGAGGGGCGGCCTGGGTCGCGGCGGCGGCCGGCGGCGCGATCGCGGGCGAGTCGATCGTGGGCGTCTTGGGAGCCCTCGTGCAGGCGATGCAGACAATCGGCGTTGGTCCGTGATCAAAGTGCGGACTCGGCGGACTACCCCCGCATGCTCAGCCATGCTCGTATTTTGGCCGCGGCGGTGGTCGCAGGCCTCCTCCCGGCTTGCATCATCGTGACCGACGACGACGCCACCGAGGACACCGACGCAGCTGCTTCCTCCGACAGCGGACAGGATGACGATGGGGGTCCGGCCGACGGCGGTGACGAGGCGGGCGCCGACGAGGGCAGCAGCGGAGCGGCAGGAGAGGGCGGCGGGGACGACTCGGGGACACCCGACGCCGAAGACCCCGCGCCCGACTGCGCGGAGCCGGGCTCGTGTGGGTGCGAAGGCTGCCCGACGAGCGACCTGCCAACCGATGACATCAATGCCGGCAACGTCACGTCGTGGACCTTTTCCGGCGTGGTCGAGGGAGCCGACGGCGACGGCGCGTTCTACATCGAGGGTCCCGACGGCCAGTCGTTCGGCGGGCTCATTCCCACCGACGATGCGGGGGCGTTCTCGTTCACCGCCCCGCTGTTTTGCGGAGAGCAGCTGGTCAAGTGCGTGTGGTCGAACGAAACCGGGCAGTTCGCACTGGTGACGCGGGTCATCACCGAAGGCTGCATCGAGGCCGACATTCGCGTGGGGCTCAGCTGGACCGAGCTTGGCGACGACTTTGAACTGCACCTCGTGCGACCCGGCGGACAGATCAACACCGAGGACGACTGCACGTGGACCACGTGTGTCGGGTCCAGTCCGGACTGGGGCGAGGTTGGCGACCCGAGCGACGACCCACGCAAGGACGTGGACAACACCGGAGCGTACGGCCCCGAGAACATCTTCTTGGCCTCGCCCGAGCCGGGTACGTACACCGTGCTGGTCGAGCACTGGTCCAGTGGAGACCCGATGTCGCCTGGAACCGTCACGTTCAACGTCGACGGTGAAACGACGGTCGTGGAAATCGACGCGCTCGCGCCCCAAGAAGTCTGGACTGCCGGCACGATCGAGTGGCCCAGCGGCATCGTGACCGCAAGCCAGGACATCTACGACTGCAGCGAGGAATGGTCGAGCGGCTGCACCGCGCCGCTGCCCTGAGTCCGGCGCGTCGACGTCCCTTGCAGGGCCCAAGAAAACGGCACGTTCATCCCGGTCTACGCGGGGACCACCATTCAGATCCCCGAAGACCAGTGCCCTTGGCTCTAGAGGAACTCCGCGGAGCCTTTGCCCGCGGATGAAGGGTCGCGGGCGCCTCGCGAGCCTCAGACCACTTCGAGCGAGCGCGATCGCTTGGCCGGACCAGGCGCGCTCGTCTCGTCGGTGGGCTCGTAAAACTGCGCGTACCACTTGCGCAGCTTCATGATCGAGCCGTCCCCGTCACAGAGCACCGGCCGCGAGTGGTACTCCTTGTGCTCCCAGATCTGCATGTCTTCGCGATACGTCTTCATCATCTGCCACGTGATGAACTTGCGAAGCACTCGCGAGTAGCCGGGAATGCTGGTCTTCTTCATCATCACCGTGAGCCGGTGATTGGTGTACTCGTCGTCGACCGGGACGATCGAGCTGAACACGAACGCCTTGGCGCCCCCGGGAAGCCGCGGGAAGTGCAGGTAGTGAAAGCCCGGCTCGACCAGGTGAAACTCGATCTTGAAGTTCAGCTCGGCGCCAAAGCGATGCACTGACGACACCTGGTCGACCCGCAGTTCTCCGTGCTCGTGGAAGAACTTGTTGGTCGGCATCGCGTGTCCGTGCACCGCCCAGAAGTGTGGGCTGTCCACGGAGTTCTCCATGATGTCCTGGCCGTGGATGCGAATCCTGAACTCGAACGTCTTTGGGTCGAGGTATTCGCCAGGGTCGAAGTCGTGAATCGGCGGCAGGTCCTTGTCGGGTGCGGTGCCATCCTTGTCCCGATACATGAAGATCAAGCCGTACTTTTCGACGACGGTGTACGCGGCGACACGCGCCTTCTTGGGAATCTTCTTGGCATAGGCGATGCCCGTACAGGCGCCGGTTCGGTCGAACTCCCATGCGTGGTAGGGACACCGAACCGAGTTGCCCTTGACGCAGCCGCCCTCGGAGAAGTGCGCACCGAGGTGTGGGCACACGTCGTCGATGACACCGACCTTGCCGTCTTCTCCGCGGAAGAGCGTGTACTCGCGGCCGAACTGGGTCACTTTCTTGAGCTCGCCGCGTCGCAGGTCCTTGCTCCACGCGATCTGAAACCACCCCTCGGTGTAGGAGGGGATGTCGTAGCGTCGAGCGTTGGCAGACGTCATCGCAACTCCCACTACCGCTTTGGGGTGTCGTATTTCAAGGCGCGGTGCAGGTGGGCGCGTTCGCCTCGGGTTCGGATCTTGCGATACCGAAAGCCTGGCTACAGGTCGCGCAAGGTTCGTCGAATCGCGCGGAGGGTCTCGCGCTTTTCAGCTCGCCGACGACGCTTGCGCCGGCGGTTTTCCTTTTGGGCCGCTAGCGCTCGGCTCGCGCACATCCGGATCTGCTGCTTCATGTTCTTGCGGTCGCGGGTAATCGCGCGCCGGGGGTGTCGAATGCCGAAGCCCAGCATGCCCGGGACCCAGCCACGGGCGTACTCGAGCATGTACGTCGGCGTCTCCGTCGAGTAGACGCGGTGCCCGCCGTGCGGCAGGTAGGCCCACGTGCCGGGTTCGCGTTCCTGGTCGACGTGCTCGTGCTCTTCGAAGTCGTGCATGAGACCCGTGAACACGAAATCGTGAACCTCGGCCGGGTACCGGCCCGAGTAGCCGTTCACCTCGATGGGGGCGCCGACGATCAGCAGGTACTCATCGAAGGCGCAGTACATCGAACGGATGTGCGTTGTGGCACCACCGGCGAAGTTGAATACGTAGTGGTCGGGCCAGATCGACCGGTCGAGCGCATAGGTCTCCGCCACGTTCGCCTCCAGCGCTGCGATGATCGTGGTCGGGTCCGAAGGGTTTTGCTCGACCGTGCGCTTGACGAGCTCGTGCAGCTCGTTGGGGTGGAACATGTAGTCGTGCATGTCCGCGAGGCAGCCAGGGACCTTCTTCGAAGGTTGCTCGCTACAGTACGCAAACTGCGGCGTCTCGAGGGCGCGGTCGGCCGTGGCGTCGAGGCAGGCGAGGCGGTGTTTGGGGGCCTCGAGGCCCGCGCACGTCTCCAGTGCGAGTGTCGAGAAGCGACGGTCGGCTGCGTAGGACAGGCAGTCGATCGCGCTGTCCTCGTCCGGCTCCGCGGCACAGGCATCGATGGCCTCGGGCACGAACGACCAGCCTGACAGCAGGGTGGTGCACCAAGCCGCGCCGTTCCAGGGACCGCACCCCTGCTCGGGATCGACCTCCTCGGGATCCATCGGCGCGGTTTCTTCGGGCAGGCGGGTCGCGAAGACCTCGGGCTTGCCGGGCGCTTTGCGGACGTTGCGTCGACTGTCGCTGCAGCCGACCGCCGCGACGGCGCAGAGGAGGGAGAGTCCGAGGGCGTGCCTCACGCGGCGCAGACTACATGGAATCGGTGTTCTGCGCGGGGGAGGGTGTCGCCGGATGCAGCACGGCCGCCCGAATTGCTGCCGCAAACGCCTTGGCATCCACGAAACGGTGGCGCGGGTCCTTGGCGAGGGCGCATCGGCGGATGCGGTCGACGTCGTTGTCGATCGGGCGAAGCTCTTTGAGCGCGACGTCGCGACGCAGCTGCTCGTGGTCGAGGTCTCGGTCTTGGCGTGCGAGCAGGCCCGTGTCGGTCCATGACGTAAAGAGCCCCGACGGGTGGGTCGGGGCGTTCTGCCCGGTCTGCACGTACCGCTGGGTCTCCAAGACTGCGGTGCCGTCGGCGGTGGGGGCCGAAGGGTGCTGTGGACCGGTCACGTCGCCCCGCGAGAGGGGCAACGGAACGGATCAGATTGGCCTACTCGACGGTGACGTCGAAGGTGACGTCGACGTCGACGTCGCCCGCGATGTCCGAACCGCCTTGGAAGACCATCGGAAGGTCGGCGGTCTTCTGGGGCTCGTCGTTGATTTGGGGCAGGTGCCGCAGCATGACGCTCAGCTCGCCCATGCCGGCCGCGTTCGTGGTGATGGTGTTGCTCAGGCCGACCGGCAGGTCGTCGCCCACCGCGTTCTCGGCGTAGTCCGACTCCACGTCGGCGTACGCGTGCGCGAGCAGGTTGCCACCTGCCGACGCGGGGCCGTCGACGTCGCCGTACACCAGCACGAAGTGCTCTTCGGCTTCCTCTTCGATCTCGGCGGTGATGTCCTCCGCGGGATCTTCGAGCTCGTTCACGAACTCGAGCGTCATCGTGTACGTGGTGTCGGCCGCGAGGGTGATCGGCTCGGAGGTACCCGATGCACCACCGTCGCCGTCGAGGTCCTGGAAGGACGCGGTCACGGTCTCGCCACCCTCGGAGGTGAACGTGAGCGTCACCGTCGTGATCACTTCGGTCTCTTCGTTGCCGTCGTGGTCATGGTCATGACCGTCGTCGTCGCCCTCGGACTCATCGTCGTGGCCTTCGGACTCGTCGTCGTGGCCTTCAGACTCGTGGTCGTCGTCGGTGTCGTGACCCTCGGTCTCTTCACCGGACCCGTCGCCGTCGGCTTCCGAATCACACGCGAGGGGGGCCATCGCGAGCGCGCTGCAAACCAGGATCGTCTTCCAGTTCATGATGGGCAGAGGCTTATGCAATCTGTTGGCAAATGCAACGACTTTCGCGTTGCGCGGGGCTTGCGTTTTGTGGCTGTCTCCAGCGCGACCGGATTGCTCTTGCAGATGACTTGCAATAAATAGGTTCCGTGCTCGATTGGCTCGTGATCGGAGGCGGACCCCACGGCGTCCACGTCGCCGCGGCGCTTCAGGAGCGGGCGGAGGTGGCGCCGGAACACCTTCGCATCGTGGACCCGGGGAACGTCCTACTCGAGACGTGGAACCGACGCGCAGCGACGGTGGGGATGAGTCACCTTCGCTCCCCCTCGGTGCACAACATCGACGCCGACCCGTGGTCGCTGCATCGCTTCGCCGAGACGTGGACCCCGACGGACGACGTGAGTCCATTCGCGGCGCCCTACGCTCGCCCTTCGACCGCGCTGTTTGCTGCACATGCGGACGCCGTCATCGCCGAACGGAACCTCGCGGAAGTTCATGTTCGCGCACGTGCGGTCGCACTACACCCCCACGAGGGGCCGCTGGGTTGGACCGTCGATCTGGACGATGGCGCGTCGCTTCAAGCGCGCCGGGTCGTGCTGGCGCTGGGGTCGGCGGGCACACAGCGAGTGCCACCGTGGGCGCAGCCGCACCTCCGGGACCCCGCGCGGTGGCTGCAGCACGTGTTCGATCCCGCGTTCGACCTCGATGCGCGACCGGAGTATCAGCGGGTGGCGATCATCGGCGGGGGCATCTCCGCAGCGCAGCTGGCGGTTCGGCTCGCCAAGGATGGACGCGACGTTTCGCTGATCAGTCCGCACCGACTGCGGCGGGCACAGTTCGACAGCAGCCCGCAGTGGCTCGGGCCGGCCAAGATGAAGGCGTTTTCGAAGGAGCGCGACATGGACCGGCGCCGCCGCATGATCGACGGTGCGAGGCGATCCGGCACGATGACCAAGGAGGTCGAGCGTGCCTTGCGGGCGCAGATCGCCGAGCGACGCGTGACGCTGATCAAGGACTCGGTCCGGGGCGTCTTCACGCTGCCCGCCGCACGCGTGCTCGGCCTACGGCGTCCGCTCGAAGTCGATGCGGTCGCGCTTGCGACCGGATTTCGCGGCGTCCCTGGAGCGGGCCTGCTCCAGGGACTCTGCCCGGAGCGCTTCCCCCGGGCGCGGTGCGGCACCCCGCTGGTCGATACTCGCTTGGAATGGGGGCACGGACTGCACGTAGCCGGCGCGCTGGCGGAGCTTCAGCTTGGCCCGGTCGCGCGCAACATCGCTGGGGGGCGGCGTGCAGCCGAGCGCCTGGTCCCGCTGGCGCTCTCCGAGCGCGACGTCACTCGACATGCCCGGGTACGCCGGAAAGCAGCCGGTTGAAGTAGCCGAGCATGTCGTCCATGAACTGCTCCGAGGTCGGGGCGTTGGCGTGAACGCAACGGTCGAGCTGTTCGGTCAGCGCGTCCGTGGGCAGTGTGCCCTCCCGGCCGAGGAACACCAGTTCGGTGCGGGGCTCGTCCTGCCACGGCCCGTCTGCGCGCAGTTCGGCGCGGCCGCCCACCACCTGAACCAGCAGCCGCACGCTGGGGTCTTCGGCAGCTTTGACGAAGCCTTTGGCCCGGTACACCGGTGTCGGTAGCTGGGCGAGCGCCCGGCGCAGCCCGTACGTCGAGAGCGGCGCGTCGTTGCGGTACGTCCACGTCTCGAACGCGTGCCCGTGATGGTGGTGGTGATGGTGGTGACCGACCTCGTGTACGTGCGGCATGACGGCGGGGTGCGCCTGCGCCAGTCGAGCAGTGCTCCACAGCGCCTCCGTGCTCAGGATCAACGCCGTAGGCGCGTTCTCGAGGGATCCCTGGACGATGCGGGCTCGTGGCGCAAGACGCTCGACCAGGGCGGTGGCGGCCGAGACCTCGGATGGCTCGGACATGTCGGTCTTCGTGAGCACGACGAAGTCGCAGACCTTCAGCTGCGTGCTCGCCATGGTCCAGTGTTCGTCGACGAGCGCCGGGAACTCTCTGGGGTCGACGCAGCCGACGACCGCGGCAAGCTGTACGTGGTCGCTCACGCGAGGGTCGAGAAACGTCCGGGCGACGGCCGCTGGGTCGGAGACACCGCTCGTCTCGATGACGATGTGCCGCGGCGGGTTTTTGCGCCGGGTCAGCTTCAAGAGGGCCGTGAGGAGGTCGCCACGGATCGTGCAGCAGATGCAGCCGTTCTGAAGGGCGACCTCCCCTTCGACCGACGACTGGCCCGCCACGAGTGCGGCGTCGACGTTGACGCTGCCGAAGTCGTTGACGATCACGCCCAGAGGCTCTGGCGTGTCTCGGAGCAGCGCGTTGAGCAGGGTGGTCTTGCCTGCGCCGAGGAATCCGGCGAGGACGGTTACTTTGGTTCGCAGCATGGATCTTCGTCCGAGGTGGCGTCCGAGGTGGCGTCCGAGGTGGCAAGGGACGGCTTGCGGATCGCCCGCAGATTGAGCACGTGAGCGAGAACGAGCAGCCCGCCGGAGCCGACCGCGATGAACGTGCCGGCACCTTCGATGCCGGCCTCCTCGAGGAAGCGCGACGCGAGCAAGCCAGCCATCCCACTCGCGAACAGGACCGCAACCTGTCGCGACCCGCCGCGGCGAAGGCTCGCGAGCATTGCGACGCCGGCGATCAGGACGGCGGCGATCGTGAAGCCCCATTCCGCTTCATGACCCAGCAGTGCCCCCATGCCCACCGCGCCGAGAGCAGCGGGCATGAGCGCAACCGAGGCACAGTGGACTGCGCACGCGGTGCTGGCGAACACACCGAGCCGGTCGACCTGCCGGGCGGACGGTGACGCGGGAGCCGAAGGGGCAGTCATGGTCGGGGGACTATGAAAGCAAGCGAGGGAGCGGACAAGGGAGGGTCCCGTTTTTCTGCAAGGAGGATGCGCATGCAAACGACTTGCAGTAACCTCCGGCATCGCCGCGATGGGGATGACCAAAGCAGAGGCCCGCGACCTGCTTCGCGCGCGGGGAATGCGGGCCACGGCACCCCGGGTTGCGGTGCTGGTCGAGCTCTCCAAGGCGGCCCGCCCGCTGTCGTACGCCGAGATGCTGGCGCGTCTGGGCGAGTGCGAATGGGACCCGACGACCGTGTACCGGAACCTGATCAAGCTGCGGGACGCTGGGGTCGCCACCGCGCTGGGCCGGGTCGATGGCATCGACCGCTACGAGCTGATCGGCGACGGACCCGACGGAGGCTCCACGCACGCGCATTTCCTGTGCAACGCCTGCGGCACGCTCTCTTGCCTGCCCGCCGAAGTCACCGCATCGCTCAACGTGGAAGGGCGGTGGGCCAAGGCGCTGGACGGGGCGACGGTGCAGTTTCGCGGAACGTGTCCCGACTGCGAGTCCTGACCGCGCCCGGCGATTTCGTGCCAGGCTGCCGCGCATGCGCGTGTCCTTCGAGACCGTCTTCGCCGCAGCGGCATCCCGCAAGGGGGGTGCCAAGGCCCTCGAAGCCCTGTTGCCCGGGCCGCCCAAGTCGGCTGCATCGCTGCGCCGGCTCCGGGACGCCACGGCGCTGAGCATGCTGACCAAAGGGGTATTTCGTGCGGGGTTCAACCGGCAGATCGTCGAGCGCTACTGGCCGACGATGACCGATGCCTTTGGGGGGTTCGAGGTCGGCGCCGTCGCGACGCTCGACGAGGAGGATGTCGCGCAGTTGCTCACTGCGGACGGCGTCATCAAGAACCGCGCACGGATTGAGGCGACGATTCACAACGCGCGCTGGTTGGTCGACGTCATCGAAGAAGCCGGCAGCTTTGGCCGGTGGCTCGCGGCGTGGCCCATCGAGGATATCGTCGGGCTTTGGCAGCGGATGGGCACTGAAGGCAAGCGGCTGGGCGGCACCACGGCCCAGTACGTCCTGCGCGAGATGGGCAAGGACACGTTCATGCTCACGCGATCGGTCCTCGGTGGCCTCGCGTACTTTGGCGTTCTCGAGCGGCCGACGGCGGGCAAGCGCAACCGGGCGACCGCACAAGCCGCGTTCAATGTCTGGCGAGAGGAGACCGGTCGTTCCTTCGGGGCGCTCAGTCGAATCGTCGCGTGCTCCACCGACGCGTGAGCGCCACGGATCCGCTCAGGAGCCCGCGTACGGCGGTTTTCTCGCGTCGGGATGCGCGGTCCAAAGGTGGGTCCACCACGCGGGTTCCTTCGCGCTGACGCTGGTCTTGGCGGGCCGGACCTCCGCGGCGTTGGCTTTCAGCAGCGCGAACGCATGATCTCGGACCGTTTGGGTATCGCGCGCGCTCTCGTAGAAGCGCTGGCCATGCACGATGTCGCTCACCGCCCGCTCGATGCGAATGGCGCCCAGCGAGCCCAAGGACCCGGCCGCTCGCAGGGATCCGAGGATCGCTGCACCCAGCGCCCGCAGGTCGTCACCAGCCCAGCCTCCGACAAACGAGGCTCCGATCCACGCGTGCAGCGACGCGGTGGGATCGTCTTCGTCGAGGAGCATCAAACCAGCGCGTGGCGTCGCCGTGGACACGTCGCGGGGCACACTGAACGATCGGTCGGCGCTAGGTCAAGGAACGGGATGCAAAAGCTCTGGGGTCGGCGGCCGTCCAGGGGGCAGGGCCTGGCGAACGCGGTTCCGTGAGGCTCATCCACGACCCAGCACATCCGGACACCGAGGGTCAACATCCGGCCTGTACGACGAAAAAAGACGGCGCTCCGGGGAGCGCCGTCTTCGAGTGCCGAGAGGCAGACTTGAACTGCCGACCTAGGGGTTATGAACCGCTGAAGGCGGTGATCTCTGTCTTCAACGATTCCGGGCGGATACGTCCCAAGTGTCGAGAATCGCGAGGGTTGTTCGTTCCGTCTCGTTCCGCGCCGTTTCCGCGTTTTACGCCTCTTCGGGATCTGAGGTGTGACCACTGGTGTGACCATTGCTGAGACGGGACGGGGGGCTGCCTCGAACAGCTCTAGGGCGTGATCCAGGCTCCGAACAGCTCTCTGAATCGCCGCGACCCATCCTGCGCCAGAAGCCTAGACATCGTGTTCTCGCCGTTCAGCGCGTTGCAGACACTCTCGACCGATGGGTAGACCGTCGACTCTGTCACGCCGAGGTTCTCGATTTCGCCGGAGATCTTCCGAAGATCGAGCTTGAATCTGGCGATCCACGGTAAGTGGTCGTCGGATAGCTCATCCAGGGGCGTCGCGTTTCTGTGCAGGGTGAAATAGCCAGACTGTGCAATTATCCGCGCATTGCGCCGGGGCGGAGCCACGGCAATCGGGGGCTCATCGCGGCTGTTGTTCCCTAGTATGCTCGCCTCATCAAGCGTCTTGAGCGGAGCTGGTTGTCTCAGTGCAACATGCATAGCTTCTGGCCAGAGTACCCAGAGACACGGTGCGTAGTCGGGGTCATCAAGTAGTTTCCTTCCCTCGGTCCAGTGGCGTTCTTTGTCGCTGCTGAAGAGCGCGAGTTCTAGAGTTCTTGGCGCGGTTGCGAAGTGGAGCGCGACGGGAAGGTTCGTGGTCCAGTCCAGCAGTCGAGTCTTGAGGCCGTGGTGCCGGGCGAGCGAGTACCATTCGCCATCGCCGGTCGGTCGTTCGGTCACGCGCGCCAGGGCCTCTGCCTTGAACTGCTTGAGAGCGAGCTCGTCTTCTCGCACCGCGGCGTGTTCAGCTTCCCGGTCGCCGCTCTTCGTGTTTCTGAATCTCGCGGGGACGAGCCCCCAAGGGCCACGTGAGCCGCGAAACCACGGGCGGCCTAAGTTGAGTCCCTTGTGATCGGCGTGTCTGCACCTGAACGCCAAGTTTTCGCAAAGCCCGTCAATCATCCGCATCAGGCTCGAGACGTCGCCGTCGTGCACGTATTCGATGAGGCCGCCGCTCACGCAATAATGGTGCGGAGGCTTTTTATCGGAGGCAAGATGCTTCTACAAAAGTGGCGGGTCCTTGTCCCCGGGGAACAGCGGCCACGCCTCTGACGAGCACATGAACGCTTCGAGCACGCGCTCCGGGTTGCCGGGCTTGAAGCCGAGCTCGAGGGCCTCCTGCAGCTTGAGCTCGACGCGGCCGATGTCGATGAACGGGTGACCGAGCGCAGACGCGTAGAGGCCCGCCGCCGCGTGTAGGTAGAACTGCGCGACGTCGGCGGTGCGCTGCGCGTCCTCGGGGCTCAACCTCGCAGTCCCCAGACGAACTCAAGCCACACGTGGGCGTTCTGCCCGACG
>CAYSPB010000267.1:0-329 GCA_964432695.1 uncultured Nannocystaceae bacterium
AGCAGCGAACGGGTTTGAACGCGAACGTGGACGAGCACCAGCACGGCACGGTGCAAAGCAAAACCCGCGCCGACGCGATCTCAACGACTTGGCGACACGCCGTCCGGTGGATGGGCCACGGCTACGAAGATGCGGCCAACACGTCGGCCAGCCGCGTCGCCGACCATGGCCCCCACAGACATCCCTGGCTACCGAACCCACAAAACGCGATGAGGTTCGGACCGACGGCGCGAACCCACGGCGTCCGGTTTCGTCGATCGACCAGCCGGCTCGCAGTCCACACCCGCGCCTGCGAGAACGGCGGAAGTTCGGCGCCCACCGCCCGCAGT
>CAYSPB010000267.1:347-10890 GCA_964432695.1 uncultured Nannocystaceae bacterium
CCAGCGCCCGCATCGCCTCCCCCGGGTCGCGTGCATCGCCTTCGAGCATTCGATAGGTGGCCCCCCACGCCCGTCGCGTCGGGGCCGCGCTCGCGTGACCACCGTGAATGAGGAACGGCCCCGGCATGGTTCCCGGCGCCCATGCGAGGGACCCCTCCGCCACGCCCAGCGGCTCTACGTTCCCGTGGGGGCGCAGCAACGTCCGCGCGCCGGCACCTGCCGCCACCACGACGGTCACAGCATCCATGGACGCGCCCCCCTCGAGCTGAACCCGCCAATGCGCCCCGGTACGCACGAGCTCGAAGGCACGACCGGTTTGCAGCATCACGCCCGCGCGCTCGAGGTCCGCCCGCGCATCGATCAGCAGCGCCTGAAGATCCACCGCGAACACGGGCCCGTACTCCACCGCGCGCGCGGCCGTGGGGGCGACGACGTGGGGGAACAGCGTGTGGGCCAGCGGCTCGACGTGTGGCCACGAGCGAAGCAGCCGCGCGCCCGCGTCGGTCTGCGGGATGTGACGCCGCACCACCGAGCGCCGAACGTGCGGCTCGAATCGTGAGAACCACGACACCGAGGCGGCCCAGGCCGCCGCCACGTTAGGGCGCGGCCGAAAGCTCCCGCCGACGAACGGATGCACGAGCGCACACGGAGCATCGGAGGCCCGACGATGGCCGTCGTCGAGCAGCGTGACCGCGCGCCCCAACGACGCGGCGGTCTGCGATGCGAGCACGCCCGCGAGACCGCCACCGAGCACGACGAGATCAGCGTGGCGCATTGCGGACCTTCACCGGGCCCAGCCGCGCCCGGTCCTTGGCCGCAATCGTGAACTCGCGCTTGCCCTCGAGCGGACCGGGCACCGTCGCGACGAACAGCCCAACCGCCGCGAGGTTGCGCCGAATCCAGCCGGCACTGCTGTAGGTCACCAGCCGTCCATCGTCCGCCAAGCCCGCGGCCGCAGCTGCGGTCGCCTCCAGGCCCCAGCTGTCCGGCTCGTCCTCGGGCCCGAACGGGTCGAAGAACACCGCGTCGTAAGGTCCCTGCGCCCGATGGTCCTCGAAGCGGCCGCGTTGAAGCGTCAGCCGGACGCCCCCGGCTTGCGCGGTCTGGTGGCGAGTGGCCTGCACGGCGAGCGCGTGGCTGTGGGGATCGAACGCAGGCAGCAGCTCCGGCGGAACCGGCGCGTGCTCGACCGCGACGTAGTCGATGGCCTCGAACTGCGCCTGCGCCGCCGCTTGGACCAAGGCCGCGAAGTTCGTCCCGACGCCGAAGCCGAACTCGAGCACGCGAATCCGCGCGCGACCGAGCACGTCTGCGCCCGCGACGAAGACGTGTCGAGACTCTCGAAGCGCCCCGCGATCGGAGCGATAGGTCCAACCTGTGTCGACCCGCTGCAGCGTGGGTGACCCATCGCCCGTGGTCAGAGTTCTCAAGCGCGGCATCTTCGTCACCAGAGCCCGGCAGCGTACCAGCGCGACCCGCTCGTCGGTACGGACGTGACCGAATGCGCGTTGCGAAACGCGCCGTGAACGTTGTGCAACACCAACCCGCACGCCTTGACAGGGCCTTGGGCCGACCCGACGCTGCGCCTTCCACGGAAGGGCTCGAACCATGCTTCGCGCGAGCGCCACGATCACTTCGCTTGTTCTCCTGTCATTGAACCTCACGGCCTGCGGCGACGATGCAACGTCGCCTTCGGACGGCTCGACCTCCACCGGAGGCGCCGACGAGACAGGCTCGACCGGTCCAACCACGACCATCAACACGACCGGAACCTCGATCGACACGGACACGACGACGAGCGCCGACTCGGGCTCGAGCGACGAGACAGGCAACGACACGACCGACCTGCCGCCGCCCCCCGAGGGCGAGCGCATCGTCTGCGAGAACGAAATCCCGGCCGCGCCCGCCGGAGCCGTCTGCGGCGCGACGCCCGGTGGTGACACGATGCTGATCCGCGGCACCGTGCTGGCCGGGCAAACGATCTACGAAAACGGGACCGTGCTCGTCGACGCGAGCAGCCCCAACGGCACGATCCTCTGCGCCGGCTGTGACTGTGCCGACGAAGCCCCCGCGGACGCGGCGGTGCTCGACTGCCCCGACGGCGTCGTCTCGCCGGGCCTGGTCAACCCGCACGACCACATCACGTTCTCCCTCTCGCAACCCCAAGGTCACGGGACCGAGCGGTACGACCACCGCCACGAGTGGCGTCGCGGCCTCAACGGCGCCACCGAGATCAACACGTTCCCAGGATCGGACAACTCTCGTGAAGGGGTGCTGTACGGCGAGCTTCGCATGCTGTTCGGCGCCGCCACGAGCGTGTCCGGCTCGGGCTCGGCATCGGGCCTGATCCGCAACCTCGACCGCGCCCAGGACACCGAGGGTCTCGTCGGCGTCGACGTCGACTACGCCACGTTCCCGCTGGGTGACTCCGACGGCACCCTGCTGGCCGACGGCTGTGGGTACCCGTTCATCGAGTCCGAGAACGCGCTGAACGAGCCGATCTACATGCCCCACATCGCCGAGGGCATCAACGACGAAGCCAACAACGAGTTCACCTGCCTCAGCGGTGCGCCGGGCAACAACCTGATGGCCGCGAATACGTCGGTCATTCACGGCATCGGCATGCGCCCCAGCGACATCGCGCAAATGGCCGAAGTCGGCGCCAAGCTGGTGTGGTCGCCGCGGTCAAACATCGACCTCTACGGCATCACCGCCGACGTACTCGCATACCACCACCAAGGCGTCGCGATCGCGCTGGGCACCGACTGGTCCGCCTCGGGCTCGATGAACGTGCTGCGCGAGCTGCAGTGCGCCGCCCAACTCAACGAGAACTACTACGACAACGCGTTCTCGGACTATGAGCTGTGGATGATGTCCACGTTCTGGGCCGCCGACTCCCAGGGTGCCGGCACGCAGATCGGCCTCATCGCCCCCGGCTACATCGCGGACATTGCGATCTTCGACGGCAGCGAAAACGCGGACTACCGCGCCATCATCGACGGCTCACCCACCGACGTGGCGCTGGTGATGCGCGGAGGCACGCCGCTGTACGGCGACCCCGGCATCATCGGCGGCCTCGTACCCGCCGCCGAGATCGGCGAGTGCGAGACCTTCGACATGTGCGGCGAGGACAAGCAGGTCTGCGCCCAACGCGACACCGGCCTCACGATGACGGCGATTCAAGCCGCGGTGAACAGCCAGTCGTACGACCTCTTCCCCTGCGGCGAACCCCGCATGGAGCCCTCGTGCGACCCGTTCCGCGAAATGGAGTTCCCCGCGCGCGCCGGCGTCATTGACAGTGACGGGGATGGCATCGCCGACCAGGACGACAACTGCCCCACGGTGTTCAACCCGCTGCGCCCGATGGACGCGAACCTGCAGGCCGATGAGGACCAAGACGGCATCGGCGATGCCTGCGATCTGTGCCCGCTCAGCTCGACCGACGACTGCGAGACCCCGGACCCGCTCGACCCCGACGCCGACGGCGTGCCCAGCCTGGACGACAACTGTCCCACGGACGAAAACCCCGACCAAGAAGACGCAGACGACGACGATGTCGGCGACGCGTGTGACGCCTGCCCCGACGTTCCCAACCCCGGCGGCGGTCCCTGCCCGGCCAGCATCTACTCGATCAAGGACGGCACCCTTGCCCAGGGTTCGGCAGTGCTGCTCGAAGACAAGGTCGTCACCGCGGCGGCACCGGGCTTCGGCTTCTTCCTGCAGGCACACCCCGACGACATGGACTACGTGGGCGTCGACTACAGCGGCGTCTTCGTGTTCGTGGGCACCGACCATGGAGCGGTCCAAGGCGACCGCGTGACGGTGTCCGGAACCGTGCAGGACTTCTTCGGCCAGCTGCAGCTGACCGCCAGCGGCAGCGTCACCATCGAGTCCTCGGGCAACGACCTGCCCGCGCCGGAGCCGACTACCGTTGCGGACATCGTCGAAGGCGGCGTGCGCGAGGAACAGCTCGAAGGCGCGCTCGTCACGGTCTCGGACCTCTCGGTCGCCGACATCGCGCCCGCACCGGGCCCCGGTGACGCGGCCCCGACCAACGAGTTCGAGGTGGAGGGCGGCCTTCGCGTCAACGACCTGTTCTTCCTCATCGACCCGTTCCCAACCGTCGACACCAGCTACCCGCAGCTGACCGGCATCTCCCGGTGGGCCAACGGCTTCACCAAGCTCGAGCCTCGTGGCGTCGAGGATCTCCCGCTCACGCTCAGCGCCCTCGGGCCCGACGCATTCCTCGAACAGGGCACCACGGCACAGCCGCTTCCCACGTTCAGCGTGCAGCTGACCACCGCCGCAGCGGTCGACACCACGATCGACCTCGCCTACGCCGATGCGGGGGTCGTGACGGGTCCGGCCTCGGTCGTCGTGCCCGCCGGTGACGACGGCACGCCCATCGAGCTGACCGGTGTCGGCTCGGGCACCACCACGGTGACCGCGAGCCTCGGCGGCGTCGAGGTGATGGCGGACGTCACCGTCTACAGCGACGCGGACCCCCGCGTGCCCACGCTCGAGCCCACGCTGCTCAACCTGTCGGTCAGTACGACGGGGGAAATGACGGTATCGCTGAACCTGCCCGCTCCCGCCGGTGGCCAGGTCGTCGACCTCAGCGCCACGCCGGGCACCTTCGCCAGCGTGCCAACCTCCGTGACCGTGCCCGAGGATGCGTTCAGCGCCACCTTCATGGTGACCGCCGAAGACACGGCGGGCGAGGAGACGATCACCGCCGACATCGCGGGCGCCACCTCCGACGCGACGGTTTCGGTCGTGGATACGCCTGCCATCGGACTCGTCATCGCCGGGGTGTTCTACAACCCCAACGGCGGCGACGATGGGCTCGAGTGGGTCAAGCTGTTCAACGGTTCCGGCGGCGACGTCGACCTGTCGGGCTACTCGCTCGCCTGGGGCGGCACCGACTACACCTACGGCTCCGTGCAGCTCGCGGGCACGGTCGCCAACGGGGAGTGCTTCCTCGTCGGCGGCCCCAACGGCAACGCCGACACCGGCTTCGCCGGTGCGCCGATGTTCGACCAAGCGGTGACCTTCACGCCGAACATTCAGAACTCGGGCGCGACCGCAGACGGCGTTGCGCTGTTCGACGTGCCCGCTGCAATGGTCGGCGCCGCGACGGTGCCGGTCGACGCAGTCATCTACGGCGACGCCAACGCCAGCGGGCTCATCGACGAGTCCGGTGCTGCGCCGATGCCCGACGTGGGTGACGCGGGCTCGGGCAACGCCTTGGTGCTCTACGACGACCTGACCTGGGGTACGACGGGCGACCTTGCGCCGCTCGACTGCCTGCCCTTCCCGGTCGCCCCGTGAGCACTCCGCTCGACCACAGCGCGCTCGAGGCCTTCGAGCGCGCCCGCTGGGCGGCCCAGCAGGCCTTCGTCGCGCGCTGGCGCGATGAACTCGACGCGAGACCGATTCGTGACGGGCTGCGTCGGGCCTTTGCGGGAGAGGCCATCGACAACCCCGTGTCGAGCCAGATGCGCGCGGATCTCGATCGCGACCACGACCGCCTCGGCAAGACGCTCGCCGGCGATGCACGCTCTGCCATCGACCGGGACAAACCCTACGCATCGACGACCGCGTTCGCCCGGCACGAAGCGGATCACACGGCCGAGTCGGCGCTGCGCTTCATCGACCAACTCGGTGCCGCCGGCTCGCTCGCCGACGCAGCCGCGGCGGTCGAGCGAGCACAGCGCTGGATCCAGCGCCTGCGCTGGGAGTTGGCCGACTGCGACACACCTGCGGATGCCCCCGTCGAGTTCAGCGCTGCCGCCCTCGCATGCTTGAACGCCCCCGCTCCGCTGTCAGCGCTGCGAAGCGTCGCAGAGCTGACGGCTATGCAGCTGATGGCGCTGCGCATGACGCTGCAGGACGCCCCATCTCCTCAGCGGTGATAGCGTGCGCGAGTGAACAAGCCGCGCCGCCACGGAGAGCCCCGCGACACCGACGCACCCCGTCAGGAGCCGCTGTACGACGAGAGCGTGGCGACCCCCTCCCATGCCGAGCAGGCTCGAACCTTGCTGGAGCGCGTACGCATGGGGGTGGTCTCGACGCTCACGGAGACGGGCACGCCATACGGCTCGCTGGTGCTCTACGGGCTGTACGAAAACGATCCGGTGCTGCTGATCAGCGCGCTGGCCGAGCACACCAAGAACCTCATACGCGCCACGAAGTGTTCCCTGCTGGTGCACGAGATGGGTCCCGACAACCCGCTCGCGCTGTCGCGTGCGACCTTCGTCGGCAAAGCCAAGCCGGTGGTCGACGAGGACAAAGCCGCCGTTGCCGAGGCGTTCTTGGACCGGCATCCAGATGCCGCCTACTACGCCGACTTCACCGACTTCGCCTACTGGCGCATCCACGTCGATGCGGTCCGCTACATCGGGGGATTCGGCCGGATGTCGTGGGTCGAGCCGACACAGTGGCGCGAGGCCGAGCCCGACCCGATTCAGACCGATGCCAAGCGGATCATCGACCACATGAACGACGACCACGCCGACGCTCTGCGGCTGTACGCGGAGGCGTTCAGTCGATCGGGCCCGGTTCCGGCCGCAGTCATGACCGGCGTGGACCGCTATGGGTTCGAGATGTCCGTGACCACCGATCAGGGCCCTCGCCCGGTCCGGATTGCCTTCGACGCGTCCGTGCAGACGGCCGATGAGGTCCGCGCCGCCATGGTGAGCCTGGTCCGGGCCGCCCGAACGAAGCTCGGCGTGGACTGAGCGCTTGCCCGGACCGGGTGACCTCCCCATAGTGAACGAAGATGAAGGGCCACATCTTCAACCTGCTGGAGACCTTCATCATCGAAGCGACCGACGTCGCCACGTACGAGGAGATCCACGCGGCGTGCAGCTTTCGAAGCGACGGACTGTTCCTGCGGCCGGCTCGCTACCCCGATGAGGACCTGCTCGAGCTCGTCGACAAGACGGTGGCGCGGCTGGGTATGACCAAACCCGAGGCGTATCGCGCCTTCGGCGTATGGATCTTCCCGCACCTCGTCGAATTGGTCCCGGCCGACATGGTCGACAAGCCGCACCCCAAGGACTTCCTGCTCACGCTCGACGAGATTCATCAGGTCGAGCTGAAGAAGCTCTGGCCTGATGCGGAGCCGCCATCGTTCCGCTGTCTCGATACGGGACCGAACCGCATGCGCATCACCTACGACTCCCCGCGCCAGATGTTCGACCTGGTCGATGGGGTCTTGCAGAGCGTCGGGACGTACTACGACGTCCCGACCACGTTCACCTCGACGCGCCGTCCCTCCCCGGCCGGCCATCAGATCGCCGACTACGACCTGACCTTCGGCTGATCGCGCCCTACCCTGCCGGCGGCGTGTCGCCCAGAATGCGCTCGACCGCTGCATAGGCAGACTGCATCGCCCCGTGCACGGTGCTCTGGTTCTCGTAGTCGACGCCCGCGCCGGCGAAGTACAGCCGCCCATCGATCGGACGGCGCAGCGTTGCGAGGGTGGTCGGGGTGTCGCCGCCCACGTCCGTGGGATACGCCGCACGGATGAACGGGTTGGCGGACCAATCCTCGACGACCGCCCGCACGAACCGCGGCGTGGCCTTGCCGTCGAACATCGCGTCGAGCTCCCCGAGCAGTCGCTGCACGAGCGTCTCGTCGTCGCCCAGCCTCACGTAGTCCGCAGCCCCGGGGCCGACATGGAATAGGCCCAGGACGTGGCGGTCGGAGTCCTTGCGGAACATGGCGTCGTAGAACAGCTTCTCGCTCCCGCCTTCTCCGAGAAATGACCCGACCGCCGTCAGGTCCGGATAGAAGCGCTCGGTAAACTCGAAGAACACCTTGAGGCCGTCGGGAATGCTCAACGCGTCCAGCGCCCGCAGCTTCTCGTCGGGCCACGGCGGGGAGAATGCGATGCGCCGATCCTGATGGACCTTCTGTGGAACCGTCATCAGCACCCGATCCGCGGTGTGTAGACCCCCTTGCGCGTCGGTGACCCGTACCCCGGTTTCGTCGTGTTCCACCGCGGTGATCGGGGTGTGCAGACGAACGCGGTCGATGATGCTGGACGCGATGTACCGCTCGAGGAAGTCGAACCAGGTGGTGCGGTGAAACTTGTACTCCGCGTAGTAGTTGCCGCCGACGTTGAGCGGTCGAAGGGCGTCGTTGCGGTAGACCGAAATGGTATCGGGGCTGTACGGCACCACGTCGACGCTGCCTTCGACCGAAGGGTCGTCGATCAACCGGGCCAAGATGCCCGGGTCGCTGTGAATCCACTCTGCGCCCAGGTCGATGGGGACCTCGGCGAGCGTGTCGCCTCGCTTGACCCGCCCACCGATGCGCGGCATCGCCTCGAGGATTTCGAAATCGATGTCGTAGCGGTCGAGCATGTATCCCGCGGCCAAGCCAGCGGCACCGGCCCCAACGACGATCACCCGACCGCCGAAGTTGACGTCGAAGTCCGCGTATCGCTGCCCTTGTCCCTCTTCACACGCGAGCAGGAACGAGAAGAACGGGAGCGTCGCCCCCAGCTCGACGCAGCGCTGCAGGAACGCGCGGCGGTTCAACGAGCCCTCCGAGGCAACAGCCGGACGCGAAACCCGACTTCGAGGGCCATGAACAGGGAGCTGCCGACACCGGGCAGAACTTTGGCGCCGACCGAAGGGCGCAAATACCACCCCCAGCGGTTTTTAAAGTCCTGGCCCACGGTGTAGCTCGCTTCGGGGAGCAGCCCGTGACGCAGCTCGCGAGTTGCATCGGTGTCGCCGCTGCCGAGATCGACGCGCACGCGCACGATTCGAGCTTCGAACAGGTAACCCGCCCCGAGACCGAACGCCGAGTACACGCCTCTTCGATGCCCACGAAGCTTGTAGCCGAACTCCCCGTGCGCGGTAAGGCTCCAGTGCTGTGCGGGGCGAACGAACGCGCCCAAGCGCGGCCCTGCGAACAGGCTGCCCGTCCTCGTGACGCGTCGCCGCCGGCGTACTCGCGTGAACGTACGAGCACGAAACTCGAGCGGCAGCGCAGCGCGGGCACCCGGCTGGGTCCCATAGGGCACGAACAGCCCGACCTGCAGCGGGACCACCGCGTCCGCGTCCGGGGGCGGCGCGGCAGCTGGGCTCGCGGCGAGGCAGGAGACGAGAATCGCGGTCAGCATGCAGGGCGCACCGATCGGCTTAGCAGGAGCCTCGGCCGCATGCAGCTCGAACCGGAGACGTCCGTGCGGTCCATCGGGCGCGTTCGCGCATCGCACGAGCCCACAGGGCTGGCATCGCCACCGATACGAACGCCGCGAAGCGGTGCTGCGGATAGGCCTCGACGATAGCGTCGACGACCGCTGCACGAGCCGGCTTCGGGTCGGCGCCGGCGGGAAGCGCTGCGACCGCGTCGGCAACCCGCCGTTCGACGTCGTCGAGATAGGCCCGCTGCGCGTCGAGCAGCTGGGGGCCCGCCGACGGCCCTCGGCCTGGATGGACGCGTGCAGGTTGTAGCGCAGCGATCTCAGTGAGCCGTGCCCGCCACGCATCGAGCAGCCCCAGCTCCATCCATGCGTGCGCGTGGTGGGCTACGAGATCCCCCACGAACACATGGTCGTTCCACTGCACGACCACATGATGCGCGCCGCACCCTGCCCCCAGCACGTGCGCGGTCAGGGCGAGACCACCTGGTTGCAGCACCGTCGTAGCCGCCCCCAAAGAGGTCGGCGCGGGCGTCCGTACGGGGAAGTCCGGCGCGTATCGGTCGCCGAATGCCGCGAGACGCTGGGCATGGACGCCGGGGATTTCGGCCAACACCGCATCGGAGCTCAGCACGTCGATGCCGCGTCGCTGGAACGTCGCGGTCCCGTTGAACCTGTCCGGATTGGGGTGCAGCACGAGGGCCGCGCAGACTGGCTTACCGCTCGTCTGCGCGACCGCGTCGAGCACCGCCTCGGCCTCGCTCGCGAGGAACTGCGTGTCGATGACGACGACGCCCTCGGGTCCCTCGATCCAGTACGACGCGGTCGAGAACGACCACGGCGTGGACTCGTAGCGCCATACGCCCGGACCCGACCGCGTGACGCGCTCCGGTCGTGAAGGCACAGGGGCCCCAACGCGCATAGCACACCCCACGCCGAGCGATGTCAGGCCCAACAGCGCAGCACGACGCGTCATCATGGGTCTGAAACTAGCCATTCCAACAGATGGCTTTCCACGCACATCACGACGTTGAGTTGATATTTTCTGCCAAGTGGCAATCGTCGACGTCGAGCGGGTGCGCGGCAGCTTCGGGCTCGCCGATGAGGCCGACGCTGTCGATACGCCGTGGCACCACCACCGCAAGCATCAGCTGCTGTATGCCGCGCGCGGCAGCATGCGGCTGTGGACCCGTGCGCACCTCTGGCTGCTGCCGCCGGGTCGGGCTGCGTGGATCCCCTCACGCACCGAGCATCGCGTACGCGCAGGCACGCTGTCGCTCCGCACGGTCTACCTGCCAGCCCGGTATGCGCCCTGTGGAACGACCTGCGTGTTTTCGGTGACGCCCTTGGCCGCCGAGATGATTCTGCACGCGATGCGATGGG
>CAYSPB010000268.1:0-10848 GCA_964432695.1 uncultured Nannocystaceae bacterium
CGTTGCCAGATCTATGGGCCGGACACTCGAGAGAGTGTCCGGCCCTCTTTTTTTTGGTTTTCGTTCTTGGCCCTGGCGGGGCCCCGGGTTTTCGTCCGGAGCAGGCTCAACCGAATCGGATTCGGAGGACGAGAAATACGGCGTTGTTGACGCGCCCCTCTTTGTCGACGCTCAGGTTGTAGTCAACGCCAATGCGGCCGCGGACCTCGTCGAAGTCGCCCCCTTCGAGGCCGATGCCGGCGAGGGCGGAGAGGGCAGAGCGGCTGTCCCGGTCGTTGTGGCTCCCGGGAATGCCGGCGACGACGCCGAGTCCCGCGCGTGCGTAGGCGTGGTCGCCGCTGAGGCTGACCACTCCATGCACGCCGCCCCCGACGCCCTTGGCCTCCAGGACCTGGAGCACCCAGCCCTCGGCGCCGACCGAGAGGCGCGTATCCTTGCGCTCCCAGCGCATACCGAGCTGAACGCTGTACCGGATCATGGGGTTGAACCCGCGCGGCCCGAAGCCGGACCCAGGGGCAACGCCGGTCATCAAATAAAAGCCCTCTTCCGACCACTCGAGTTCGGGTGCGTCTTCGACGGATGCATCCGGAGCAGGCGGCGGTGCATCGCTGGCGAGTGGCGTAGCGACGGCGAGGGCCATGGCGGTGGCGAGACCGAAGGAGGTCATGACCCCACGGTGAGCGGGGTCGGGAAGGGCGGCGAGGCCGGGGCCAATGTCGGAGTGACCCGCATCGCTGTGGCGATTCCGCAACGCGTCATGAGCTGCGCACCGATGTTGCGGCTTCGTGACCGCAACGAGGTTCGGCCTCCGTGCGAGCGCGGCCGCACGCGCATGACTCTGCGCGGTTGCATGACCAACGACGATTCTCTCAGGAGGCCTCGCCAGGTACGCCTTGGTACGCGCGTTCGACGGATACAAAAAACGCGGCCCCCAGAATGGGGAGCCGCGCAAACCCGGAGACCACGGACGCCGGGCCGCCCTTCCGGACCATTCCGGTTGGGCGAAACAAGTCAGCGCGACGAGCCCCCTCGTCACGCTCGAACGTACTCGCACCCACCAGGACGAGGCTGTGTCCGCGCGGTTGCGAAGAAGACACAGTGCAAATACGAAAAAGCCCTGGGTCGGCGTTCCGGCCCGCGTAGCATCCTTGTTGTGTACCGCGGAGGCGGGACGAGAAGCGGAACCCATGTCCATTTCACGACGAGACTTGATGCGGCGCGCGAGCGCCCTCTCCTTGAGCTCGGCCGCGGCGACGGTGCTCGGCTGTGGTGACGACAGCGACGGAACCGGGAGCGGTACATCCGGCTCCGGCGACGGATCCACTTCTGGGACGGAAGGGGTGCAGACCACGACGGCTGTCGACGGCTCCTCGTCTTCGAGCGGAGGCGATGATGGTTTGCCCCGTTACGAGTTCGACGGCGAGCCCGGTCCCGAGACGACGTTCTCCCATGGCGTTGCCTCGGGAGACCCACTGACCGACTCCGTCATCCTTTGGACCCGTGTGACCGCGGACAGCACAGAGCCGGTCGAGGCGTTCTTCGAGGTCTCGCGGGATCCGTCCTTCAACGTCCGTGTTGCGGCTGACTATCTGATGACGCAGCCCGATCGGGACCAGACGATCAAGCTGGACATCGACGGGCTCGAGGCAGGCACGACCTACTACTACCGATTCTTCGCGCTCGGGCGAGAGTCGGTCATGGGCCGCACGCGAACGGCCGGGAGCGGTGCTGTCGATCGCCTCCGCTTCGCCGTGTGCTCGTGTTCCAGCCTGGCGCACGGGTACTTCCATGCCTATCGGCGCGTTTCGGAACGGGCTGACCTAGATCTCGTCATCCACCTCGGCGACTACATCTACGAATATGGCAACGGAGAGTATGGCGAAGTTCGCGACTACGAGCCGCCGACGGAGATCGTCTCCTTGGACGACTACCGGATGCGTTACGCCCAGTACCGTCGCGACGAGGACTTACAGGCAATGCATCGGCAGCACGCGGTCGTTGCCGTATGGGATGACCACGAGTCGGCCAACAACGCCTACAAAGATGGCGCCGAGAACCACCAGCCGATGACCGAGGGCGAGTGGGAGGACCGCAAGGCTGTGGCCTACCAGGTCTACGCCGAGTGGATGCCGCTCCGCGAGGGCGCGGCCGGCGTCATCTATCGTGCGCTGCCGTACGGCGACCTGCTTCACCTGATGATGCTCGACACCCGCCTCGTCGGTCGTGACGAGGAGCCGAGCAACCTCTCCGACCCCGAAGACCTCGACAACCCGGACCGTCAGCTCTTGGGCATGGAACAAGAGGCCTGGCTCTCCGATGAGATGGCCACGAGCACTGCGCAGTGGAAGATGGTTGGGCAGCAGGTCGTGATGGCCGAAGTTCGGCTGGGAGAGAATCCGTTCAATGCGGATCAGTGGGACGGCTATCGAGCAGCTCGCGGCCGCTTCTACGACCTGGCTCGGGATGCCGGGAACGTCGTCGTGCTGACCGGCGACATCCACTCGTCGTGGGCGTTCGACCTCGCGGCCGACCCGGCTGGGGACTACGACCCGAGTACGGGTGCTGGCTCGGTAGGGGTGGAGTTCGTCGTGCCTGCCGTCTCGTCGCCGGGCTTCCCATTCGACGCGTCGATGTCCCTGCTGGAGACCAACCCGCACCTGCATTGGATCGACGTCGCCCAGCGTGGCTACGTGGTGCTCGACGTCGACACGGAACGCGTTCAGGCCAGCTGGTGGTTCGTCGACGAGGTCGAGTCCCCCAGTGGCGACGCAGAGTCGCTCGGAAGCGTGTGGGCCGTGTACGACGGAACCAACCACGTCGTCGAAGAAGACGGTCCCGCGGAGCCGGTCGAGGACGCGCCCGGACTCGCCCCGTAGACGCCAGTCGGACGGGCAACGAAAGAAGGGCGCTGCATCGTGGCAGCGCCCTTCTTCGTGGTTCGACCGACTCTACCGCTCGAGGCCTAGCCCGGAGGGGGAAGCTCCTCGGGCGGCACGAGGATGAAGACGTCCCGGTCGTCGAGGTCGCCACAGTCGTCAGCGAGGACCGAGATGTTCGCCGTGAAGAGGCGTGCATCGGGGCCCTGCTCGACGAAGTCGTTGAACGCGGTGACGGTGAACGTCACGTCCGTGTCTGGAATGACGTTCTCGAACGTGGTTGGCGTGAGCGTTGGGTCCGCGACGCCGGGCAGTGGCACAGGGCCGTGGTCGAACGGCGTGACCGCCTGGATGAAGTCGGCCGTGGTAGTGCCCATCGGAAGCGCCCCGCCGTCGACGTCGGTGTCGACGCCGGTGACCTGGCTGGTGACGTCGAAGCTGCCGTACGACGCGAGCAGGGGCACCGCACTCGAGAACGAGCTGTCCACACCCGTGCCGCTTGCGGAGGCCGTGAACGTCATCGGGCAGAGCCCCGCGCCGTCCGGAGCTCGACCCGCACCGCTGAGTCCGGTACAGCATTGCCCCGCCGCGCAACCTGGAGGCCGCCCCACGACGTCCCAGGCTTCGGGCGGAACGAGCGCGCCGGTGGCGTTGTTCCATTGCACCCCGTCCTCGTAGGCGCTGCAGGTGCCTTCGCCGCCGATGGCGATCTGAATGACGCGGCCGCAGATGGCGTTCATTGCGTCCATGGCTTGCGTCTGGCTGTGTGCCTCGGCAGCTACGGCACCCGTGTACTGCTCACCGCCACACGCGTTGCTCTCCGTGTCGTGCGTGATGTTGTCGGTGATCGACACGACGATGGGCAGCGATCCCTCTCGGAAGCCAACGCCACCGATACCGCTGTTGTTGGCGGGCACCGACGTCGGTGCGGGACCCGCAAGCCCGTCGCCGGTGGCGATCTGATACAGCGCCTCCACGCCCGACTCTGGACCATCGGCACCGCCGGCGGCGGAGTACGTGTTCACCGCTGCTTGGACGTCGGCGACGTTGTTCGTGATCTCCTGCAGGAGCACGAACGGTTGGTCCGTTGCGGTCGAGCCGTAGGGGGTGACCGGGAAGTCGTCGAACGAGCCCGCGCCGAACTGCGTGTTCGGCACCTCGGCCTGAATCGTCGGGATGATGTCCGAGCCGAGCGCGTTGCGCAGGTTGTTGATCTCTCCTGCCATCGAGCCCGTCGTGTCCATGTTGATGAACACGTCCATCGCCTTCACGTCGGTGCTGAAGGTCAGCGGTTTGCCCTGCGGGCCCGCCTCGTCTTCGAACGGAAGCACGAAGAAAAAGTCGCTCGCGAAGTCGTACGCCGCGATCGTGACCTGCGCTTGCCCGGTTTCCCCGCCGACGTCCGCGGTCAGGATGGCCGACTCGAAGAAGCTGTCCGGGTAGGACGGAATCTCGAGCGTCGCCCCGTCCATGGCGCCGACGCCAGCGTTCGAGACGTCCCAGGTGGCGTCGCCGGTGACGTCGATCGTGCTGCCGTCGCTGTAGACGGCGGTGACCGTGAAGTCGACCGAGCTGGCCATGTTGAGGTCGAGCTCGAGAATGGTCTCGGGCGGATCGACCTCGAGGAACAGCAGCGTTGCGTCGTTGCCCGAGTCCGTGTCGCTGTCGCTCGCGCTATCGCTGTCGCTGTCGCTGTCCGAGCTCGAGTCGGCATCGGATTCTCCGTCGGTATCCGAGTCCCCGTCTGTGTCCGACTCCCCGCCGCTGGGGTCGGTATCCGTTCCGGAGTTCGTATCGCTGCCAGAGTTGGTGCCTTGCGAGTCCGTACCCGCAGTTTCAGTGTCTCCGCCGGCCGAATCCGTGTCGGTCGACCCGATCGTGTCGATTCCGCCACTACCGCCGTCCTCGCCGCCACCGGGCGAGGGGTCGGTGTCACAACCTGTAATCAGGCCCACACCGAGCAGTACGTTGACGCAAGCAAGAAGAGATAAACGACATCCGCGATCCATGTTGTCCCCGGCACATAATAGTCGCCTGCCGAACAACGCGATAGATCGAATTTGCGCGACGGCCGGCGATCCACCCAACTCGGTGGGGGCTCCGAGCACACGACCCGTGAAACGCTCGGGGCTGTCCACCACAGCCGTGGCGATTTGCCCCCAAGCCAGGAGATGAGCGGGCGAAGAACGAGTTCGTTGCGCTGCAACCGCGACGAGCCACGAACGGCATCCGATTGTGGATCGAGTCCGCGAACGCCTTGATACGATGCCAGCGGGGAACGTCGTAGTTGCGCGTCGTCAACGATCGAAGACGTCTACCGCGAGTCGCATGGGGCGGCGAAGCGGTGATCCACTCCCGTCGAGGGGAGGTCCACTGCTTGTGTTTGGACGTGAGTGCCAACGGGATGGCCATCTTGGCCAACATGTCCGGCAAGGCGAAGGAGCGCGTTCGAGTGCATGCGCAACTCGGTGCCTTCCCGCTGCTGACCGAGGCAACGGTCGTTCGCATGTCGAAGACCAAGCAGGGGTACCGCTGGGCACTGCGTTTCGACTGTCTCGACGACCGAATGCGAGCCAACTTGGAGACGTTCGTCCGGCAGCAGCTCGCCAACGCGGCGCGGGTACGCCAGGCACAGTTATACGCCGCACGTATGAAGTCCGGCCCGATACCGGCCACGGGAGTCCCGACGCCCGAACCTGATTTTACATCCGTCGCGCCGTCATCGAATTCGCCGATCTCGTCAGCGAGACCACCGGCTGCGCAACGAGCAATGGTGCAGTCTGGCCCTCCTCAGCACCCGCTCGTTCCGACGCCTCCACCTGTCGGGACGAACGCCGGATCGTCCGACGCGACGACGGACGCCGACGATGCAACGCCCGATGAGGACTCGATCGGTCTCGACGTCGAACATGCGACGCCCGAGCCGGGCTCGGCGACGGCATCGCGGCCGGTCATCGAGATCGAGCTGCCCGACATGGAGCCGATGAGCGAGGTGGAGCAGATGGCCCACGCTGCGGCCGACCGCAGCCCGAACGAGGATCCCAGCTACGAGGCGTTCCAAGCCTACACGCCCGAGGAGAATGACGAAGCCTCGCTGCTCGGCGAGGGTCCACTCGCGACGGCTGCACCTGCCGACGCTCCGCCGGTCGAAGCCCCCGTCGCTGCAGCCGAACCCGCGTCGGTACCTGAGGCTACGCCTGCGGAGACGCTGACGCCTGGGGTGTACGAAATCGAGGAGGGCGAGGACCTGTCCCTCGAAGATATTCTCGCGGAGATCGAGGATGGGGACGAAGCCGCCGCGCCGGCGTCCGCCATGGCCACGCTCGTCGGGGATGGTGCGCCGGCCCCGATCGCCGCCGTGGAGGTCCCGCTGGACCCACCACGGTCGGGTGCGACGCTGGTTGCTGACCATGTCCCTGTTTCTCCGTCGCTCGATGTGTCGGGGGCGCCACTTCACGAAGCCTCCGGCGACGACGCGCTGTTGCTCGATGCTGCGGACGCACCGCTTACGCCTGCGCCCGGTTCGTTGGGCACCCCCGTGGCACCAGAGTCTGAACCGGGTCCGCCCGACGAAGCGCCAGGGTTCAGCATGTCGCCCGCTCCGCCCGAGGAGGCGCCCGGGTTCAGCATGTCGCCCGCCCCACCCGAAGAGGCGCCGGGGTTCAGCATGTCGCCTGCACCCGACGAGATCTCCACGCCGCCTGAAGAGGCGCCAGGGTTCAGCATGTCACCCGCGCCCGACGAGGCTCCCGTTCTCGCCGGCGCCCCGGGCCTCGACCAGGACGAGCCGGAGGACGATGCCCCAGGGTTTGCGCTGGTCGAGGCGCCGTCGGCTCCCGAGTCGGTCCGGCCGACGATGGTGCCTACCGAACAGCCGGCCGCATCGCCGCAGAGTGCTCCTCCGCCGTCCGTCGAAGACGCGCCGTCGCAACCGGTCGAGGATGCTCGCCGCACGATGCACGGCCACGCCTCGACGGGTACGCCCTCACCGGCCCATGACATCGGCGGCGCGCCCTTCGACCCCCTCGGAAGTGAGTCCGACGACGGTTCGCTGGGTTCCGTTGGGCCGAAGGAGGCCGGGCCCTCGGGCCCCGCACCCGAGGCAGACGCACCGCGCACGCCGACGCCACCGCCCGCGTCTCCCGTGTACCCCGATGACGTGGCGCCGTTCGACCCCTACGCATCGAACCCCGCTCCGCAGCTGTCGTCGTCGCCGGTCGAGGTAGGCTCCGCGCCGCGCACGATCGGCGAGTTGCCACCGCCGGTCGCCGGCCTGTACACGCCGGCCTCGAACCCCTCCCTTCGCGAGGACTCGGGCGCCTACCAGCATGCCTCGTTCGAGCCGTTCGACAGCCCGACCGAAGCCAATCTCTACGAAGAACCCTCGGGCGTTTCGTTCGAAGAGCGACGGGACGATCCGCGTCAGCGCTTGGCATCGCTGCAGGTCGATGACAAGTCGCCGCACAAGCTGGCCGACCAACACTCCCTGTACCTTGGCGACATCGAAGGCGTGACGTCGAACCTCACGCCGACGGACGCCAAGCTGAAGATGACCGACGAAGTCCTCGACGAGCCGGGCTCCAACGTCTTCGACGGCGAGGTCCCCCCGCAGGCTGAACCCGCAGCCGACACCGAGGAGATCCCAGCATACGAGGACGTCGAGGAGTACGAAGAGGTCGAGCCGGACGCGTACGTCTCTCACCACGGTACGGAGCACCCCGTCAGCCACGATCTCCCCACGTCCGTCGACGCGGGCGCGGTCTATCCAGCGATCGACAGTGAGCCGACCCAGCCGGTCGATCTTGTGCCGGCGGCCGAACTCACGCCCGCGCCGCAAGAGCTGGAGATGGACGACCTCATCTATGAGGACGACGCGGACACGGCCGTTGCGCGGACGCCCCCGCCGGCACAACAAGCCTCACCGACGAGCCCGGGCTTCAACGTCGTGCCCGACTTCGACCAGGCACCGCAGAATGACGGCCCCGAGCCGTCCGCCCCGCACTTGATGCCGGCGCAGACCGGCAACACGATCGTCGCGAGTGTCGAGATGCTCGGCCTGCTTCGGCCGCCGCCGAACGAAGAGGAGCCCGGGGCGCCGGCGCAGGCTCCGTCGGACTTCTCGGTGCTGCCCACGTTCGGGCAGCAGGCCAACTCTGGGTTCACCGTCGTCGCGTCGTTCGACGAGGAGCCTGGTCCTGCTGACGTGGGCGGCGGCACGATGGTCGCGAGCGCCGAGGACGTCGAGGCGTGGAAGAACGCAGGCATGGCCTCGACGGAGGTCGCTCAGCCTTCGCCTGATCCTGTGGTGCCCGAGCAGGAGGGATTCGACGACGAGCGCACTTCGTACTTCACCCCGCTGCCCGGGGCACTGCCATCGGCACCCGAAGAGGGGAACGACGCCACGACGGTTCGTCCAGCGGACCCCGCATCGATGGCCGTGATGCCGCCGGGGCTGGGCGACCCGGAGTTGACCGCCATGCGCGTGGGGCCGTCGCCGGCACCTCCGTCGGACGGGGCTGGCCTTGAGCTGAATCCCGGGGGCCCTGCGCCGCAGCACGCACAGCCGGGTCCGGCGCCGCGCCGTGCGACCCGGATGGATCCAGGGGGCCGCCCTGCACCTTCACCGCAGCCCGCAACCCGTCCAGCTGCTCCCCCGACACAGCAACAGATGCCGCAGGTTCGGGGCAGCGGCCCGTTGCCGCCCGCGATGGAGGACGGCCCGACGAGTCCCAAGCAGCAGGCTGCCGCGCCGCAGCCGTCGGCATCCGCGGGGCGCCGCAGCCTCGTCGAGGACGCGCTGGCCCAGCTCAAGAAGAAGACCGAAGCGAAGCGAAAGCAGCGAGGCGAGACGACCTCGGAAGAGCCGGCCAAGGTCGAGGCGGCACCGAAGTCGAACGCGCACGAGCGTCGACGCAAGCGCTTGGGCCCGGCGGAGCAGGCCGACCCCAAGATCGCCGAGCTCTACAAGGCCGCGCTCACCGACGTCGATTCGTAGCGCGCCAGGGCCTGGGTTGTGGCAGGGTGATTCGCCAGCCGCATGGGCTATGACGTGATCATCGTGGGAGCGGGCCCCGCCGGCGCCTCGGCAGGCGTGACCGCGGCTCGGGGCGGGGCACGTGTACTGGTCGTCGACCGTGCAACCTTCCCTCGGCCGAAGACCTGCGGTGATGCGATCTCCAACGAGGGCGCGGTCATCGTGGACCGGATGGTTGGGCGCCCGGACGCGCTCACGACCATTCCCCACGCGGTGGTTCACGGAGCGGTCGCGGTCTTCCCCAACGGCGCCCGGGTGCGTCGAGGCTTCGGTGGGCACGACGGCTTCATCGTGCGTCGTCACGATCTCGATGCGCTGCTTCGCGGACAGCTCGAACGTGCCGGCGCCGAGGTTCGCGAAGGCGTGCACGTGCAGCGATTGCTCACCGATGGGGCCGAGGTCGTCGGCGCAGTCGTCGATGGCGAGCGCATCTATGCAAAGGCGGTGATTGCCTGCGACGGTCCGGGCTCCGTTGGGTGGAAGGCGCTCGGCGTTCCCTACCGACGCGGCCGCAGCTTGGCGGTCGCGGCCACCGGCTACTACAAAGGTCTCGATTTCGGCAGTGATACCGGCCGTACCGAGCACTACTTCGAGACCGACCTGCGCAGTGGCTACGGCTGGGCTTTTCCCGCCGTGGAAGGAGAGAGCAACGTCGGCGTGTACCAGCGCTCCGATGCGTTTGCGACGTCGGGCCGAACGCTGAAGGCCTGGCTGGAGGCGTTCGAACACCGGCACCCCGAGCGCTTTGCCAACGCGAGCCGGGTCGGCAAGCCGCGGGTCTGGTCGCTCCCGCTGGCGGTGCGACCCGGTCCTCCGGGCGGACCCGGCTTGCTGCTCGCAGGCGACGCGGCGTACAGCATCGACCCGCTGTCCGGTGAGGGGATCTGGCAAGCGCTTGCATCGGGCGAAGAGGCGGCTCGGACCGTACTGCGAGCACTGGACGGTTCGGGGCTGTCGATGCGGTGGGTCCGTTGGTATCAAGCACGCTGGACCGCGAAAATCGGGACGGGCTCCATGGTGCGACTCGGTGTACAGGAGGCCATGGATCGCGTCCTCGAGCGGGGGGTGTACCGCAGCAGCGTGTTCCGGGCGCTGCTCGGCCGCGCGTACGCCAGCGATACGTTCGAAGTGAGCAAGAAACTGAAGTAGGGTCCGGCTCTCGTGTCTGCCTCTCGCCCCAGTGCTCGCGAACGGCTTTGGTTCGCGTTCGCCGTGCTCGGGGTGGCGCTCCTGCAGGTTGGGTTGTTCGTGTACTTCGGCGGGCCGCGGCTGTTCTCCGATCAGCCGTACGCGGGCCTCGACTTCGACACACACATCACGCAGGCGTATCGCGTGGTCGAAGGCCTCGAAGGCTGGAAGCGGAGCTGGGTCTACGACGTACAGCTGCTGGCGGGTACGCCCAACGGGGTCATCTTCGATGCCGACAACAAAGGCTGGTCGCTCGTCACGTTCACGGGCAAGCAGCTGGGACTTTCCCAGGGCTTCGCGTTCAACCTCTTCATTCTTGTGGCGCACGCGGGCGTTGGTCCGCTCATGTACACGGGAGCTCGACTGTTTCGCCTCGGTCGATGGGCAGCGCTGCTCGCCGCCGCGCTCGCGATACTCACCTGGAACTTCGACTCGTGGTCGCACTGGTGCTGGTACGTCGGCATGGTCGCGTACGGCCTGGCGAGCCTCGTGTTCGTGATCCCCTTGGGGCTCTTCTACCGGTGGTCACAGGAGCGTCGAGCGTGGCAGCTCATCGCCACGGCGGTGACGCTGGCGCTCGCGCATCTCGTTCACCCCTACAGCTTCTTCATTCTCGCGTTCCCGATGCTCGCGCTGTACGTGCGTACCATCCCGACGCTGTCCTGGCGGGGGCACGTGGGGGTGTTTGCGGTCGCGGGATGCGTGCTTCTGGCAAATGCCTACTGGCTGCTCAACGCCGCCCGATTCTGG
>CAYSPB010000269.1:0-10846 GCA_964432695.1 uncultured Nannocystaceae bacterium
CGAACTCGATGCCCGCGTAGATGTCCTCGGTGTTCTCCCGGAAGATCACCATGTCGGTCTTCTCGGGATGCTTCACGGGGCTGGGCACGCCGGTGAACCAGCGGACCGGGCGAAGGCACGTGTACAGGTCGAGCTGCTGACGAAGCGCGACGTTGAGGCTGCGAATGCCACCACCCACGGGCGTGGTCAACGGGCCTTTGATCCCCACGAGGTACTCGCGGAACGCGTCGGTCGTCGCCGAGGGGAGCCACTCGCCGGTCTGGCTGAAGGCCTTCTCGCCCGCGAGGACTTCCTTCCACTCGATCTTGCGCTTGCCGCCGTAGGCTTTCTCGACGGACGCATCGAACACGCGCACGGCCGAAGCCCAGATGTCGGGACCGATCCCATCGCCCTCGATGAAGGGGATGATCGGTTGGTCGGGCACGCTGAGCCCGGAGTCGTTCATCGTGATCTTCTCGGCCATATCGAGCGCCGATATACCACCCGGCTGCGAGGCCTAAAAGAGGGGTTCACGGGCCTTTCTCGGGTGCTTGCCGGGACTTTCGAGGTGAGGAAACCGACCCGCGCAGCCCTCGCCTACGCCCTGGTAGGGCTGCCCGCGGGCTACCAGTCGTCACGGAAGCGAAGGATCGTGTCGCGCACGCGCTGATAGACGCCCGTCGTCGCTCTCACGTCGCCGGCGTTGTAGAGCGCGATCGAGCCAATGTCGCCTTTTTCGTAGGTCGTGGCGACCATCGAGCCGTCCATGTCTTCCTTGGGCGAAGTCAGGCCCAGCGCCCAGCAAACGACGTCGAGGGACGAGGGACCGCGGGTCTGCCCCAGCGCGTAGTAGAGGTCCAGATGCGGCCGCAATGAGAAGCGATTGGACAGCAAGTCCACCCGCGCGTCGATGCCGTGAATCAGACTGCGCCCCTGTAGGAACGGCACGTCGAAGCCGCGACCGTTGTAGCTGACCACCACATCGGCGTGACCGGCAAGCACCCAAAACGCGCGTAGCAGGTCTTGCTCGGACACGGGACGAATCCAGGCCGGCAAGTTCGCCAGCTCGGCGCCCTCGGGCGGTACGACGAACACGGTCACCTCCATCGTGCGCGGGTCCTGCTCCCCGTCACCGACAGCCAGGGAAATGACCTTGCCGAAGTAGGGCGAGAGGCTCATCACCTTCGATTGGTCCCACTCGTTTCGGTCGGCGACCTTCACCACCGACTGCGCGATCGTGGACGGCTCCTTGCGAATGTCCACGGCGGGCGCGGTCTCGATGTCGAAGACGAGCGTCTTGCAGAGGATGTCCTCGACGAGTTCATGCCCATCCTCGACCAGCGTCGCGGCGGTGTAGCCCGGCTCGCCGTCCGTGGCCTTTCGGATGCCGCGGACGTTGAGCTGGACCGCCCCCTTGTAGGTATCGACTTCGAACAGCGCCTTGACGTGATCACCGACGGCGAGTTCGTCGATCGCCTGCATCGCCCGGGTGGCGTCGGACCAGATCTTCCCACCCGCCGACCCCTCGCGGTCGACGAGCTTGAGCTCCACGAAGGGCTTGCCCGCCCGGGTCTGTGCCTTGCGCACCGATCGCAGGACCGCGAACGCCGTGAACTTCCCCCCACGGGCTTCGAGAGCCCCGAGCGTGGGCAAATGCGTCGGTTCGCTGGCCGAGGACTCCATCGGCCGGAGCGTACCCCCGATCGCGGCCCGGCGGAGACCCGCGGCCCCGCTTTGTGTTCCTCCGAAATCGGACGGGAGACGTCCGATTTCGGGAGTACGGGGCATTCGAGCGCGGTTACATCTTCACCGGTGGGCGGACCCCGTCGGAGAAAGGAGTGACAGGTCATGGGTGGGATGGGTGCAGGAGGCGCGGGCTTCATCGCTGCAATGCGTCGTCAGACCCGTCGTGAAGAGGCGCGCCGCGAGAAGAAGCGTGCGCGACGGCAAGCCCGCATGGCCTCGGTTCGCGCAACGCGTGAGCACGAAGGTGCGGTTTTGACGGCCTCGCGCTGGCCGTTCGCGTGCGCGGAGGTCTGCGGTCGCTGTGGTGCGCTTGCACTGCCGAGCACGACGCTCGGCGGGGACCCGATGCGTCGTGAGGCCACCTCGACCCGAACCCGCGGCTGCATGCATTGCAACGCGGAGCGGGACACGCTCATCGACCTGTCGAACCGCGACATGGCGCGTGCGTTCGTCGACACCGAGCTCCTCGAGCGCAAGCTGTGGTCTCGCCGGCATCGTCGCCTTGGCGCACCGCTGGCGGCCTCCGCTCTGCTCGGCGCACTCGCGACCGCTGCCTTCGTCACCGCAGCCCCGCTCGTGGTGGGGCTGACGTTGACCAGCGGCGCGATGTTCCGGGCTTCAACGACCTACGACCGGTGGCAGCACCATCGGTCGCGGCGAACCACTGCGCGTCGCTGGGCCTACCAGCCTGCGCCGAGCGGACCGACGACGTCAACGCAAGGGCACGCCAGCGGCCTCGTTCGCCGCGCGCCACTCAGTGGGCGAGCCTGTGTTGCCTACGACGTGCGTGTCGTTTGGAATGGTGAAGACCCGACCGTGCCGATGTCGGCCGCGCTGCATGAGCAGTCGGTTGCATCCCTACACATCGGGAAAATCGACGCGGGCTCGGCGTTCCTCGCCCTGCCCCCGCGGCGGCTCGACACCCAGGAGGTCCTCGCACGTCCCGAAGCGGTACGGTTCCTCGCCACGCGAGGCCTCGAGCCCAGTGACGGTGCGTTCGACTACTACGAGACGCTGATCGTGGGGCGGGATGCCCTGCGCATCGAGACCGATGACACCGGTCGCGCCCGCGTCTGCGAGGCGTGAATCGACTGCGGCGCGGCTTGGCTTTGCCAACGCCGTGCCGCTCCGTACGATGCAGGGGCATGCGGCGCCTCGCACCGTTCGCCCTCGTCGCCTTGACGAGCTGCAGTTCCCCCCAACCCGAGCCGGTCAAGGTCGACGCCGAGCCCACGCCCGCGCCGCCCCCCGACGCCAGGGCGAAGCCACCCGCACCGCTGCCGCGCTTCGACATTCCTCCGCCGCCCAGGCCAAAAGCCGAACCGCGCGTGGCGTACCCGCTGCCGGGCACTGTGGTTGCCCACGGCGGCGGACCCCTGCGTGCGGACGTCATCCATCGCTTCGCGCAGCTTTGCGGACGCGACGGAACGCTGGTTCTCATTCCCACCGCGTCCGAAGGAGCCGACGACCCGGCAACGCTGGAGACGCTGCCCGCCCGCTGGCGAAAGCGGGTCGGGACCGTTCACGTCCTCCACACGCTCGAGCCCCGGCGCGCCAACGACCCAGCCTTCGTCGCTCCGCTACGGGAGGCCGACTGCGTCTGGCTCGGCGGTGGCGCGCAAGGACGGTTGCGCGACGCCTACGTGGACACAGCCGTTCACGACGCTTTGCATGGTGTGCTGCTACGCGGCGGCACCGTCGGAGGATACTCGGCAGGCGCTGCGATCCTCTCCGACGTCATCATTCGCAGAGGCAATCCGGAGCCGGTCGAAGACGTCGGCTTCGGCGTCTTGCCTGGCGCGGTGATCGACCAGCACTTCGTGGTCAAAGCGCGTGAGCCTCGACTGCGCACGATGATGCAGCGCCACACCGACCACGTCGGCTACGGGATCGACGAGGACACCACGCTGTTCGTGACCGGGTCCACGTACGAGGTCTTCGGCGCATCGGTCGTTCGACGGTGCACGGCCAAGGCCTGTACCACGCTCGATGCGGGCGCCCGCGGCTCGTTCCCCTGAGCATTACAGAAGCGTGGAGGGACGCGGCTCGACGGGGCGGCCCGGTGCCGCAGCGCCCAGCGGGGTCGCGCCCAGCGAGGCCACCATCGCGACCGCCGAGGCGAGCGCGACGTGCAGCCCCATCCCGAACGCGAGGTCGCCGATCTGCTGCAGCTCCATCCAGCCGCATACGGCCCCGACCATCATCCCGCCCCAGCGCACGTACCAGGCCACCTGCGGGCCATCGCCTTCAGCGTGCGCACGCGCGGTGTGCATCGCCAGCCGAACGCCCGAGACGAGGGCGAAGCCCAGTAGCGCAAGCTCGGCGATCGCATCCCCGGCCAACCAGATCACCAGCGCGACGAGGACGAGCTGACTGTGAAGGAATGCCAGCGGAATACGGAGGACGCGGCGGGCAATCGGGGGCGGTGCCGCGCTCGGTGCAACGGCCACCGCGAGGCCGAACAAGAAGGGAGAACCGAAGCCGACCAGCATGAGCAGGCCCTCGAGGACGCCGCGGGAGAACTCCGCTTGCAGCAGGGTCAAGAAGGAGTGGCCTTCGGGCGTCAGCGGCAAGGCGGACGACACCGCCAACAGCAGCCCCGCCACTTGCGAAAGCCGGGGGATGGAAGCCTCGGTCCGTGGTTCAACGACCTCGTCGTCGGTCACCCCTTAAGGATCGCACGCCGCCACGCGCCGCGCTTCCCGTCTACCCGCGCGTAGAAACCACGCACCGATTTGGCAGTCTGAAGATCGCGTGCCCTCGATTCCTGACGGTCAGGTTTGAAAGCCTGCTTCGACGTCTAAAAAAAATCGCGCGCGACTCCGGAAGGACGTCACGACGTGGTGTCTGAGTTCTCGGCAGCACCGAGAGGTGCAGCCGTTCCCCAACGCTTCGTGACCGCGCTCGAGACGCCGCAAACCCTCCGCGGACCTGGCAACGCCAGCGAGCCATCACGAACCGGACCTTCGAGGGCAGGTCTTGCGACCCAACCACGAAGAAAGCCCAGCCATCGATTGGCTGGGCTTCCGGAAGTCTGACCGAAGGCGTTGCTTCAGTCGTTGAGGCGTTGCGTTGGGGGCCAAGCCGACCGGGGTTGGATGCGGAAGGGGGGAAGCCCCGGTCGGCTAGGCCACACTCAACAGGTATTCGTATAGCAAACCCCTCCGCGGTGCGGTAGAGGTTTGCCGTGCTTCGGGCGTGGTTTCCTTTTGCTCTTTGTGTTGTGAAGCCAACACAAGCTGCACGAGGGAAAGTTCTGCGGAGAAAACGACAGACTTTGCCGCTCAACTCGGCAGTCGAAACGCCGTTGCCCGGTCGAAAGAGCGAAATCGCGCGAACCTCACGCGCGTATGCCGCGGAGTGAGATCTCTCGATGTGCGGCCGGTTCACGCTCACCACCAACGACTACGACGCGGTCGCGCGGGCGTTGGACGCTCAGTACAACCCGGAGCTTCTGGGAAGCTTCGTCGCCCGCTACAATATCGCCCCCTCCGATCCGCACTGGATCGTGTGCGAGGAGACGGGCTCGCGTGGGCGCTGGATCGAACCCGCGACGTGGGGTTTCCCCGCTGGCGACCGCGTCCTGATCAACGCACGGAGCGAAACGGTGCACCAGCGCCCGTCGTTCGCAGCATCACTGTGGTCGCGAAGATGTGGCGTCATCGCGGACGGCTTTCTCGAGTGGAGCGGCCCCAAGGGGTCGCGGCAGCCGTACTGGTTCCGTCGCCCCGATCGAAAGCCCTTCCTTTTTGCGGGGCTGTACCGCGACGATGTCGACCCGAGCAGCGGCGAAGTCCAACGCCGCTTCACCGTGTTGACCACCACCCCGAACGCACCGGTCGCTGTGCACCACGATCGCATGCCCGTGATGCTGGACGCCGCGGCCGCCGACTTGTGGCTACGGTGGCGCCCGAGCCAACACGCTGTGTCCGCCCTTTCCGAGATCTCGTCGTTGTTCGCTCCCACCGACGACACCTGGTTGGAGTCGATTCCCGTGTCCAAACGCGTGGGCAACGTGGCCAACGACGATCCATCCTGCCTCGAACGCGTTGAGCCCCCGCCCCCTGCTCCCCGACAGCAGTCCCTTTTCTGAGCCTTCGAGTCGATGTTCGCCATTCTGACCGGTGCCCTCCTGGCGCTCGCCCCCCCGAGCGCCACGGAGCCGGACCCCAGCACCGCACCGCAAACGCGGCGCTACCAAGCCGTGCGCGCGGTCGATGAGATCGTGATCGACGGCAAGGCCGACGAGAAGACGTGGGCCCTGGCGGTCGAAGACGACCGGTTCCGCGAACGCTCGCCCAACCTCGGTCAGGATGCACCGTATCGTACGACCATCCGCGTCGCGTACGACGATCAGAACCTCTACGTCTTCCTCGACGCGCATTCGAAGCCCGGCGACGTCACCGTTCGTACGCTCCGTCGCGACAACCGAGGAATCTTCTCGGACGACGCGGTCTACGTGAAACTGGACCCGGCCTACAACCGACGCAGCGGGTACAGCTTTGGCGTCAATGCCGATGGCGCCCAGATCGACGCGCTGGCGCTCGAAGATGGCCGGGACTTCATCACCGAGTGGGACGGCGTGTGGAGTGCGGAGACCGTCCGCCGCGAAGACGGCTACACCGTCGAGTTCGCGATCCCCTTTGCAGTCCTCGGCATCAAGAGCGCCGAGTCGAAGACGATGGGGCTCAACATCTCTCGCGATGTTCCCTCGAGCAACGCGACCTACGACTGGCGCTTGTTCGTGCCGCCGCGGTCTGCAATGTCCGCGAGTCAGTTCGGCCAGCTCGAAGGGTTGAAGAACATTCGGGCTGGTCGTGCGATCGAGCTCACCCCGTACGCGCTGGCGCGAACGAACTTCGAGCGCAACTTCAGCGCTGATCCGACGCGACGACCCAACGTGGCCACGGGCGCCGACCTTCGCGTTCAGATCGGCGCCGGCTCCTACGCCGAAGCCAGCCTGCTCACCGACTTCGCCCAGGTCGAAGCCGATGCAGTCCAGGTCGCGCGCAACCGCTTCCCCCTCTTCTTCCCTGAGCGCCGCCCGTTCTTCATCAACGGCCTCGAGGTCTTCAACTTCGGACGTCGTCGCGAAGCGCAGCTGTTCTTCTCACGACGCATCGGCCTCAACGGCGGCAGCCCGGTCCCCATTCTCGCCGGCGCAAAGGTCTACGGCCGCAGCGGAGCCGTGCAGTACGGCATGCTGCACGTGCAGACGATGGCCGCGTCGGAGGACCCGGGGCGAGCCGTCGACGGCAGTGATCCGGAGAGCTTCAGCGTCGGCCGCGTTCGCGTGCAAGCCACCCGAGCGTTCAACGTCGGAATGATGTTGCTCGGTCGGCACCGATTCGGAACGGAGAACGCCGACGACGCTGCCGGAGGCGTCGATGCGCAGCTGATCGCCGCAGACGGCAAGCTCAACGCGTACGGATTCGTTGCCGGTACGTGGACCGAGCAAGAAGGCACCGTGCCGGAGGAAGACGCCGCGCCCGACTGGACGCAGCCAGTCGACCCCTACAGCGAGATCGGGTCCTCGGCCCACGCGTCCGTCGAATACCGAGGCCTCTACGTCCGGCCCAGCCTGCTTTGGCTATGGAGCGATGAGGACTTCGACCCACGCCTGGGCTTTTACCGCCGCACCGCCGCCAGTCGCCAAGAAGCCGGACTCGAGTTCGCACCGCGCCCCAAAGCGCCCGCGATCCGCGACGTCACGTTTGGCCCTCGCTATAGCCTCGAGACCACCCCGGACTACGATGCGCGGCTCGGCCAGGACGCGAGCGCGCGCCTGCAGATCAACTGGGCCAACGGTGCCAACGTCGGCAACGAGGTCGCGCACTTCGTCGACGAAGTGCAGAACGACTTCACGCTCTACCAGTACACGGTTGAGGCTTCGCGCTATACCGGCTTTCGAAACCGCGTGTTCGCGGGCGCCCCGGGCCGTCGCGCGTTTGGGGGTGGCGTCAGCTACGAATACATCGAGCTGTTCGGGGGCGCCGCGCACCAGCCCAACGCCAACATGACGCTGCGACTGGGCAAGCACTTCACCCTCGGGGCCAACTACACGCACCTCGTTGGCCGGTTGCGTGACGAAGACGAGACCTTCAACTTCGGCTTTGCGAACGGCAACGTCGACATCGCCTTCACCCGGGACGTCGCCTTCGACACCTTGCTTCGCCTGGACCTCTCCCCGGGTTCAGAGCGCGTCGGCATGCAGTCACGCCTGCGATGGCGGTTCCTGCCCGGCAGCGACATTTTCTTGGTGTATCGCAACAACCTGCCGGTGCGCGCCGATCCCCTGCTGCCTGCGGACCCCTTCCACTCGATCACGCTCAAGGTCGCGTACTACCTGCGCTCCTTCGTTGGGCGCTAGCGGCTGCGCGCCAGCGCCTCGGCCTGACGAAGCAGGCCGTCCTGACCCAGGACGCCACAGGCCTCTGCCCAGGCCTTGCTCGGCCCCGTCCAGCGAAGGTCCTCGAGCGACTCGGTCAGCGGTACGTCGGTCTTCAGGGTCGCGAGCGTGCGATAGAGCATCGCGTCCTCACGCTGTTCGGCGAGCGTTCCGCCCAGCCGCGCCGCGCCGCGCACCTTCACCGCCCACTGCGTCGGGTCGTCGGGTATCGCCTCGAGGTGCTCGTAGTGCGCCAGCAAAGTCGCCGACGACTTTGCGCCGAACCCCGCGAGGCCGGGAATGCCGTCGGCCGTGTCGCCCACCAACGCGAGGTAGTCCGGAATCGACGCGGGACCAACACCACGCGCCGCCTTCACGCCGCCTTCATCGATCACTTTGCTGCGGATACGGTCGACCTGGACGATCTTCGTGCCCTCGACGACCTGCCCGAGGTCCTTGTCCGGCGTCATGATGCGGACCTGCTCGACCTCATCGCGGAAACGGAGCGCCCCGGTCGCGAGCCCGTCGTCGGCCTCCCAGCGGTCCATCGACCACACCGTGATGCCCATGGCTGCCGTCGCGCGCTCGACGAGGTCCATCTGCGCCACGAGGACCTCCTCCATGCCTTCGCCGGTTTTGTAGCCGTCGAAGAGATCGTTGCGGAACGAGCGGATCGGGTTGTCGAACGCCACCGCGACGTGGGTCGCCTGCTCGGACTCGTCGGTGAAGAGGTTGAGCAACGACCGCAGCACGCCGACGGTCGCCTTCACATCCTGGCCGTCGGGCGCGGTGACGCTGGGTCGCTTGGAGTAGTGGGCCCGGAACAGCTCGAAGGTGCCGTCGACCAAATGCACGCGCATGACGCCGAGCCTACACGTCTGCGCCGGGACGCGGGACTTCGTCGGTGTGCACGTACTGGAACCAGCACAGCGCATCGACGTCGGGACGCCCGGTCGTGGCGTTGAACTGCGGTGGCGTGGTCTTCCACCGAGTCTGCAGGCGCTCGACCAGCGCGGTCGCCTCGGCGAAGTACCGTTCGCGCTGCGCCATCAGCTCCCGCTCGCTCATGGGGGACTCGTGGTCCCCAGCCGCAAACGACTGGGCCGCCTCCTGAAGAGCCTCGACGGTGAGTTCAATGGGCTCGATGTCCGGCTGCGGGCGTTCGCGATGTCGCCACACGCCGTCGAGCCAGCTGAGCTGATACAGCGGGATGAGGGTGCGCCCGTGGTCGGCGACGAACTCGATGCCGCGAATGAGGAACTCGACGTCTTCGGCGGTCGCGTAGAAGGGAATCGTCACCCGAACCCAGCCAGGCTTGATGCCGCCCACGCCCTGCTTGATGAGCTTGCGGTAGCGCTCGGAGGTCTCGCGGTCGATGCCGAGGAGTCGATGCCCGTACGGCCCGGCGCATGAGCATCCGGCTCGGTTTTGTATGCCGAACAGATGGTCGAGCAACGCGGCCACGAGGTCGTGATGCAGGCCCTCGACGTTGAACGACACGATGGCCAGCCGCGGCTTCTCGGTCGAGCCAAGCAGCGAGATCCGTGGATGCGCGGCAAGTCTCGCGAGAACCTTCGAAGCGAGCGCGCACTCGTGCTCGACGATCGCCTCGGCACCAATCATCTCCTTGACCAAGAAGGCCGTCCCCGCTCGGACGTCGCTGAGGATCGCCGGCGTACCGCCTTCTTCGCGTTCGTGTAGATGTTCGGTGTAGTCGATGGCGTCGGGGGTGGCTGCAGCGACGTAGTCGACCGTCCCCCCACCGGGCCGCTCCGGGGTGCTGCAGCGGAACATCGACCGGTTCGCGACCAGCACGCCCGAGGCTTCGGGTCCCCCGATGAACTTGTGCACCGACAAGAAGATCGCGTCCATACGCTGCATCGGATCGGGGGGATGCATGTCGATCGGCATGTACGGACCACCAGCCGCGTAGTCGAAACACGCGAACGCGCCGCCGCGGTGCAGCACTTCGGCGATCGCCTTCACGTCGGAAAACACCCCGGTCACGTTCGACGCAGCGGAGAAGCTTCCGATCTTCAGGGGGCGATCGGCATGGCGCTCGAGCTCGGCGGCGAGCTGTTCGAGATCGACCCCGCCATCGGACGCCTGGCCAATTTCGACGACGTCGGCTTCGGCCTCGACCCACGGCAGCTCGTTGCTGTGGTGTTCGAACGGGCCGATGAACACGACGGCCCGCGACGCCTCCGGAGTCTTGCAATGCTCACGCAGCGGCTCGGAGATCTGCAGCCCCAGCAAACCCACGAGTTTGTTGATCGCCGCCGTCGCGCCCGAGCCGCAAAACAGAACCTCGTCATCCGGGTCCGCGCGAACCGCAGTGTGGATCACGCTTCGGGCGTTCTCCCGCAGGCTGCCAATGATGCGGCCCGTCGAAGAGACCGCCGTATGGGTGTTGGCGTAGAACGGCCGTACGCGCCCGATCCAGCGCTCCACGAAGTGGAGATACCGCCCCGTGGCGGTCAAATCGGCGTAGTAGACCAAACGCCGCCCAAAGGGCGTTTCGATATGCGCCCGGCGGCCGACCTCGTGCTGCCGGATGAACGCTGCGACCTCGTCGAACCCTCGCACGCAGCCATGCTATACCCCCACTCCTCACCGCAGAACCCAAACGAGCGGCTACACGTGGGTTTCCCTGCCACTAAAATTGCGCCGATGCTCACGTGCCGCGAATCACTCTCGCGCCAGATCGGTCTACGATCCCGCGTGGGAAGTTTT
>CAYSPB010000270.1:0-10823 GCA_964432695.1 uncultured Nannocystaceae bacterium
CGACGACTTCCTTGAAGCTGGTTCCCTCCCCGCGAAGGCGACGCTGCAGTGTTCGCGAGCTCATCGCGAGCCGGTTTGCCACGTCGTCCACGGCAAACCGTCCGCTGGGCAATCCTTCCATCAGGACCACCCGCGTTCGTTCGGCGAAGGTGGCGTCTCCTTCGAGGTCGGCGAGTCGGCGGCGGAGCTCGGGCTCGAAGATCTCCCACATTGCGCGGTTGGCCGTGAGGAACGGCCGATGTGCGTCTGCGGGGTCGAACGTCACGCGAATGGTGTTGCTGCGCGTCATTCGAACGCCCAAGAACGCTTCGAACGGCTGCGGGTCTCTGGGAAACTCGGGCACGACGACGGCGGTCGGTCGAACGTGTTGTCGCGTGCCCAGTCGCGCCAGGTTGGTCACGAATAGCGCCTCCAGCCCGTGCATGTAGGCGGGCTGCCGCAGCGTTGTGTCTTTCCAGCGGTATTCGATCGCGAAGGCTTCGGCGCCGTCATGCACCTCGAGCGCGATCGGTCCGATGAGCGGCTTGAACCGCGCGAGTCGTTCTGCGGCGGTTGCCAGGTTCGGGCTGCACAGCGCGGCAAAGACCGGTGGGGTGAAGAACTCGGGGTTCATGGCTTCGGTCAGCCGCACCCAGAAGTTCGAGTCGTCCACGCTGGCGTCGAGGGCCTCGAAGAAGCGGAAGAAGGAGTCCGTGCTGAGCCGAACGTCCTTCCGGTTGAGAAGGTCCTCGGGCAGCTGAGCACGGCGCAGCACGTCCACGTAGTCCACGCCGACGGAGGCCAAGATGCCCTTCCAACCCTCCCCGATCGCATACACCTGGTTGTTCGCCACCGAGACCTCCTGAGGGAAGTCTAGCGACTACCGGCGCCCGTAGGGTGTCTCTGCGCGCCACCGCCCTAGCCGTGTGCGCCAACGGCTCGAAGCGCCGGGGCGCGGTGAGGCCGCGGCCGATGCGTCAGGTTCCGGACGTCGCCCGCCACAGCCACAGGGCCGCTGCGGTGAGAATGACGCCTTCGACGGCCACCAGCATCCATTGTCGCGGTACCGCCCCGTCGACCAGGATGCCCAGAATCCGCGCGACGAGGGCCCCGAGCACGACGTAAAAGAGCAGCGAGGCGATCGAGACCGACCATGGCCGCAGCTCGGTCCGGGCGATGAACAGCAGGCCGAGGCCGAGCACCATGCCTCCGCGGACACGGCGCTCGATGGCTTCGAACGTGTCCGCGGCCGGTTCTGGCCCGCCCGTCAGCGGTTCGAACCATCCCGGGAACACGGACGCGAGGGCCCCGAGCGCGGTGATGATGATCCCGACGATGCGCAATGCCGACACGGCTGCACCGTAGCAAGACGTGCCCGTTCGTCGAGTCCGCACGGTGGCACCGCGGGGCGGCCGTCTCGGTTCGTCGGCGTTGCTCCGTCGCATCGACGTCTGCGCTCGGGTAGCGTGCGGCTCTGAACGTTCGGGGGCAGCTGGATCGAGTCGAGCGTTGGCGAGGCCTCTGGGGCCCTGCGGCGATCGTCGTCGTCGTATTCGCGCTCTTTGGTCGCTCGATCACGCATGGACTGCTGTTCGACGACCATCCGATCGCGGTGCGCATCCAGTCATGGTTTGCCGGAGACGATCGGCAGCGCTGGTGGGACCTGTTCGAATTCGGGCGCTTCGAGGAGGGGCTGCGGTTCAGCGGCGTTCTTCCGTGGTGGACTGCCGAGACCCTCGACGTCCGGTTCTTCCGACCTGTGGCAGCGGCAACGCACGTGCTCGACCAGTGGCTGTGGCCGTCGTCTCCCGCCTCGATGCACGTGCACTCACTGCTTTGGGCGACTGCCTTGGGCCTGTCCGTGTTGTGGGTGTACCGCGACATGTTCGAGCGGCGCGCCGCCGCACTGGCTTCGCTCGTGTATTGCGCGTCGTCCATTCATCGGTGGCCGGTGATGTGGATTTCCAATCGCAACGCGTTGCTGGCCGCAACGTTCGGTGTGCTTGCGTTCGGGGTGTACCGTCACGGCCGACGGCACGCCTCACACTGGGTCTGGGGGGCGCCGCTGCTGCTGGGCGTGTGCCTGCTCAGCGCCGAGGCCGGGGTCTCGGTCATGGCATTCGTCATCGCCTTCGAGCTGACCGAGGGTCGAGATGTGCCCCGCAAGCGCTGGCTGCCACTGCTCGCGATGTTCGGGGTCGTGGTCGCGTGGCGCCTTGCGTACGACGCGGCTGGGTTCGGAGCGACCAGTTCGGGTGCGTATCTCGACCCTCTGCGAGCGCCGGGCGCGTTCATCTCGCAGGCGCCGGCGCGGCTGGGATGGCTGCTTCTCGAACTCTTGACGCCGCTGAGTCTGGTGCGCAGCGTTGGTCTTGCTGTGGGTGCGCAGTGGGTCCTCGGGGCGGTGCTCGGCACCGGGACGCTCGTCGGGCTGGCCGTCGGTGTTCACACGCGTACCGTTCGCATGCTGCTGCTGGGCGCGGGATTGGCGTTGCCTCCGCTGCTGACGAGCATGCCGCAGGCGCGCCTGCTGACGTTCGTCTGGTTCGGCGTCGCGCCGGCACTGGGGGTTGCGCTCGTTCGCGCCGCCGCGTGGAAAGGACCGGCGCGAAGCGTCTCCGCGCTCGTCGGCATCGGCCCGTTGATCATCTCGCCCGCGGTCGTGCTCGGCGCTGCCGACTGGCTCGACGCTCGCAGCGCTTCGGCCGTCGAGACGCCGGGTCTCGCGATCGCGCCCGATCGTCGCGTGCGCGGCCGGAGTCTCATCTTGATCCATGCGCCCTCCTACGACCGGGCGATGGCCGTGGGGTTCGCACGCGCCACCGCAGGCAAGCCCTTGCCGACATTCAGCTGGATCCTCTCGACCGGCGGGGCGGTGCCGGAGGTGTCGCGTCGGGGCTGCTGCACGCTGGTCGTCGCACGGCAAGACGGGTTCGTTGGAGACCCGTTGGCCTCGTACTACCGGGGTCCGCACGTTCCGTTCGCCGTTGGGGATGCGGTCGAGACGCTCGCGTTCAAGGCCGCCGTGGAGGCCGTCGACGAGCACGGAGCTGCCACCCAGGTGGCGTTCGTTTTCCCCCACCGGCTCGGCGCCAAGCAGCTGCTCTACGCGACGTGGGCTGGCGGAGACTTCGTTCGTGTGCGGCCACGCGAGCTTCGCCGCGAATGAACGGCCGGGTTGTAGCGGCGCGTACCCAAGTTGGGCAAGCCGGCGAGGCTCAGGGCTGGCTTGCAGGTGCGAGGGGCGGTCGACGACGGCCCATCACCACGGAAGGACGTCTCCGTTGATGTGCACGAAGCGGCCGGTCGTCTGCATGGTGAGGTCGTCGATCCGAGCGACGATGCCCTCGGCGGCCTCGTCGGGGTCCAGGTGGCCGCGGCCGTCGCTCATCTGTGTCCGGACGAAGCCCGGGTGAATCAGCGCGACCGCGATGTTGCGCGGCGCAAGGTCGCGAGCCAGCGAGACACCGGCGGCATTGAGCGCGGCCTTGCTCATGCGGTAGCCGTAGGCTCCGCCCGAGTCGTTGTCGGTCATGCTGCCCATGCGGCTGCTGACGATGGCGACTTTCGCCCCGTCGCGAAGATGGTGGCGAAGCGCCGCAGTCGTGCGCAGCGTCCCCATGGCGTTGACCTGAAACTGCGCGAGGATGTTCTCCTCGGCCAACGCGTCGAGGGTGCTGCGCCAGGCGACGCCCGCGTTGTTGACGAGCACGTCGAGCGACACGCCTTCGAGACGGTGTGCGAGGGCGCGAACACTCTCGGTGTTGGAGACATCGAGTGTTTCCACGCGGATCCCGAGTTCGACCAAGGATGCCGACGGGGATGAGCAGCCCGCTATCACAGAGGCCCCGCTTTCGTGCAGGCGGCAGGCCAGCGCGAAGCCGATTCCGCGGTCAGCACCCGTGATGAGGACCGTGCCGTTCACCACGGAAGCGTCTCGCCGAGGTGAACGAACGAGCCTGTCGGCCCGTCGGCGTCGAGCAGCGCGAGCGCGACGCTGGTCTTGGCGCCTTCGACCACGTCCATGGGCGCGGCGTCGGTGCCGAGGTCCGTCTTCACCCAGCCCGGGTGGGCCGAGTTCACCTTGATCGCCGTGTCCTGCAGCGCGGCCGCGAGCTGAACGGTGAACATGTTGAGCGCCGCCTTCGAGCTGTTGTACGCCAACGGTTTTGCCCCGCCCCAGTCACTGTCGTAGTCGCGGTTGACGGTCAGCGAACCGAGGATGCTCGACAGGTTGACGATGCGGGCTGCCGGGGCTTTCTCGAGCAGCGGCAGCAGGGCGTGGGTTAGAGCGATCGGCGCGAATACGTTGACCTCATAGGTGCGGCGCAGCGACGCTTGGCTGATCGTGCGGCTGCTGTTCTCGAAGAACGACTCTCCCGTGATGATGCCCGCGTTGTTGACCAAGATGTCGAGGCGCCCGTAGTCAGCCTCGATGCGCCCGGCGAGCGCGACGATGTGGTCGCCGTTGACGACGTCGAGCACCACGGGGTGGACGGGGAGTCCCTCGGCGCTGAGCGTCTCGGCGGCTGCCGTGATGGCGGCTTCCGAGCGGCCCGCCATGAGCACGGTGACGCCCTGCTGAGCGAGCTGGCGAGCGGTTTCCAAGCCGAGGCCTCGGTTGGCTCCGGTGACGAGTGCGATGCGATTGGATGCGTTGTTCATCGTGAAATGCCCCTTCAGGACGAGCTCAGACTAGTTCTGAGGCTCAAGAAGTGAAGGTGATTGTTCTTATCTGATAAGTAGCAGTGCTAATGTTTGGTGTGCGGCTCACCCAGATCGACGCAAACCTGCTGATCGCGCTCGACGTGCTTTTGCAGGAGCGCCACGTCACCCGAGCGGCTCAGCGACTGGGCATCACCCAGTCGGCGATGAGTCAAACGCTCGGCCGCCTACGGGACATCTTGGGCGACCCGATTCTGGTGCGAAGCGGTCGGACCATGGTCAGCACCCCGCGCTGCGAGGCGCTCGCTGGGCCGCTGCGACTTGCGCTGCGAGACCTCGAGCGGGTGTTCACCGACGAGGCCGTCGAACCATCCGCCCTCGTCCGCAGCTTTACCCTGACGTGCCTCGACACGTACGCGATCAGCCTCGTGCCCGAACTCTTCGCCAGGGTCGCGGCCGCAGCACCCGGTGTGGAGGTCACCGTCGTGCCGTACGACCGTGACCGCGTCTGGGAGCAGCTGCGCGGCGGGGAGACCGAGCTGGCGATCACGGGCCCTGGAGAGCTTCCGAGCGACATGACGTCCGTACCCTTTTTGGCCGAGCGCATGCGTGGCGTGGTCCGACGCGGCCACCCGATGCTCGACGAGGAGGTCACCGTCGAACGCTACGCTCATTGGCCGCACGCGGTCTTTCGGATCACCGGGCGCGGTGATCATGTGATCGACCGTCACTTGGCCGAACACGGTCTGCAGCGTCGCATCGTGGGGCGCACGCCCTACTTTCTGGCAGCGCCGGCGATCGTGGCAGCCAGCGACCTCATCATGACCGTTCCGATCAGCGCCGCCCGCGTGTTTGCAAAGCAGTGGCCGCTCGAGCTGTTCGTCCCGCCGATCGGCGCCATGCCTTACCAGGCGTCGCTGACCTGGGCACGTTGGATGGACGCCGATCCCGGACACGCGTGGCTGCGCGAACAGGTGTTGGACATCGGCAAGACGATGGCGGGTTAGCGGCATCGTACTTGGACGGCCCGGGGTATTCTCCGGTCACATTGGCTCGCACACCACGGTTGGACTCGTCCGCGCTCGAGCAGATCGTCGCCTCGACGCTCGGGCACTATCAGGCGAACGCGGACGGTTTTTGGGAAGGGACCCGCGACCACGACGTCACGCAGAATCGCGACGCGCTGCTTCGTCACCTGGCCGTGGACCCACCTGCACGCATTCTCGATCTCGGGTGTGGACCCGGTCGCGACCTCATCGCGTTCGACGCGGCAGGGCACGACGTCGTCGGGCTCGACGGCGCTGCACGATTCTGCGAACTCGCGCGGGCGCACTCGGGGTGCGACGTCCTGCACCAGGACTTCCTCGCCCTGTCGCTTGAGCCCGCGTCGTTCGACGGTATCTTCGCCAACGCCTCGCTGTTTCACATCCCCACCCAGGAGCTGCCACGCGTGCTCTCGCAGCTGTGGCAGGCACTTCGCACCGACGGCGTCCTCTTCGCCTCGAACCCTCGCGGCGACAACCAGGAGGGCTTCAATGGCGCCCGCTACGGCAGCTTTCTCGACCTGGACCGGTGGCGCGACCTGGCGTCTCGCAGCGGCTTCATCGAGCTCGAGCACTACTACCGCCCCCCAGGTCGCCCCCGCGCCGAGCAACCGTGGCTCGCCATGGTGTGGCGGAAGGCTGCCCGCGGCGAGGGCACCTGATGGACCTGCCGAGCGTCTCCGACCAGGTGCTCGCCCTCGAGGTCGTAGACGAACACTCGAGACGCGCTACGTGCAGCCGCGGAAGCCGTTCTTACGCATCCGACGAAGACATCCTGGGTCGCATTGGCGGATGCATTGGATGGAGCTGTTCGCACCAGTGGAGTTGATGGTGACCCGCGGCCATCGGAGTGTGATGGGGTCATCCCGTTGGAGGTAAGTCCGGGTGCCGACGGCGGAATGGAGTTCGTGGGCTACGCCTGGTTGGTTTCGAGCCAAACGGTGATCCCGCTGCGGGCGCGGATCCGGTGGGAGCGCACGCCGCTCGAGTTCGAGGTCCGGTTCGGTGCGGCCGACGTTCGGTATTCTCGCGACGAGCTGGAGCGACTTTGGTACGGCGGCGGCTTTCCTGGCTGGGAGCAGGCGTGGACCGTCATCATCCGAGTGTAGAGATGCATCTCGTCGCGCGCACGACGGCACCGCGTCGATTGCCGGCGCCCTCGGCTACATCAACCGCAACATCGAAGATGACCTGGGTCTGCGCCGCGAGGGGCGGGAGCGACGGCGTCCGCGGTCCGACCGAGGGCACGGTCGGCGCAACGGGGACCGCTGGCGCGCAGCTGGCGAGCGTGGTCGTGAGCAGCAGAGCAAACATGGCGCGTACCGATCATACCGTGCCATGGACGGGTCGCGCCTCGTGTAGGCTGCGCGTGATGAGGCTGGACTCGGTCGAGGGGAATACGCAGCGGCTTGATGGGGGCGCGATGTTCGGCAACGCGCCCGCGGCACTGTGGCAGCGTTGGTGCCCACCCGACGAGCGCAACCGCATTCCGTTGGCGTGTCGGTCGCTGCTCGTCCGGGAAGACTCTGGTCGCACCGTACTGCTCGAGACGGGGATCGGTGCGTTCTTCGAGCCGAAGCTTCGCGACCGATACGGCGTTCAGGAGTCCGAGCACGTGCTCTTGCAGTCGCTCGAAGCCCTCGGCGTGGCCCCTCCCGACATCGACGTCATCGTGCTCTCGCACCTGCACTTCGACCACGTCGGTGGGCTGCTGCAGCCGTGGCAAGAAGGCCGCGCGCCGACGCTCGCGTTTCCCAACGCGCACTACGTCGTCGGGCTGGAGGCCTGGAACCGCGCACGCTCACCCCATATGCGGGATCGTGCGTCCTTCATTCCCGAACTTCCGGCCATGCTCGAGGGCACCGGACGGCTCGAACTCGTCGAGGGTCCAACGTCCAGCGTGCTGGGAGAGGGCTACGACGTTTCATTCTCTCAGGGCCACACGCCCGGCTTGATGCTGACCCGCGTCCACACGCCGCGAGGTCCGGTCACCTTCATGGGCGACCTCGTGCCGGGCACCCCGTGGGTTCACCTGCCGATCACGATGGGCTACGACCGCTACCCCGAGCTGCTCATCGATGAGAAGCGCGAGCGCCTGACGGCAATCGAAGGCGAGGGGGGCTGGTGCTTCTACACCCACGACGCTGACGTCGCCGCCTCACGCGTTCGCATCGACGAGCGCGGGCGATTCTCCGCCCACGAGCCGCTCGCCGAGCTTCGCTGGAGCTGAAGCTCACCGACGTCCGGCGGTCGCGTCAGAGCTTCCCGCTCAGCAGTCTACACGCGGCTTCGGACTCGAGACCGGTGAGTAGGGCGTCGGTGGCGAGGGCAGGGAGCGTCCCGACGTCCGGCCGCCCGAGGCGGTCAGAGGCGGTCGCGACCGAGAGCTGCTGACGGAAGCGAGTGCGTGCGGCCATGGGGGGCGCGTGGGGTGCGACCCAGCCCGCGGTTGACGGTCGACGACCCGCGACGATAAGTAGCAGAGGCTCTGCTGTCGTTGTTTGCACCTGCTGGGTCGAGAATGCTGGCGGCTTTCGGCGTCGGACGCCGACCGATCGTGGAGGGGTGCAGCTGATGCCGTTGGTCCAGCACACCGCGTTGCCAACCTTCGCGCTGCTTCGCGAGCAGGGGGACATGGTGCTCGACGCAGGGGACGCGAAGCGACGTGGCGTCCGCGAACTCCACATCGGGTTCTTGAACATGATGCCGGACGCCGCGCTGGCGGTCACCGAGCGGCAGTTCATGCACCTGGTGGGCAGCAGCACCGTGGACGCCACGCTGTTCATGCACGCGTTCTCGATCCCGGGTTTGGGGCGGAGCGCAGCGACGCAGGCCTATGTCGACACCTACTACGAGTCCTTCGAAGAGCTGAAGAGTGCGGGTCTGGATGCCCTGATCATCACCGGGGCGAACGTCGCGAACCCCTCGCTCGACCAAGAGCCGTTCTGGGAGCCGCTTCGGTCGACCATCGACTGGGCCTCGAGCAACGTCGCCTCCGTGTTGTGCTCCTGCCTGGCCACCCATGCCCTCGTCAAGGCCCTCTACGGAGTCGACCGTACGCCGCTACCCGCCAAGTGTTGGGGGGTATACGGCCACCGTATCGTCGGGCGGCACCCGCTCTTGCGCGACGTGAAGACCCGGTTCGACGTGCCGCAGTCGCGCCACAACCAGGTGTCGCGCGCGCAGCTCGAGACCGCAGGGTTGACCGTCTTGGTCGAGAGCGATGAGGCGGGTGTGCACGTTGCGGTTAGCCCTGACCGGTTCCGATACGTGTTTTTTCAGGGTCATCCGGAGTATGACGCGAACAGCCTGCTCAAGGAGTACAAGCGGGAGGTCAACCGTCACATCGACGGCACGCGCGGAGACTATCCGCCGCACCCGGAGCACTACTTCACGCCTGAGGCGGCCACGCTTGCCGATGCCTACCAGCGTCGAGTGCTCGAGGCGATGCGGGCCGGCACGCCGTCGCCCGCGTTTCCCGAAGTCGAACTCGAAGCCAGCCTGGCCAACACGTGGCGGAGTTCCGCCAAGGCCGTGTTCGACAATTGGCTTCGGCTCATCGACCAGACGACGTCGCCCGACCGCGGGCAACCGTATGCAGAGGGGATCGACCCAGACGATCCGCTCGGATTGCTCGGGTAGGGGCCTCGAGTCTCCTGCCCGCCACGAGGCCTGAAACGAAGCCAGAACCGAGGAGAGAGACCATGAAGCAAGACTCCATCGCAGTGCACGCAGGGTACGAAACCGACCCCACCACCAAGGCCGTCGCCGTACCGATCTATCAGACGGTCGCGTATGAGTTCGACAACGCGCAGCACGGCGCGGACCTGTTCAACCTCGCGGTACCGGGCAACATCTACACCCGCATCATGAACCCCACCGCCGACGTGCTCGAAAAGCGCGTCGCCGAGATGGAAGGTGGCGTCGGTGCCCTGGCCGTCAGCTCCGGCATGGCCGCGATCAACTACTCGATCCTCACCATCGCCGAAGCCGGCAGCAACGTGGTGTCCGTGCCGCTGCTGTACGGCGGCACGTACACGCTCTTCGCCCACATGCTGCCCAAGCAGGGCATCGACGTGCGCTTCGCCGAGGACGACAGCCCCGCCAAGCTCGAGGCGCTCATCGATGAGAAGACCGCCGCCATCTACTGCGAGTCGATCGGCAACCCCGCGGGCAACATCCCCGACCTCGAGGCCATCGCAAAGATGGCCCACAAGCACGGCATCCCGGTCATCGTCGACAACACCGTCGCTACGCCGTACCTGATCCGCCCCATCGACTACGGCTGCGACATCGTCGTCCACTCGTTGACCAAGTACATGGCGGGGCACGGCAACTCGGTCGCGGGCGTCGTCGTGGACTCCGGCAAGTTCCCCTGGGCCGACCACGCCGAGCGTTTTCCGATGCTCAACCAGCCCGAGCCCTCGTATCACGGCGTCGTCTACACCGAGGCGCTTGGTGAGGCCGCGTTCATCGGTCGCTGCCGGACCGTACCGCTACGCAACACCGGCTCGGCCTTGAGCCCGCTCAACGCGTTCTTGGTCCTGCAGGGCATCGAGACCGTGCACCTGAGGATGGAGCGCCACTGCGACAATGCGATCGCCGTGGCCAAGTACCTGCAGGGGCACGACAAGGTCACCTGGGTCCGGTACGCCGGCTTGCCCGACTCGCCGTACTACGACCTCGCCCAGAAGTACGCCAACGGCCGTCCCTCCGGGCTGCTCGCCTTCGGCGTCAAGGGTGGGTTCGAAGCGGGCGTGCGCTTCTACGACAGCCTCGGCATGTTCAAGCGCCTGGTGAACATCGGTGACACCCGGTCGCTCGCCGCTCACCCGGCCTCCACCACCCACCGCCAGCTCAACGACGACGAGCTCGCGGCCGCGGGCGTTAGCAACGACATGATCCGTCTGTGCATCGGCATCGAGCACATCGACGACATCATCGCCGACCTCGAGCAGGCGCTCGCAAAGGCCTGACCCTAGTCGCGGCCCGGCGCAACCGCCGGGTCGCGCGTCCGTCTGTGAGAGAGGAGCGCCGTGAACGCCCCAACCCTGGTCGAGTACTTCGCCCCTCGGATTCGCAGCCAAGCGCGCACGCTCGTGGGTTTTGGCGCGTTCGTTGCCCTGCCCGCGGTCG
>CAYSPB010000271.1:0-231 GCA_964432695.1 uncultured Nannocystaceae bacterium
TCGCCCGAGCGCACGTCCTCAAGGAGTTGCGTGAGAAGCTTGTGGATCATCGGTCCCCGCCAAATGACGGCTTTGCCCGGCTCGACAAAGTAGTCGACGCTCATCACCGGAATGCCGCGGTAGTCCGCCGGTGCGATGCCACTTCCCTCGGCCGCGGTGCCGGCTTCGCGGTCCGCCGTGCCGAGCATCTTCGGGATCGACGGGCCGTAGATGTCGGCGTCGAGCAGGCCG
>CAYSPB010000271.1:248-10823 GCA_964432695.1 uncultured Nannocystaceae bacterium
TGGACCGAGAGGGTGCTCTTGCCCACGCCGCCTTTGCCGGCCGCGATCGCGATGATGTTCTTCACCGTGGGCAGCCGGTTCAGGTCTGCCCGCGCCGGCTTGTGCGGCACCTTGAGTCCGAACTCGACGGTGACGGACGGGAGCTCGAGCGTCGCGAGCGCGTCCTTGATCGACGCCTCGAGCGCCTCGGCCATGGGATAGCCGGGCGAAATGGTGTCGACCGCGAGGGTCACGGATGCGTCGTCGCCCACCTGGACGTCGCGCAGCTGGCCCGTCGCCGCAGTGGGATGGCCCGTTGCGGGGTCTTTGACGGAGGCAGGCGCGGCGCGGATCTTCTCGGCGTCGACGGCGGTCATGGCAGGCCTCTGGAGGCGCGGGTCTAGCACCCGCTTGACCGCCAAGCTACCTTTACGTCAGGTTTGCCCGAGATCCGCACCCCGCGAGCATCCCATGGCCGTACTCGACGTCGTCAAATACCCCGATCCCCGTCTGCGTGAGCCCACCTTCGAGGTGGAGACCGTCGACGACGGCATCAAGGACCTGGTCCGCGACCTCACGGACACCATGTACGCGCTCAACGGAGCGGGCATCGCCGCGATTCAAGGGGGTCGGCTGGAGCGCATCTTCTTGATCGATGGCCGCGTCGCCGGCGGCGATGACGATGCACCCCCTGTGGTCTGCATCAACCCGAAGGTCGTCGAATCAGGCAAAGGTCTCACCATCGCCGAAGAGGGATGCCTGAGCTTCCCGAACGTCTTCGTCGACGTGAAACGGCCCCGCTGGGCGAAGGTCGAAGCCACCAACCTCGAGGGCGAGACCTTCACCATCGAAGGCGAAGGCCTGCTCGGCCGCGCACTGCAGCACGAGTACGACCACCTCACCGGTCAGCTCCTCATCGACATGGTCGGCATGGTCAAAAAAGAGATGATCAAGCGCAAGATGAAGCGCTTCCACAACAGCAACGAAGCCCAAGCCTGACCCACCGCCCTGCGCCGCCAAAGGAGAGGGCCCGAAGGGCCCGCGAGCGAGGGCAACAGCCTGGAGCCGGGTCGAAAACGACCGCCGCCCTGCGCCGCCAAAGGAGCGGGCCCGAAGGGCCCGCGAGCGAGGGCAACAGCCCGACCTCGGAGGGAGACGCGAAGGCAGCTTCGCTGCCACAGCGTCGGGAACCGAGAGGTTCCCCTAAATCAATTCAGCAGCGCCTTGGGGAAGCGCCCGTCTTCCCGAAGCCGGCTGCACAACGCGCCCGCGAAGTCGACCAGCGTGTCGATCCGCAGGTCCGCCGTCTTCGCATCGAGACTCGCCTGCTGCATCGCGAGCATCGCCGAATGCTGGCTCGAAGCACTCCCCGGCATCAGCCCCAGCGTCGGGACGATCGCCGCGGTCGCGTAGAGGAAGATGCGGTCGTCCGGGATGCGCAGCACCGACTGCACGAGCTGCTCGTCGTCAGGCAGCAGCGTCGATGCGATCCGCTCGAGCTGCGCCTTGAGCACCTCCAGTTGAGAGGAGGCGCTGGGGTCGTCTTCCCCGAGCAGCGAACACTCGACCAGCCGGAAGCTCTGCTCGGGCGGTAGCTCGCGAACGCGGCGGAGCCGGCGCTGGCCGGCCAGTCGAATGAAGCGCCGACCGTCGGGCAGCTTCTGGTGCGAGATCAGACGCCCGACGCCGAACACGGCCTCGGTTTCGGGGCGCCCCTCGTAGTCGTTCTCGTAGCCGGGCCGGAGCAGCGGCACGCCGATGAACTGTCCTCCGTCGAGGGCGTAGTCCACGAGTTCGAGGTAGCGCGGCTCGAACACGTTGAGCGGAAGCACCATCCCTGGAAGCAGGACAGCGTTGGGCAACGGGAAGATCGGCACTGCATCTAGCACCTCGGCCTCCAGTCCCTCGTCGTCGTCGAGCATCCGAAACACAATCTAGACCGAAAACCTGACGTTGCGACAACCTGTCGCGTAGCGGTCCATGGAGGCGGCTCTATCCGCGGGTCCGGGCACGTCCGTCCGGTCCGGCGGCGACCGGCGGCCGATTCGCGAAATGAATGACGCTGCGTGTCCACAGGTCGTCGGCCCCGGGGTCGACCTCGATGCGGTTGACCGCCGCGTACCGCTGTTCGAAGCGCACGTATCCCTCGGGCCCCAGCCCCGCAGCGTGCGCGAGCACGACCCGCGCGACCGTGTTGTGCACGTACAGCAGCAACGCCCCCGCGCTGGGGTCCGCGTTGCGCACGCGCCTCTCAACCTCCGGCATCACCCGCTCCCCGAGCGTGCGAACGCTCTCGCCCCCGTCGGGAAACGCGAAGTCCAGCATGTCGGCATACGAACGTTTCGCGAGCTCGGGCATCGACGCCACCGCGTCGGCGATCCGCACGCCCTCGAGCAGACCCAAGTGCATCTCTCGCAGTGCCGACGACGTCTGCACCTCGAGGCCACAGCGCGCCGCGATCGCACTCGCGCCAATCGTGCAGCGCGTCAGGTCGCTGCTGACGATCGCGACGAGCGACCGCGTCGCGAAGAACTCCGCCTGCGCCTGCACCTGCGCGTGACCGCGCGTCGACAGACCCACGTCCTTCTGTCCGTAGAAGATCGTTCGGTCTTCGGGCTCGCCGTGCCGCAGCACGTACACCGTGAGACGACCGCTCACGCGAACAAGCCATCCTGCAGCGTGGGTCGCTCCCGCAGGGCTCCCCGGAACGACGACGTCACCACCGAAGTGCTGTGCCGCTGCTCAGGGATCCGCAGGCACATGTGCTCACCGTGCATGACGCAGCCCGCGCCCCGTGCTCCGAGGTGCTCCATCAACGCGTCGACCACGTCGTTGCAGGCTCGCTCCTGCAGCGTCAGCCGGGCAGTAAAGCAGCGGACGAGGTCTGCGAGGCGCCCAAAGCCCAGCAGAGCGTCCGCCGGCAGGTAGGCCACGGTCGCGCCCGATGTACGGCAGCAGATGGTGCGGACACATGCCTTGAAAGGGAATTTCCCGGACGACCACCAGCTCGGTCGGCGCTTCGCCGCGCACGGGGTCTGCGAGGATCTGCGCGGGATCCATCGAATACCCTCGAAGAAACGCGTCCTCCCACAGCTTCGCGACGCGACCGGGCGTGCCGTGCAGGTCCTTGTGCTGGGGGTCGAGTCCGCAGGCGACGATCAGCCCGCGGACGGCGTCCTGGAGCGCGTCGGCTCGCGTTGCCATCGAGCGCTCATACCACGGCGGCATCGTCGTCGTCGGCGGCCGCATCGTCGAACGCCTCGCCGCCGTCGAGCTCATGTGCCCGCCAGATCAGCCGGAACGGACGGGGCAACGCCGACAGCTCGGGCAGCCGGTCGCAGCCTTCGCACGACGCCCGCGTCTGGACCGACGTGCACGTTTGACACACCGCCAGCAGGTCGGCCGTCTCACCAAACTCGTCGCGCAGGCGCTGCAGCAGCACCAGCTTGCGCGCAAGCGCATCGATCTGCGCCTCGAGCAGCCGCGTGAGGTGGGCCGTCGCAGACGCGTCGCTAGGCGCTGTGTCCCGAACCTCGAGCAGCGTGGTGACGTCCTCGAGGGACCAGCCCGCTTCGCGCAGCGCGATGATGAAGCCGAGCCGCTCGAGCTCGCTGGGCGCGAACTGTCGATGCCCACCCGACGTCCGGTTCGCGCGCAGCAGGCCCTGCCGTTCGTAGTAGCGGACGGTCCGCGGCGTGCAGCCGGTTCCTTCGGTCATGTCGCGGAGCGACAGGCGGCGGGGAGAGGCCCCCGACGATGGCGACTGCGACTGCGACACGACGCGTCGACGCTGTCGCACCGTCGCGGCGCTGTCAACGGGCGAGCGCGCGTGCACGCGGGTATGGTGGCGCTCGTGACGACCGAGACCGACGGCGCCCGCGTGGCCCTGGTGACCGGCGGAGCCGTCCGGGTCGGGCGCGCCATCGTCGAGGCCCTGCTCGAGGACGGCTACCGGGTGTGGGTGCATTGCCATCGCTCGACCGCCGAGGCCGAAGCGCTGGCCGAGGAGCACGCTGAGCGTATCGCGGGCGTGCTCGAAGCCGACCTTCACGACGACGCCGCCCGGGCGTCGGTCGCCGTAGGCGTCGGTCCGCGACTCGACCTCCTCGTCAACAGCGCCGCTTCGTATGAGCGCGGGCCGTTCGAGGACCGGACGGACGCCGACCTGCGGCGGGTGCTGGATCTCAACCTCGTGGCTCCGATCAGCTTGATCCGCGGCTGCCTGCCGGCTCTCCGCGCCGCAAACGGCGCAGTCGTGAACATTCTCGACCTCGGGGCGTTGCATCCGTGGACCGGCTACCTCGATCACTGCCTGGCCAAGAGCGCCCTCAAGACGGCCACGGAAGCCCTGGCCTTGGAGCTCGCCCCCCTACGCATCAACGCCGTGGCCCCCGGAACCGTGTCCTGGCCAGCCGACGGCCGTGCGGGACCAGGCACCGTGGCGGGTGCGCGCGTGCTGGCAAAGATTCCCCGCGGGCAGATCGGGACCGCCCACGACGTCGCCCAGGCGGTGCGTTTTCTCGCAACTGCACCGCACGTCTCCGGGCACACCCTCACCGTCGATGGGGGCGCTACAGCCGGGATCGCCGGGACTCACGGCTGAGCAAATCCCGCCTGGAGGCGGTTTTCGCGGCGTGATCGGGCTTGACCGAGGCCTCAGGCCCTCCTATATGTGCCCGCCTCTCATCATGACGACGCCGCAGGAACAATCCGCCGAGGCTGCCGAGACCGAAGTCGGCACCGACACCAAAGCCCAGTACGAGCCCGTTCAAGGTCGTCCGCTCGAAGTCAAAGTCGACGAGCGCGGCGTGGAGCGTGCCATCCGCAAGCTTCGCCGCCTGATGGCCAGCGAAGGCGTCCTGCGGGAGATCAAGCGTCGTCGTCACTACGAGAAGCCCAGCATCCGCAACAAGCGTAAGCTTCGCGAAGCCGAGCGTCGTCGCAAGCGTCGGGAGCGGAAGAAGCTCTACGAGCGGTAGACCGGACCTCCAACGCCAGCACGCCCCTCGACGCCTCAGCTGATTTCGGCTGAGCAGCCCCCCGGTTCGGGTTGGGTCCTCGTTTGGGTATGCTGGCGGCCATGAGCGTCCGCGTCGTCGTCCCTCGGCTTCCCGACAGCACTGCGGCAATCGATCCCGCTGCGGGAAAGCAGACGGTCGACCCACCGTCGGTCATGGCAATTCGTCTCGCGTTCGGCGTGGGGAAAGGCGATACGCCTCCCACGCCGGAGTCGTTTAAAACGACCTATCACGTCTCGATCCCCGTTTTCAGCCTCGGCGGCCTCGACCCCGACGGCGTCTACGAGTTCGACGCGGCGGCACTGTACGAGACGATCAGCACCCGCGCGCTGCGTCGTCGGTGGGGCGTGCGACTGGAGCTCGAGTTCCAACAGTCTCCGCAGAGCGTGTCCCGGGCGGACATCCATGTCCAGGCCCCCTACCAAGACCTGTCGCTGGGTCTGTCCGTGCTCGGCCAAAGCGGCCGCGGGACCCCGCTGACTGGCGGTGGCCGGACGGTGTCCGTTGCGACCGGACTCATCACGGACATCCACAGCGTCGGTACGCTCTCGGGTGTCTACAAGGTTCACGTCCGCGACCAGCCGATCGACTCCGATGCCGACGTGCTCGTGGAGTCCAACGTTCGCCAGGTCCACGTCGATGTGACCCGCTTCGAGTTCGAAGGCTAAACGCGCAACGATCGCGTCGTGACGGTCGACAGACCCCGCGATGCAGCTGTCGCGACGCACTCTCCTGCTCGGCACCGCCACCTGGAGCGCCGTCGGCCTACACGCATGGACGACGCGCACGACCGGCTCGGCGCCCGCAGACCGATGGCGCTTGGTCACCTGGAACCTGCGCAACTACGGGGGGCACGAGCGCGCGCGCTCACGACACGCCCCCGGGCACGACCTCGACCGGCTCGCCCGCGCACTCGCCCGTCTGAACGCCGACGTGCTGTGCCTCCAGGAGGTTACCGCGCCGGCCGCCCTCGCGCGCGTGCTGCCTGGCTATCGATGGCAGGCCTCAACGCAGGGCGGCGCGCACGACCAGCGGCTCGTCATTGCGCGACGCCCTGGCATCAACGCCGCGGCTGCTCGGACGGATCCTTGCACGCAGCTCGAACCCGGATGCCGCCCCATCTTGACCCAGGTTGTCGAGCTCCGCGGCCGACCGACCACCATCGTCGTCGTGCACCTCAAGGCCGGCCCTCGGGGACATGGCCTGCGCGTCCGGCAACGAGATGCTCTGGTGCGCCGGTTGGCGTCGCTGCCTGCGCCACGGCTCGTGGTGGGGGACTTCAACACCACCGGGCCTGTGGCCGGAGACGCCTCGACGGAGATCGCCTCGCTTCGCCGTCAGCTCGCGACCACGGGTTTACGTTCGGCCGAGCTTGTACGGAACTGCACGGCGTACTGGGAGGGACGCCGACACGACCGGTTCAAGGAACCCTCCATCCTGGACCACGTGTTCCATGACGGAGCGGCCCGCAATGCCCCAGCGGTGCAGGCCGCCCCGGGCAGCCACTGCCGACGCCACGCCTGCGAACCTTTCATTTCCACCACCGCGTACCCAGACCTCGACTACGAACGTGTGACCGATCACTGCCCGCTCGTGGTCGACGTTTCATCGTAACGGCAGCTTCGACACCCTTCGGCGCGCCGCGCCGAGGCCCAAAGACGGCGTTCCTTTAGCAAAAGCACCGCAAAGGGAATCCAACTCCTGGAGAGACTGGACTACCGCGCTCGGACCCGGATCGGTCGTCGCGGTGCCCAAGGTGCCTCGACCTCGCCTCCAACCACACCTCTTTTTCCTCGCGGACGGGCCCCGCCAAAAAACGGCCCGACTTTTGAACAAGCACTCGCCGACAGGGTCCAACAACCGCCCACGCCTCGTACGTCGACCGGGGGGCGTGGGTCACGGCCAATCCCACGCACGCAATGCAAACGGCCACTCTGTTGCCTCCCAAATCGGCCTATGGGAGTATCCCGGCGCCTTCGGACGCCGCGTGCCCCCAACCGGCCACCTGCCGTATACCGGTCGTCAAGGTGCCACCGACGCACGTCGGTCGATGAATCAGGAGAATCGGACAAACATGACTACTTTCAAAAACAAGGGCATCTCGCTCGTCGCCGTCGGCCTCTTCGCGGGCGTCACCTCCACCGCCGTTCAAGGCTGTGACGAGGGCGGCATCTGCGGTCCCTGTGGCGTGATCGCCGAGGGTTCGGTCGGCATCTCCGGCTCCGCCCGCCTCGATGGCTTCTTCGGCGCCGTCGGAGACATCAACGCCGTCTTCGTGTCGGTCAACGCCGACTTCGAAGCCAACATCCGCGGCCTCGCCGAGGTCTGGGGCTTCGAGATCGCTGCCGACGCAGCCATCGACGCCAGCATCGTCGACGACCTGATGGCCCACATCCAGGGCGAAATTTCTGCTTCGGTCGACGGCGGCATCAGCATCAACTACGCCCCGCCGCGCTGCTCGGCGTCGCTCGACGTCGCCGTCGAGGCGCAAGCCGACTGCGAAGTTCAGGCCGGCTGCGACATTGAAGCGATGCCCCCCGAGGTCTCGGTCGCCTGCGAAGGCGAGTGCAGCGGTAGCTGCGACGCCGAATGCACCGGCTCGGTCGCTTGTGATGCCTCCGCCATGGGCGGCATCTCCTGCGAAGGCTCCTGCGAGGGCTCCTGCGCCCTCGAAGTCGCCGCCAGCTGCGAAGGCACCTGCTCGGGAACCTGCACCGTCAACGGTGAAGTCCAAGGCTCCGAGGGCAGCTTCGAAGGCGAGTGCGCCGGCGAGTGCGAAGGTACCTGCGAGATGGCTGCGGGCGCCGAGTGCTCCGGCACCTGCCAAGGCACCTGCGTTGCCGACGCGTCGGTCATGCTCGACTGCGGTGGCGAGCCGCCCGAGTGCCGTGGCTCCTGCTCGGGCAGCTGCTCGGGCTCCTGCGAAGGCACCGCGACGCCTCCGTCGGTCGCGGCCGACTGCGACGCTTCGGCCGACTGCCAGGCTTCGGCTTCGGCCTCCGCCTCGGCCAACCTCGAGTGCTCGCCCCCGTCGCTCGAGATCGCCTTCGAGTTCAACGCAGCCCTCGCTGCCGACGTGAACGCTCAGGCGGCCTTCCGCGCTCGCATCGGCGAGCTTCAGGTCCGCGGCGCGGCCATCCTTCAGGGCTTCGCGCAGTTCCGTGCCCTCTTCGAAGGCAACGCGGAGCTCGGCGTCGAGTCGCCCATCGCGAACCTCACCGCGCAGATCCAAGGATTCGCCAGCGGCGACGCGGGTGCGGAGATCATCGCGGAAGTCCCGGCGGGCCGCATCAACTGCGTCATTCCGGCCTTCATCGAAGCTGGCGAGATCCTCGCAGACCTCGGCGGCACCGCGTCCGGCACCATCTCGGCGCAGGCTTCGTTCGCTGCTGGCCTCGGCGTCGGCTAAGCTCCGACCATGAGCCCGAAGACCGGTCGCACCACCGCACTCGCGCTGGCTGCGACCGGTTTTTTGCTGTCGGCCGTCCTCGAGTACGTCCACGTCAAGACGTACATCGATGTGACGGCCGAGAGCTTTTGCAGCGTCGGCGCGACCTTGGACTGTGGCCAGGTCGCGCTGTCGCGCTTCTCCATCCTGCTCGGCGTTCCGCTGCCGGTGTGGGGCATGCTCGGCTTCGCCTCGCTCGGCTTCGCGGCCTGGAAGCGCTCCCGCCTGCTTCGACCGCTGGCCACCTTTGCGGCCGTGGCTTCGGTCGCCCTCTTCCTCGAGTCGTGGCTCCACGTCGGCTCGTTTTGCATGTTCTGCGAGGGCGTGCACGTGGTCGCCCTCGCGCTGGCCGTGGTCGCCTGGCGCGTCGACGACCTGGAGCCGGTCAGCAAAGAGGTGCTGTGGAACGCGCTCGCGATCCCGGGCCTGCTCTTCGTGCTCGCGCGGATCTTCATCCCGCCGTACTGGGCGTTCGTGCTCTGGACCGAAGGTCCGCCGGTCCCCACCGGCACCACCGACGACGGACATCCGTGGATCGGGCAGCCCGATGCCGAGCTCGAGATGCACGAGTTCATCGACTACCACTGCCCGCACTGCGCCATCAGCTCCAACCTGATGAAGATGAAGCTGGTCGAGGGTGGCAACGTCCGCATCGTGCGTCGCCACCAGCCCCGCAACCGCTGCACGATCCACCGCTCCGAGGTCTGCACCAGCATGCGCGCCGCTCGGTGTGCCGGACTGCAAGACAAGTTCTGGGAGATGGACAGCTGGCTCTTCGCCCATGTCGCCGGGAAGCAGGGCGTCGACGTTCGCCCTGGTGCCGAGACGATCGGCATGGACATGGCGCGCTTCGACGCCTGCCTGGAGAGCGAAGAAACGTGGGCCTGGGCGGAGTCCGAGGCCGACGTTGCCCGAAAGAAGCGCGTCGTCGACACGCCGACGTACCTCATCGACGGCAAGAAGCACGACCCCAAAACGGCCCGTAGCTTGGTCGACTGAGTCCGCCGGTCGACGAGTCGGCGCCACGAACCCGCCCGCAGCGTGATCGCTGCCGGGGGGGCGTGCCGGCTCGATGACTTCCGCGTCTGCGGCGACAACGAGCGCGCGCCCGAGTTTCGCCGAAGCGTCCCCACCAACGCACCGAGCGACGCAGCGCACAGGCCTGCCCAGCACCCAAGCTCCGATTGGTCAACCGCGCGTTGGGTCGTGCGACGAGAACGCGTGCAGGACGACTCGGGTGGACGGAGGACCACGATGACGAACATCGGAATGACGAAGCGAATGCAATCGACCACCCGCCGGGCCGCGGCGGGGCTCTTGTTCTTGGGCGCATGCGGGGCGAACGACGGCAACGGGTGTGCCGACGAAGCCCCCTTCCCCGGCTCGAGCTGTGGGCCATGCCGCACGCTGTCGGGCGGCGGCGCCGACTCGACGGGTGTCGGGTCGATCGACGCGCTGGTCACTGCGACGACATCCTTATCGAACGCCCTGCTCTCTTCGCGCGGGACGTTCGAGACCGAAGTTCGCGCCCTTGCGGACGCGTTCGGCGTGTCGCTGGGCGATGCAGTCATCACCGCCGACATCGTCGATGCCCTTTTCGACGCGATCGAGGCCGACCTCAGGGCGTCCGGGTCGCTGTCCGTCCAGGTTCGCCCGGCGCGGTGCTGGGCCAACGTCGAAGTCGCCGCGCAGGCGCAGCTGAACTGCGAGGTCGACTCGGGTTGCGAAGTCGACGTCGAGGCCCCGGCGCTGTCTGTATCCTGCAAGGGCACCTGTGCAGGCGCCTGTGAGGGTTCCTGCGAGGGGGCAGGCGCGTGCGCCCTCCCGCCCGAAGGTGCGACCTGTGCAGGTGCCTGCGAGGGCACCTGCGCACTGTCCGAGGGCGCGACCTGTGAGGGCACCTGTGAGGGAACCTGTACGGTCGCCGGCCCGACGGAGGCCGCCTCCGGCCGAGGCGCGGGCATCTGCGCGGGCACGTGTACGCTCGTCCCCGAAGCGACCTGCGAGGGCACCTGTCACGGCAGCTGCGTGCTGCCGGAGGCTTCGAGCTGCGCCGGCGAGGTGTCCTGCCGTGGCACCTGCGACGGCACCTGCACGGGCGCTTGCGAAGGCGAAGCCACGCCGAGCTCA
>CAYSPB010000272.1:0-10760 GCA_964432695.1 uncultured Nannocystaceae bacterium
CCTACGTGTTCATCCTCGGCCAGCTGGTCTGCCTGGGTCTCGTCCTCGGCAAGGCGCTCCCCCGACTGGGCGCGTTGGGCGTCTACGTCTTCACGTTCAACCTCTACAGCCGGACCGGCCAGATCCTCGATGGGGGCAACGACCTCGTCCAGCTGCTGATGTTCTACTTCGTGTTCATGAACCTCTCGGGCCGTCCGACACGCGCCCGCGGATGGTTCCGACCGATCAGCGTCGCCGCCTCGAACGCCGCGCTTTGGATGTGCCGCATCCAAGTCGCCCTCATCTACCTTTGTGCGGGCGTCCTCAAGCTCAACGGCGACCTTTGGCAGAAGGGAATGGCCCTGTACGACTTACTGCAGGGAGACAGCTACACCCACCCGCTCGCCCGCGAAGCCGAGAGTTTCGCAAGACGCATTCGACAGCCTTTCACCAGCCGACACTGCCTCGAGGTGACGTGTCCGGCCAGAACCCGGCTGACCCGCGTGATGCGACGCATCGTTCGGCTCGACTGGTGGCGCCGCGTCCAGCTCACCGTGTCCCCAGAGACCGAACACGCGACGGCCTTCGACCCTGAGAGCGGGCGCAGCTGGAGCGGGCCGAGTGCGCTATGGCCGATCCTCCTGCGGGTGCCAGCGCTACTGCCCCTGGCCCCGCTGGCGATGGCCGGATGGTACGTTGGCGCGGCACAGCGGCTGTACGCGCGCTGGCTGCAGCAGCCTACTCCGAAGCGTGCTGCATGAGCAGCGTGTAGAACTGCACGCCCGCGCGAAGATCGTCCACCGCGATGCGCTCGTCGGTCCCGTGCATGCGGGCCCGATCGAGCGGCGTCAGCCGGACAGGCAAGAATCGGAACGCCCCTTCTTCGGTGAGCGGCTGGTAGTAGCGTGCATCGGTCCCGCCGATGACCAGGTATGGTGCGACCACGGCCTCGGGGTAGACCGACCGCAACGTCCGCTCGATGAGTGCGAAGGCTGGGCCGTCCGTCCGGGACTGAACCGTAGCCTCTCGACACTCCCCCGCGCAGCGAACGGTGATGCCCTCGTCATCGATCGCATCGCGAACATGGGCGATGACATCGGCCACGGTGTCTCCTGGGAGCAGACGAAAGTTCACCACCGCACGCGCCCGCGAGGCGACGACGTTGTCGGCAACGCCTGCATCGAATCGCGTGACCGCGGTGGTGGTGCGCACGCTGGCATTGGAGGCCTGCTGCGTCCCCAAGGCTGCGGCGATGGCGGGATCGAAGAGCCAGCGATTGGCCAGCGCGACCCGCCACGCGAAGGGAGTGTGCGGCGCGATGGCGTCCACCATGAGCGAGGTGCCGCCCCGCACGTCGGTCGAGAACTTGTTCGACTCGAGGCGATGCAGCGCGGCGCCGAGCCGCCCGATCGTGCTCTGAGCCGGCGGCATGTTCGAGTGTCCGCCCTCCCCTTCGGCGACCAGCTCCAGGGTGGCGTAGCCTTTCTCCGCGACTCCGACGAGCGCCACCGGCCGGGTGATGCCCGGCAGCATGTCGGTGATCACCGCGCCCCCCTCGTCGAACGCGAACCACGGCTTCACACCGCGCCGGGCGAGCGTCTGCGCCAGCATCGACGCGCCCGCGTTTCCACCGGTCTCTTCGTCGTGGCCAAAGGCGAGAATGACGGTACGCCGCGGCGCATGGCCGCGGGCGGCCAGCGCCTCCACGGCCTCCATCACCCCGACCACCCCCAGCTTGTCGTCGATGCTGCCACGCCCCCACACGAAGCCGTCGGCAATGGCGCCCGAGAACGGCGGATGCGTCCAGTCCTGCTCGGTTCCTGGTTCCACGGGCACCACGTCGGTGTGCGCAGCGAACAGCACGGGCGCGGCGTCGGGTTCGGACCCCGGCCAGGTGTAGAGCAAGCTGTCCTCGAGGAGCTCGAGCTCGAGAACCTGGTGCGCGCGTGGGTACGCGTCGGCGAGCGTGCGCCGCAGCCGTTCGAACGACGCTCGGTCGGCGCCGGGCTGCGGCTCTCCCGTCGTACCGAGCACGGTGATCGTCGCGTGGCGAACGACAGCGCTCATCCGCTGGGCGACGCCGTCCGCATCGACATCGGGTAGCGCGAACGCATCGCCCACCGGCGCGGTCGGTTGCAGCATGGCGGCGCGCACCGACAACACACCCAACAGCAGGGCCGAAGCCGCTCCGAGTCCGAGCAACACGCTGCGGCGGCGCGTCCGAGGCCGCGGCTGGTCTGCTTCGCTCAGTTCGTACTCCCCGGCCCGGCTTCGGTGAGGTCCAGCGACTCGATGACCTCGCCGGTAAGCCCGACGATGTCCAGACGCGGCGGCTTGCCGTCCTCGAACGTCCACAGGGTCACGTGCTGCTGGGCGCTGAACTTGCGCACCTGCGCGGCATACTCCTTCGGGGGCGCCTCGGCGTAGTACGGCGCTCCACTGCCGCCGCTGATCACCGAGTAGACCGACGCTTCGGCCCCCTTGACCGTCTCCGGACCGATGAGCGCCCGCGAGTAGTTGTGCTCGTCGCCGGAGACGTAGGCCAAGACCCGATGCTTGGCGAGCGTGGTCCAGAACTGCTCGCGCATCACGTTGACCTCGGCGATCTCGCCGTGCCACCACATCGCGTCCTTGACGTGTCCACCGACTGGGAACGACGGCTCGTGTCCCAGCACCACGATGTGCTTCGCTCCGGCCTTGCGCGCGGCAGCAAGGTCCTCGTCGAGCCACTTCATCTGGCCGGCCATGACGAACCCCTCACGGTTGCCCTGCCCGTCGTAGCGAGGATGTCCCGGGTGACTCGACCGCCAGTAGTTGGTGTTGAGCATGACCAGGTGCACGTCCCCAAAATCGACGCTGTAGACCGTCTCGTCGTACGGTGGCGCACCGTCGGCTTCGGGATCGGGCGCGCCGCCGGGGTTGACCATGAGAGCGGCAAAGCGAGCCTCCGCGGACTTCTCGCCGGGCTTCGAAAGAGAGACACCGTCGGCGTACATGTCGACGACGCACTCGTGGTTGCCCATGCCCGTGTACATCGGAATGCTGCCGCCGACCGCTTCGGCGACGCGCATCCACGAGCGCACCTCGTGGTCGTAATCGTCGACGTGCGTCGAGTATCCGTCGATCAAGTCACCGGGAAAGAAGATCGCTTCGACGCCACGGCGGTGCGCAATGGAGAACAACCCACCGAGAACGTTCGCGTTGACGCCAGCATAGGCTTCGCGGCCCGGACCGACACCACTCCGAGAGTCCGACAAAATCGCGATGCGAACGGGGCCGGACGTCGCCCGCGTTCGCACGATGCGCGCCGGCGCGACCGAGCTCTCGGCACCGTTGGAAACGGCGACCTGGTAGGCGTAGGCCGTATCAGCGGTGAGTCCTTCGACCGCGACCTCATGGCGCTTACTGGGTTTCGAGGACACCGTCGGCGTGCGGCCTCCCACCGCGACGGCAGCGGTCGTTTTTACGTCGGTCTCGAAGCTGACGATGAAGCGGTCCTCGCTGACCTGGTGTACGAAAGGACCCAGCACAACCGTCGGCAGCTGGATCATCTCGAAGCCGTCGCCGTTGGGCTCGAGTCGAAACGCGGTGCGGCCCTCGGCGAGCACGGTGCTGCCGATCTCGGGCCGAAACTGCTCGACCTGCCACGCCACCTCCCCGTAGCCGCGACCACGGGCATCGTTCACGTCGTACTTAGGCGTGAAGAGCTTGCCGAGCTTGGCCGTGACCGCGTGCTTGTAGCTGGCGCGCGACAGGTCCTCGATCTCATAGTTGCGATACCGCGGGGGGGAGAAGGGATCCTCTTCGACGCGCAGACCCACGTAGACGGCGGCCGCGGGCGCACGCGTCCGCGTTTCCCACTGGAGCTCGAGCGTACCGTCGGGCTTCAGCGACGCCCACGGCATCACCGTGAAGTACATCGACGCCCAGTCGACGAGCCTGGGCTGCCCCTCGACCTTCAAGCCCCGCAGGGCTCGCCAGTTGGCGATTCGCTTGACGTCCTTTCGCGGCATGGCGCGCTTGCGACCCGCCTTGGGAAGCGTGGGCGCCAGCGAAGCCGCAGCCGCGGCGGCCTGAGCAGCAGCTCGAAGGCTCTTCACATCCGGCGCATCTGGAGGCGTCTGGGCCTGCTGCACGTCCCCGGCACCGAATTCACCGGCTGACGGCGTCACGGCTGCCGGTGTGGGCGACGCATCGGCCGGCGCCGTCGAGGGTGCGGGATCGGGGCTGCAGCCGAGCGCCAAGCACACGGCAGCGAGCGCAGTCGTCGAAGCACGCATGGCCCGAACCTACCCGTCTTCGCCTCACAAGAGAGCCGGAAATCCCCCTGCGGCGGGTGGGCCCCCAGGCTCGTACGCAACGTCAGTCTTCGATTTCGTAGCCGGCGTCCAACTCGAAGTCGAACTCGACGAGGAGCGGCGGGCCGTCGTAGCCAGGATACGGCGCTGAGGCCGTGGCTGCGCGGAGACACTCGACGAAGCTCGTGTCCTGCGGCGCATCCTCCGAGACCGTTCCGTTGATCCCCAGCGGGCGATGGCCGGCGGGGTTGAGCAGAACCTCCATCGTGGCCGTTCCCGTGAGCGTTACGTCTTGCCCGTCCTTCGCCTGTTCGACGCAGCGATCCATCGCCTGGTGCTGCCGCTCGAACGCGCCGAGCAGCGCGAACTCGTCGGGACGCTCGGCGCCGTCGGAGTCGAGCGTGGTCGATGCGTTGGGGTCGAACGTGGGCACCGCCGCCGCCGTCGCGCTCGCACTCAGGCCCGACAGGCCGACGGCGCCCGCGAAGAATGCCGCGAGCGCAGCTCGAGCCGCCCGCCCGAACCGAAGACCGAGCGCGCCGCCCCGTGACCAGCGCACTTCGGCCTTCGCTTCGAGCGGCGAGGCCCGCCCAGGCAGCGCGAGGCTGATGTCGACCTGTTCCCCGACGGGCAGCGAGCCCTCCCCAACGATCTTCGCGCCCCCAACGCTGAGATCTTCGCTCGTGAACGCCAGCGTGGAATCCCCTTGGATGGCCTCGACCGCCACCTTCATGGGAATCCGCTGATGCTCCCTGCGCTCTGCACCCATCCCGTTCATCGCGTCGACATGATGATGATTATACTTCCAGTTTTATGTAATTCAGAACACTTAAAATGAACTCAGTAAAACACTGTTTTCAACGCTCGAAACTGCCCGAGCCGAAATCCACGCCCACGGGCACGCACCAGATGCTGATGCCGTCGAGGTCGTCGAGCGATTGGGACGGGTCGAGCTGAACGGTGATCGTCTCGCCGTCATAGCCGGTCGAACGAGTGAGATCGGGACCGATCGAGAAGCCGTTGTCGTAGTCGCCCCCAAGTCCGCCGTAGACCCGGACGTCGATTCCGCCGCCGTCGAACACGAAGTCGGTGATCTGAATCGTGCAGTCGTCGAGGATGGTCGCCGTACCCGCGACGCCGTGGCTGAAGCCCTGGAGCTCCGCCGTCGAGCCGACGCGAGGGTGCGTCACGCCGCAGCCGCGCGTGTCGTCGCTGGGACCTCCGCCCCCACCTCCCGCGACGGGCTCTCCAGTGGACTCGATCCACGCGATGATGTCGCGTAGTTCATCATCGCTGAGCCGATCTGCTGCCCAGAAGGGCATGACACCTCCGGTGAGTCCGTCGTACACGCTGCTCTCGGTGCGACCGCTGGTCCGAACGCGACGCGCGATGAGCTCGGAGTCCAGACCTCGCTGTGCCACGCTGGGCGCGAGCTGAGACCCGATGCCGTCGCGGGCGTGGCACACGGCACAACTGTTGTTGAAGGTCTCTTGGCCACGCGTCGCGTCGCCTCCCGAGAGATCCGCCGGCGGCGCGACGATCTCGAATGCCACCTCGGTCCCGTCGTCGGACGTGCCGTCGAGAAACTCGAACAGGGCCAGCCACGCTGAATCGTCCGGACCCCACGGCTCGGAATTCATCCACTCGACCTGACAGCTGTTGACCGCCTCGAGTAGGTCGTCGAGCTGACCGTTCTTGAAGGTTGCGCGCTGCGTTGCGCCCGCGAGCGCGTGCCCGGGGCGGCGAAGGCCGTCGGCAGCCGGCTCGTCGATCGCGTGACAGGTCGAGCAGGTGAACGTGTTCCCGTCCGGCAGCGGCGTGCTGAAGACCCGCTCGCCGTCGGAAATCGGCGTCGAAGACCCTTCGTCCGAATCGCAGCCCGCGAGCGCAAGCAGAGAACACACCGCGGCTCCGCCCAGCGAAGCCCATGAATCGACGCCCATCATGCCCAGACGTATCCGCTGGCGGCGATGGGGTTACCCACGGGTCCACGACGCGGGACGGGACGGACTGTTCCGCCCTCGCGTGCGGTCAGGCCGCTCAGCCGCAGACGGCGCGGAACGCCTCGAGTGCGCCGGTGACGGCTTCGTCGGGAGTCGCCATGCTCAGCCGCAGGTACCCCGGCACGCCGAAGGCGGTCCCGGGGACGACGATGGTGCGATGCTTGAGCAGCTTGTCGGTGAGCGCGACGTCGCCTCCCTGCGCGTCGACGAGGGCCTCGGGCAGTTTGGGAAACAAGAAGAAGCCCGCGCGCGGCTCAGGCACGCCGAAGCCCAGCTCGCGCAAGCCGTCGGCCATGGTTTTGCAGCGGCGAGCATAGACGTCGACGTCGACCTTGCCATCGTCCTGGCCGAGCACCTTAGGCAGCACCCGCTGCATGAGCGCCGGCGCGTTGACGAAGCCCAGCACGCGGTTGCAAAACCCCAACCCGCGCGCGACGGTACCGACGCCTTCCATGCTGGGCGAGAGCGTGATGTAGCCGATGCGCTCGCCGGCAAGACCGAGGTCCTTGGAGTGGCTGGTGAGCAGCGCGGTGTGCTCATACAGCCGCATCATCGTGGGGACATCTGCCCCGTCGTACGTGAGGTCACGGTACGGGCTGTCCTCGAGCACGACGATCGGGCGCGCACGTTTTGCGTTGGCCGCCCGGAGCGCATCGGCGAGGCGAGCCAAAACCGACTCCGAGTAGATCGCGCCGGTGGGGTTGTTGGGCGAGTTGATGAGGACGGCGCGTGTGCGTTCGGTCAGTGCGGCAACCATCGCGTCCACATCGGGCTCGAAGGCCTCGGTGGAGCGGACCGGGGTCAGCGATGCGCCCACGTTTGCGCAGTAGTGGTCGTACTCCGAGAAGTACGGCGCAGGCACCATCACCTCGTCGCCGGGGTCCAAAATGGCACGAAAGAACACGTTCACGGCGCCGGCGGCTCCCACCGTCATGACCACGTGTTCGGGCGTCAGCGGCAAATCGTAGCGGGTGGCCTCTCGCGCGGCGATGAACGCCCGGACCTCGGGGAAGCCCGCGTTCGTCATGTAGCGGTGCATACCGGGCGGCTCGTCGTCGAGAACCTCCACCACCGCGTTCCGCCACGCCTTGGGCGGCTCCAAGCTCGGGTTCCCCAGCGAGAGGTCGTGCACGGGACCACCGCCGTCCTGCCGAAGCTGCCCCGCGAGTTCGAACATGCGGCGCGTCCACGACTCCTTGGAGCCCAGCAGGGTGTCTCGAACGCGGGAGGAAAGTTGGGCTGCGCCTGGGTCGACCACGGCCGGGAAGATAGCAGCGAACGTGCCTCTGTTGGTCGGTTCGCGCTATGCTCCCGAGCCGCGAGCCCATGGACGCCGAGCGATCCCTCAGCAGCCACAACATCGCCTTCCTCGAGGCGATTTACGAGCAATACGAGCAGAACCCCGAATCGGTCGACCCGCAGTGGCGCGCCCTCATCGAGTATGAGGCTGGGCGCACCGGGACGAACGGTCACGGTGGCGGCGTGCCGAACGTCGTGACCGAGCATCGCGCGGGACTGCCCGACAACCTTCCTCGCGACGTCGAGCAGGTTGCGCTTCAAAAGCAGGTCGACCGAGTGATCGAGAACTACCGGATGATTGGCCACCTGCGCGCCAACATCGATCCGCTCGACCGCCCGCGTCGCACCGTGACCGAAGGCCTCGACCTCGAGTACTTCCGCCTCCGCGAGGAGCACCTCGACCGCGAGTTCTCGCCGGGCCGACTCTTCGATCGTAACCTCGTCACGCTCCGCGAGATTCTCGGCAAGCTTCAACGCACGTACTGCCGCCGCATCGGCGTCGAGTACTGGGACGTGCACGACGTCGAGATGCGCTCGTGGCTTCGCGAGCAAATGGAAGCCTGTGAGAACGAAGTCGTTCCCTCCAAAGATGAGCAGCTCCGACTGCTGCGTTCGCTGGCGCGCTGCGACGAAGTCGACACCTTCCTGCACAACAAGTTCCTCGGCGCCAAGCGCTTCTCCGTGGCTGGAGCGGAGAGCGTGCTCGCCCTGCTCGAGACGCTCATCGACGCTGGCGGCGACGAAGGGGTCGAAGAAGTCCTCATGGGCATGGCGCACCGCGGTCGCCTCGCCGTGATGATGAACGTGCTCGGGCAAACACCCGCACAGATCTTCGAGCGTTTCGAAGGCGGCGACCCCTGGGCCAACCTCGGTTCGGGCGATGTGAAGTACCACCTGGGCTGCTACCGCAACTACGTCACGCCCACCGGGCAGGAGATGTACCTGGCGCTGGCCTTCAACCCCAGCCACCTCGAGGCGATCGGCCCGGTCATCGCGGGCCGCGTTCGCGCCAGCCAAGACCGACGCCCCGGCGAGGAGACCAAGGTCCTTGGCGTGACCCTGCACGGAGACGCAGCCGTCATGGGGCAGGGCGTCTACGCGGAAACGCTGAACCTCTCGCGGCTCGAGGGCTACCGCAACCGCGGCACCATCCGCGTCGTCATCAACAACCAGGTCGGCTTCACCACCGACCCGAGTGACTCGCGAAGCACCGTCTATCCCACCGCGGTGGCCGACATGCTCAACGCGCCGGTGTTTCACGTCAACGGCGACGACCCCGAAGCGGCCGCGTACGTCGCCAAGCTCGCGCTCAAGTTCCGACAAGAGTTCGAGAGCGACGTCATCATCGACCTCGTCTGCTACCGCAAGTTTGGCCACAACGAGGGCGACGAGCCCACGTTCACGCAGCCCGACATGTACGGGCGCATCCGCGGCCGCAAGACCGTGCGCGAGCTGTACGAACAGCGCCTGCTCGAGCGTGGCACCGTCACGCAGGCCGACCTCGACGCGCTCAAGGCCGAACTCAAGTCCGAGTTCGAAGACGCCCTCGCCAAGGTCCGCAGCTCCAACGGCAACGGAAACGGCGTCGGCGTCACGCCGATGCACGGCGTGTGGGAGAACTTCGCGGGCGGTCCTGACGAGGCCGTGCCCGACGTCGAGACGAAGGTGCCCGCAGCCCGGCTCGATGAGCTCTCCGCCAAGGTCACCGCGGTACCCGAAGGCTTCGCGCTGCACCGCAAGCTGCAGCGCTTCGTGAAGGAGCTGGGCGAAATGACCCGTGGCGAGGCGCCGCTGAGCTGGGCCGCGTGCGAGCACCTCGCCTACGCGTCGCTGCTCACCGAGGGTCACGACATCCGCATCTCGGGTCAGGACGCGATCCGCGGCACGTTCACTCATCGTCACTGCGGCTGGACCGACAACAACACGGGTGAGCGGTACTTCGCGCTGCAGAACCTCGAGTCCGAGCAGGGCACGTTCTCCTGCTACAACAGCCCGCTGTCCGAGTTCGGCGTGCTGGGCTTCGAGTTCGGCTACAGCCTCGCCTCGCCCAACACGCTGCTGATCTGGGAAGCGCAGTTCGGCGACTTCGCCAACGGCGCCCAGGTCATCATCGACCAGTTCCTCAGCAGCTCCGAGGACAAGTGGAACCGCATCAGCGGCCTCGTGATGTTCCTACCCCACGGCTACGAGGGGCAGGGGCCCGAGCACAGCAGCGCTCGGCTCGAGCGGTTCCTGCAGATGTGCGCCGAGGACAACATGCAGGTCTGCAACCTCACCACGCCCGGACAGATGTTCCACGTCCTGCGCCGTCAGATTCACCGCAAGTGGCGCAAGCCGCTGGTCATCATGACGCCCAAGAGCCTGCTGCGGACGCGCGCGTCGTTCTCGCCCCGCGACGTGCTCACCGACGGTGCGTTCCAGCGCATGATCGACGACGACACCGTGAAGCCGAAGTCGGTCCGCCGCGTCATGCTCTGCAGCGGCAAGGTCTACTACGACCTTCTAGCCGAGCGCGACAAGCTCGGCCGCAAGGACGTCGCGCTGCTTCGCGTCGAACAGCTCTATCCCTTCCCGGCCCAGGCCGTGAAGGGCGCGCTCGATCGCTACGCCAAGGCAACCGAGGTGTTCTGGGTGCAAGAGGAGCCCAAGAACATGGGTAGCTGGACCTTCATCCGGCCCCACCTCGAGGCGGTCATCGGCGAACTTCCGTTGAAGTACGTCGGACGCCGCGAGAGCGCATCGCCAGCCACGGGATCCGCCGAGTCACACAAGCTCGAGCAAGAGATGATCATGCAGGCGGCCTACGCCGACCTCGCTTCGCAGTAACCACGCGACCCAATCGCAACTCCGCACCAGCCAACAGACCAACACCATGGCTATCGATATTCTGGTTCCCCAAATGGGCGAGTCGGTCACCGAAGGGGTGATCGCGCAATGGCTCAAGAACGAGGGCGACGCCGTCGCTGCCGACGAGCCCCTCGTCGAAGTCGAAACCGACAAGATCACGGTCGAGGTTCCTGCACCTTCGGCCGGCGTGCTGACCAAGCAGTCCGCCGGCGAAGGCGATACGGTTGGCGTCGGTGACATCATCGGCGCGATCGAAGCAGGCGCCGCTGCAGCTGCGCCTGCCCCGGCCGCCACTACTCCCGCCCCGGCTGCCGCTGCCCCCGCGCCCCAAGCT
>CAYSPB010000273.1:0-10757 GCA_964432695.1 uncultured Nannocystaceae bacterium
GCACCGCGGGCCTCTCACTCGCCTGCGCCTGTGACGCCTTGGAGCGACGTCGACCCTACCGCCCCGCCCCCGGCTGGGTGCTGATGCACGCCGAGGCCCTGGTCGCGGCCCTCGAGACCGACGCCCGCCGCAGCGGCACGTGTACCCACTGCCCCGTCTCCCTGCGCAAGCTCGCGGAGGCCCTGCCGCAGGCCCAGCGCGAGCTCGGTGCAGCCTCGGTCGCCACCGGTCGCGCCGCGCGAGACGACGCCCGTGCCCTCGCCGAGCGCGTCGAGGCGCTACCGCAGCCTGACCCCGATGCTGCGGCGTCGCTGCGTGCCTACGCCGACCATCTCGAGGCGGTCACCAATGCGCTGCCCGCCGCGGACGAGGTCGCCTACGACGCCATCGTTCCACCCGCCGCGGGCCCCGGACTCGTCCGCCGCCTGCCCAACCGTCTCCCGGCCAAGGAGCTGCAGCGGCGTCTCGAAGTCGAAGAGAACGTTGGAGACGACGCGAAAGCCTCGTTCACGAAGCTGGGCACGACCGTCGCGCAGCTCGGCGCGCTCGCCAAGAAGCGCCCGCCACCGACCGCGTCCAACGCCATCGCCGTCGACGTTGCTCGATGCACGGCCGCGTGGGCCCCCCTCGCTGCGCTCGCCGATGCCCAGCCCTCGCTCGCCCCGGGGGACTTCGACTGTTCTCGCTTCGTCGCAGGATTGGGCACCGCGGTGCTTTCTGCGAGCGAGCTCCACACTGCGCTGGTCGACACCGCGCTGGTTGCGACGACTCGGGCGACGAACCAGGCCGAGTTGCCACCGGTCCTTTCCTCCGCCGGAGGCCGACTGACCCGCGCGGCCCAAGCCCACACGCTCCGGACGGCGTTGTTGTTGGGCACGCCCGAGGCCAGCGACGCAGCCGCGACGGCGCTCACGGCAGAACTCGACGCCGCGTGCCTCGCCGCGGCCTCGCTTTGGATCCACGGGGAGCTCGGGACCGACGACGACCTCGAGCGCCGCCTCGCTGCGCACTGCCCTCGCGAGACATCGGACTACATCAACGATGCGCTGGCCCGACCGCGCCGGTCGCTCGGCGGCATGGCACTCGCTCGGGTCGCCGAGGGGCCCGCGGGGGTCGTCCCGCTCGACAAGTACTGGTGGCTTCCGCTGGGGCTGGTGAGGCTCGTCGCCGACCCCAGCCGCACCGAGGCTCCGCAGTCTGCGGGCGTCCAGCTGAACGTCGAGCCCGTCACGCCCGAGCCCGAGGACACGCCGGCGCCATGAAGCCCGAAGACGAGCTCGAACCCGCCGAACGCAACCAGCTTGCCGGCGGGTTTCACGAGGACGCTGCGCGGTCGCTGCGGGCTCGAGCGCGGTCCGACCTCGCGGGTTGGGTGCTCGAGCAGATCTGGGATTGGGACGGGGCCCTCGCGGCCTACCGCGACGCGGACCGCAAGCTCGACGCGCTGCGCATCGCCATCGAATCGGGCGTCGCCGCGCACCTCGACGCGGTGCTGTCCGACATCGAGGAGGACGCGGTCGGCGAGGAGCTCGACGCCGCCATCGCGCTACTACAAAAGCGGCGGCGCTCGATGGAAGCTGCGCGCCTGCTCGCCCTGCGCGACGATCCGGCGGCGCAGGCGCGGGCCCTGCTCAAAGGTGGTGACGCCCTCGGTGCCGCCCGTTCGCTGGCCGAGGCGGGCGAGGTCAAAGAGGCGCTCGACGTCATTCGGGAGCGGGAGCTGAACTCCCACCCCGCCCTCGCGCTGGCTGCCGCCCTCGCGTGGGAACTGGGCGACGCCGAAGGGGCGGCCCACTTCGCGCAGTCAGCCCTGCGACTCGATGAAGAAGACGACGAGACCCGCGACCAACTCGGCCGGGCGCTGACGGCGCTCGGGCACGACCTCGCCGCGCAGATGGTGCTGCGTGGGCAGTCGTCCCGCTCCGTCGACGCCGTCAGTCCCGGTCGCTATCGCGTCACCGCGCTGGGCGGCGCGGGCATGGTCGGCAGCACGTACCTTGCGCTGGACCGCGCGACGCTCGAAGAGGTCGAGCTCCACCTGCTGCTCGCCGAACACGGCGATACGCCCGAGGTCGACGCCGACGTGCTCGCCCAGCTCGACGCGTTCGGTGCCGTCGCCGGCGCGGCGGCTGACCTCGGGCACCCGGCCATTCGTCCCATCCTGCGCCTCGACCCCCGAGCCGGCCTGCTCGTCATGCCCCGGACGGAAGGTCCCTCGCTACGCAGCCTGTTGCGCCCGCCTGGCATGCGACGGGTTCGCTCGCGCGCTCGCGCGCTCGTGGCGTTCCTGCTCGAAGGCCTCGCCACCGCCCACGCGCGCGGCATCGTGCACGGCTGGCTGCTGCCCAGCCTCATCACCTTCGATGCCGCAGGGCGTCCGCTCGTTCCGCCGTTTGGCGGTCACCACCTCTCGGGGCTCACGGCCACGCACACCGGCGGACTCGAAGAGCTCATGGCCGTCACGGCGCCGGAGATCCGCAGCGGTGCCGCCCCGACCGTCCAGAGCGATCTGTACGCCGTTGGGGTGCTGCTCCAGTGGCTCCTCGACGGCGCGCTCGCAGCCGCGCCCGATGAGACCACGCCCGAGGGCGAACTCGCGCGAGCGCTGCAGAGCCCCGACCCCGCCGACCGCCCCTCGGCCGAGGCCGCGCTCGCCATCCTGCGCGCTCCCGTGGCCGACATCAACGAGCTCGGCGGAGCATCCGGATCGATGAGCGGCGGATCGCTCACCGCTGGGTCCAGCCACGCCCGCCTATCCTCCGAGGGTGTCGTCATCGACGCGGCCGAGAGCTGGTCCGACGAGATGCTCGACGCGCTGTGCCAACACGCCAACCCGTGGTTGCAACCCATTCTCGACCGTGAAGGTCGCCAGATCACGCTCGCCGCCTGGCCCGACGGATGCGTCGCACTCGACCCCGACGCCGATGGCTACGTCGCTTTGCTCGACCCGCTCGCGCTGCAGATGCCGACGCCGGGCCTCGAGTCCGCGGTCCGCGAGCGCCTGCAAGCCACCTCCGTCGTGCGCACCGCGTCCGGAGAGTGGATGCTGGCGTTGGATGACCTGTTGACCCGATGAGCGCCCCCCCTCCCCCCACGCCTCCGTCGTGGCGTAGCACGGCCCTGGTCGTCGCCGTGCTGCTGCTCTTGGCCGGTTGGGCCCTTCCCCGCAGCGTGCAAGCCGGCGACGCGGGCGAGTTCATCACCGTGATGCTCGCCGGCGGGGTGCCCCACCCCTCGGGCTACCCATGGATGCGCATCCTCGGCCTGCTCGCGCGAGGCCTCGTGGGCGTAGGTGTTCCCGCCGTGCTCGCCGCGGCGATTCCCTGCGCGCTGGCGGGCATCGCCGGCATCGCGTTCCTGCATCGCGTTGCGCTGCGCTGCGTCCCCGCGGATCCCCCGCGGGCCGCCGCAACCACCAGCACCCTCGTCACGCTGCTACTGGCGACCACCAGCACCCTCGTGCTGCACGTGTTCGACGCTGAGGTCTGGGGACCACTGCTGCTCGTGGTAGGCGGGTTCGTGTGGCTTGCCGTCGTGCGTCGTCCGCCCGCGTGGGTGCTGGGCCTCGCGTTGGGCCTGGGCGTGGCGCACCACCTCACCGCCGTGATGCTGCTACCGCTGGCCGTGACCGCCGCCTGGCCTGAACAACGAACGTCCACCGGGGCGGTGTTGCGGGCGGGCCTGGCTGGCGTCGGCGGAAGCCTGCTCGGCCTCACGGTGCTCCTGACGCTCATGCTCGGCGCCCACGGAGCCGAAGCGGCATGGGCGTGGGGCGACACCGAGTCGCTCAGCGGCTGGCTGCACCACGTCACGCGGGGTGACTACGGCGTGTTCCAGCTCAGCCTGCAGGACCAACGCCCGCCGGCCTGGGCCCAGCTTCGCCGAGCGTACACAACCCAAGGTGGCGCGCTCTCCGGCCAGCTCAGCCCGCACTGGCTGCTCAGCGCAGCGCTCATCGCCGCGGCCTGCATCCTCGCCGTCCGCCGAGGTCCCCTTCCCCTGCGCCTGCGCCTGGGCCTGGTGCTCAGCGTCGCTCTCAGCGGGACGGTGTTTCCGACCGCGCACAACCTCGACCCCACCTCGCCCTTCAGCATGTGGATTCTCGAGCGCTTCGACCTGATGCCGATCGCGCTGCTGATCCCCGTGTGCGCGCTCGCCCTCGCGCCGCTCCCCGCGGCCGTCGCATCGCGGAGTCGTGCCGGCCTCGGCCTGGCGATCGGCGGAGGCCTGCTCGTCCTGCGGCAGCTGGTCTTCACGGCTTGGCACGGTGTTCCAGCCGACAACCCATGGGTCGAACGCTACGCCCTCGACGCGCTGCGCACCCCCGAGACACCACGCAGCCTCATCGTCGGTACGGACGACCACCGCACGTTCCCGATCCTCTACGCGCAAGAGGTCCTCGGCGAAGGCAAGGGCGTCCTCTACATCGACGCCTCTCTGCTCGCTCATCCTTGGTATCGCGCGCGCCTGCGGCGGCGCATGCCCGGACTGCCAGACATCGACAAGCCAGTTCGGCTGCTCACGGCCTTGCAAGCGGACCCCGCCTGGGACGAGGTACCGCTGTACCTGAGCAACGACTTTTCGCGTCACTCGGTCGGACTGCCGCGCGTGCCCGAAGGCGTTCTATGGCGGCTCGTGCACCCTCGGCTGCCTCCACCAACGGCCGATGAGGTCCTCACCCGTCACAAGGCCGCACTACGACGCTACGGACCGATCCCCAAAGACGCCTTCTACGGCGGACACCCGTTCGCCGCAGACTTGCTCGCGGGGTACCTCGCCACCACGAAAACCCTCGGCGAGGCCCTCTATCGGGAGGGTCGAGACGCCGAGGCCGAAGCGCTGCTGCGCTTTGCGATGGACCCGTCCTGACTCAGCCGACGGGCGTGCAGACCAGCTGCGGCTGGTTCTGGTTGGACTCATCGCACTCGTTGAGCGAGCCCGCCGGCAGCGGCCCCGCCCGTGGTGGTGGTGCCGAGCAAGCCCGCTTCCTCTAGCCGTTGAGCGCACGGAAAGAGAGACCTCGCAGAAGGCGCCAGGGCCCCGCGTTGGCACTGCGACGAGGTCTGGCGACCTTGTAGGGACTGGGGCACACGCGATTCGTCGCGGTGCACGTCGCTGCAGGGCTAGGCATGCTCGCGAAGCACCCAGACCTCGTCGTGGACGACCCCGCCATCATGCATTCCGCCGACGAGCCACAGCGCACCGTCGACCTCGACCAGCCCGCGTCCGTCCATGCTGCCGCGCGGGAGCGGCGGCAGGTCGATCCAGGCATCGGCAGCCACGTCGTATGCAAACGTCTCGCGACGCGCGGTGGCCGAAACACCGTCGTAGCCCACGCCATCGTAGTTGTACGGTCGCGCGGTACCACCCGCGAAGACGACCCAGCCGCGGCGCGTCAGGGGTCCCGCAGCGACGCGGTATCGAGCAGGACGTCCGTGATGCTGCACCACCCGCCAGCGTGGCGGCGTCTCGTTCAGGGCCAGCGCGTGGCATTGGGCCACGGCAAAGAACGGCTGCTCGCGGGTTCGGTCCACACCAACGCCATCACACGTGAGCAGCGTGTCGCGTACCACCCCGCCGGCGTGGCCGAAGACGGGCGTGCCGACGAACGCCGGCAGCGACGTCCACCCCGATCCCGGCTCGAAGTACTGCGTCGCGTCGACGTTGTCCCGGTCATGCCACCCGCTGACGAGCACCACGCCATCACGCCACACGCCCGAAACCGCGTCGTCCACCGGGACCGGCATCGTCGTCGCAACCGACCACCCGCCGTCCTCGAACGCGAAGACCTCCGGCGTGCTGACCTCGGCGCCGTCCTCGGCGACCGTGTACCCGCCAAACACGTACGTCGTTCCGTCGAGCGCTTGCGCCGTCGCGGCGAGTCGACCCTCCAGGACGGGTAGCGCAGGCAGCGACGACCAGCCCGCAGCCCCGCCCTGCAGCGCCGTCGCGACGATGTCCTCGAAGGTTCTGCCCGCGGCGAGGCCAAGCCCCGCCCACACCCGGTGCCCATCGCTCGCGACGGCCACGTTCGCGCGCGGACTGGGTAGCGCCGGGCCCAACTCCCACTGCCAACGTGATGCCGCTGGAGCCTGCGACGCCGTTGCACAGCCGGACGCCAGCAGGGCCGACGCCAGTATCCACGCACCCGGCGCAGTCCGTGAACGGGGCGCAGCGAGGCCCACCAGCGCGCGCTCCCGGCCCGATCCGACGCTCGCATCGAGCTTTTGTCGCCATGCCGCGCGCAGAACGCTACGTTTGGTCTCACGTTGACGAGCCTCGACGCAGAACGCCGGCTGGCCCTGGCCCTCGCCAAGGCGGGGGGCGAGATCGCGCTGGGGTACCAACGCGGGGGCGCCAAGATTTTGCGGATGCGGAACAAGCCCCTCGGCGGGGGCCCCGTCACGGCTGCCGACGAAGCTGTCGACGCCCACATCGTTCGCGCGCTGACCGAGGCGTTCCCACACGACCACATCGTCGCCGAAGAGAGTCACGAGGACCAGGCGTGGGTCAACACCGCCCGGTGCTGGTTCGTCGATCCGATCGACGGCACTCGGGAGTTCGCCCACGGCACGACGGGGTGGACGGTCCAGCTCGGGCTGTGCATCGATGGCGTCCCAGTCCTCGGTGTGGTGGCCGAGCCCGGTCCCGGACGCGTCAGCTGGGCCATGCACGAAGGGCACGGCACTTCGCACGCCCGATGGGTCGGCGAGACGCTCGCGGCCGACGGCACGTCCTCGCCGCTGCGGGTCGCCCGGCGCCCCTGGCACGAGATGCGGCTCATCGGCGGCAAGATTTATCCGTTCTCCCGCCAAAACGCGATCCGCAAGGTGCTCGGCATCACCTCCGATCGCGCCAGCGCGGTGGGTTCGGTGGGCGTCCGCATGACGTCTGTCGCCCGCGGTGACGCCGACTGCTACGTCCAGGCACCGGGCAAAACCAAGATGTGGGACACGTGCCCGCCGCAGGCCTTGGTACTCGCAGCCGGAGGGCGCGTCACCGACCTGCGCGGACGCCCGCTGCTGTTCGGCGCTCCGCCCGTGACCCACCCCGGCGGCGTGGTGGCCTGTGCTGCTGAGCAGCACGAAGCCATCCTCGAACACATGGCGGACCTCACCGACACCTGGGTCAGCGACCCCGAGGGGTCTTAAAACGTCCCCCGGCCCAGCGCCCCACGTATCCTCCTGCATCCGCGACAGAGTGAACGCTGTCGCGGATACGGACTCCGGACACTAGCTGCCGGCGACCGTCATGTGGTCGACCCGGAAGCTGGGCGCAGCCACGGACGTGCGGTGCTCGAGGTCGTTGGCGATCGCATCGATGCCCCCGAGCATTTCGTCGAGGTTGCGCGAGATCGTGATCTCGCCGACCGGGCGCGTGATGGCGCCGTCCTCGATGAGGAAGCCCTCGGCGCCGCGCGAGAAATTGCCCGTGACCGGATCGAAGCCGAAGCCCATCATGCGGTTGACGTACAGCCCGGTGTCGATGCCTTCGAGAAGCGCGCTCGGCTCGAGGTCACCGGCCAGCAGGTAGAGGTTGCTGGTGGAGCTGTGCGGGATGCCGCCACCGCCCGATGCAGACCCGGTGGGCTCCAGCTCGAGCTTTCGGGCGCTGTAGGTATCGAGCAGGAACGTGGACAGCACACCGTCCTCGATCACCTCGCGGCGGGAGACCGGACGTCCCTCGCCATCGAAACGCCGCGAACCGGGCCCGCGCGCGACGAACGGGTCGTCGACGATCGTCACGGAGGAGGCGGCCACCCTCTGGCCCAGGCGCTCGGCGAGGTAGCTGCGTTTGCGATAGACGGCGTCGCCGAGAATACAGCTCGCGACCAAGCCGATGATGGCCCGGGCGGCGTCTTTGTCGAAGACGACCGGGTACTGCCCGGTCGGCATCTTCGACGCGCCGAGCGTTCGCGCCGCACGTCGAGCAGCCTCGGCCCCCACGCTGGCGGGATCATCGAGGTCTTCGAAGAAGCGTCCACCGGTCCAGAACACGCCGTTGCGCTTCTTGCCGCCCTCGTCGTCGGCGACCGCCTGCACGACGAGAGACTGGTACGTGCCCAGGCGCGTGCCGAGAAAGCCGCCCGTGGTGCCCAGAACGCTGTGTCCCGAGCTGCGCGAGAAGCTGGCGCCCTCGGATGTGGTGATGCGTCCGTCGGCCGCAAACGCTGCCCGCTCCCCAGCCTTGGCGAGCTCAAGCGCCTTGGCAGCATCGATGCCGTCGGTGTCGGGGTCGAACAGGTCCAGCTCCGGCAGCGCGTCGCCGCTGGCCAACGCCGAGGGCTCCGGTGGCGCGGCCATCGGGTCGGGCTCGCTGATCTCGGCCATCTCGACCACGCCTGCGAGAAACGCCGCAACGGCCTCGGGCGAAAGGTCGGTGGTCGAGCTGGTCGCCACTCGCTCGTTGCGCATGACCCGAACGGACAGGCCGCTGCTCTGCGCTTCCTTGACGAGTTCAGGCTCGTCGCTGCGGACGCCGACCTCGAGTTCCTTGCCCACGCCGACGCTGACTTCGGCGTGGTCGACCCCCAGGGTGCGCAACGTGGACAGGGCGTGCTCGGCCGTGGCGGTGAGCCGGCCCAGGACTTCTTGGCTTGCCTTCGTGGTGGGCATGTCCAGCTCCTCAAGCTTCGGTGCCGCCGACGGTGAGTTCGTCGAGTTTGACCGTTGGCATTCCAACGCCGACCGGGACGCTCTGGCCGTCCTTGCCACAGGTCCACATGCCGTCGGACAGCAAGAAGTCGTGCCCAACTTTCGAGACGGTGGCGAGCGCTTCGGGTCCGTTCCCGATCAGGTTGACGCCCTTGAGCGGCGCAGTGAGCTTGCCGTCTTCGATCAAATAGCCCTCGGTCAGACTGAAGACGAAGTCGCCGTTGCTGATGTTGACCTGGCCGCCGCTGAATTTCTTCGCGTAGACGCCCTTGGAGACCGAACGGATGATCTCTTCGGGGTCCTCTTCGCCCGCCGTCATCAACGTGTTGGTCATGCGCGGCAGCGGGACCTCTCGAAAGCTCTCGCGGCGACCACTGCCAGAGGCGGACAGGTCGAAGTGTTCCGCGCTGATGCGGTCGTGCATGTAGCCTCGCAGCACGCCCCCCTCGATGAGGCGATGCTCGGTGGGCATCTCGCCTTCATCGTCGACGTTGATGCTGCCACGGCTGCCTTCGATGGCGGGGTCGTCAATGACGGTGACCAGCTCGGAGGCGACCGACTCACCGACGCGGTCGGTGTAGTTTGACGTCCGCTTGCGGGCGAAGTCGGCTTCGAGGCCGTGGCCGACCGCTTCGTGCAGCAAGATGCCGCTGTCGCCCGGCGCGAGCACCACGGGCATGACGCCGGCCGGGGCTGGTCGCGAGTCCAAATTGACCAGCGCCACCCTGGCCGCTTCATTGCCGTGGTCTTCGGGCGAGACCTCGTCGAAGTACTCGAGACCGAATCGGCCGCCGCCACCGCTGCTGCCCGACTCGGTCCGCTCGCCGCCGGACGCGACGACCGAGACCCCGATGCGCGCCATCGGCTGTACGTCGTGCACCACGGCGCCTCGGCTGTTGCACACGAGGATTTCCTTGTGGACGCTGACCAGCGACGCATCGACGCGAACGATACGGCTGTCGGCCGCGCGTGCCGCCGCATCGGCGCGGCGAAGCAGCGCGACACGGTCGAGGCCCGGAACATCGACCACCTCGGTCTGCACGGGGTAGAGATTGGACCGAGGCCGACGGGAAACCGCGACCGGCTCCACCGCGCCGCCTCCGGTCGCGATGCGAGCTGCAGTTCGGGCCGCCGCCAGCAGTTCGTCGGGGTCCAGGCTCTCCGCAAATGCGTAGCCGACCGCCGAGCCGTTCACGACGCGAACACCAACGCCAAGGTCGATGCCGCCACCGACCGAGCGAACGCGCCCGTCTTCCATCGAAATCGATGCGGCCCGTCGGTACTCGAAGTACAGGTCCGCAAAATCACCCCCATGTTCGAGCGCGGTGCGGAGCGCTCGATCAATGAGGGTGTCGTCGATCGACTGAGGCCCCGTAATGAACGGGGCCTCACCTGCGACGACGCTCGCTGCGTCGCCGCCCTTCGGTTTGCCGTGCGCCTCGGACACGAACGAAGACTACTTGTCTTTTTACTCGTCCGGTTACGCTTCTGGCTTGGCTTTCGACTTCTTCGTGCGTCCCGCGTAGCGGCGCTTGAAGCGGTCGATGCGGCCTTCGGCGTCGAGCGTGCGAGCCTGACCGGTCCAGAAGGGGTGGCTGTGGCTCGAGATGTCGAGCTTCACGACGGGAAGCTCTTCGCCTTCGACGTCGCGCTTTTCACCCGACCGCATGGTCGAGAAGGCGACCCACTCTTTGCCGGTGGAGGAGTCGACGAACAACGTCTTGTGGTAGTCGGGGTGGACGCCCATCTTCATGATTGCGAGTCCTTTCGAGTGCGAGGCTGGGGCTACCAGCTCGACTTGGTGACGCCAGGCAGGTCGCCGGCGAGCGCGAGGTCGCGGAGCATGATGCGGGACAGCCCGAACTTGCGGTAGACGGCCTTGCTACGACCGGTGAGGACGCAGCGGCGGGTCTTCCGCGTGGGACAGGAGTTGCGCGGCAACTTGTTGAGCGCGTCGATCGCTTCCCACTTCTCGTCGGGATCGAGGTTGGGGTCTTTGATCTTCTTACGAAGCTCCGCCCGCTTTTCGGCGAATTTGGCGATGAGCTTGTCGCGCTTTTCGTCGCGCAGAACTTGGGAAAGCTTGGCCATGACTGAAGTCTT
>CAYSPB010000274.1:0-10739 GCA_964432695.1 uncultured Nannocystaceae bacterium
CGCCGCATCGGACTCGTGCATGGCAGGCGTCTTGCCACAGGCCTACTGCAACGCAAAGCGTTAGATCGGCATGGATGACAGCGATCGCAAAAGCCCCGACAATCTCGGGTCATGAGCCGCGTTCGTCTGGCCGTGTTGTTCGGAGGCATGTCGTCTGAACACGAAGTCTCGCTCCGGAGCGCCCGGTCGGTGCTCGATGCCGTGGACACCGCGACGTACGACGTGGTGCCCGTTGGGATTACACGGGACGGGCTCTGGCGCACCGGGGCCGCCGACGCCGACCTCGCCGACATCGTCGCGGCCGGCGAGGTGGTCCCCGACCTCCGGGCCCTCTCGCCTGCGTTGGTCTTCCCTGTCCTGCACGGTCCCAACGGCGAGGACGGCACGATCCAAGGGCTGCTCGAGCTGTACCGCCTTCCGTACGTCGGCTCCGGCGTGCTCGCGTCGTCGACCTGCATGGACAAGGCCGTGCAGAAGCATCTCATCGCGACCGCGGCGCCCGACATTCCGCTGGTCCCCTGGGTCGAGCTCGATGCCCGCACCCTCGACCATGCGGGCGGACGTGCCGAAGCGATCGCCGCGGTGGAAGCTGCTCTCACCTACCCGTGCTTCAGCAAGCCCGCCAACCTCGGCTCTTCGGTCGGCGTGGCCAAATGCACCGACCGCGCCTCGCTCGAGGCCGCCCTGACCTCGGCCAGCTCGTTCGATACCAAGCTGGTCGTCGAGCAGGGCGTCGACGCGCGAGAGATTGAGCTGGCCGTGCTCGGAAACGGCGGCCCGGAGACCGTGGTGTCGTCCCCCGGCGAAATCGTCCTGCCTCCGGGCACCTGGTACGACTACGAGACCAAGTACGAAAAAGACGTCGCGACATACGCCATTCCGGCGGACATCCCCACCGACCTCGCGCCCCGCCTGCAGGCCGATGCGAAGCGAGCCTTCGCCGCCATGGGCTGCAGCGGACTGGCGCGCATCGACTTCCTGCTCGACCGCGCGACGGGGACCGCGTACCTCAACGAGCTCAATACGATGCCCGGGTTCACGTCGATCAGCATGTACCCCAAGCTGATGGAGCACGCAGGCGTGTCGTACTCGACCCTGGTCACGCGGCTGTGCGAACTCGCGTTGACGCGACACCGCGAGCGAGCGGGTCTACGTGTCGATCGATGACGTTCGCATCGTTTCGGCGGCGTGCATCGGCGACCTGAACCGACTTGAGCCCCTCGTCCGCGCCGTCTTCGGTGAAGGTCGACGCGCGCAAGGATGGTTCGGCCGCAAGCTGCATCGCGAGTGCGTCGTGCCCGATGGCAGCGTCGTGCTGACCCACGCCGACGACCCGTGCGACGACGCGGGGTGGATCGGGTACGGCCTGCTCGGCCTGCCGCCGTCGCTCGAGGGCATCGCACGAACCGCCGGCATCGGTCTGCGCCCGGAAGTACGGGGGCGCGGGCACGGACGTCGCATCGTCGATGCGCTCGGGCGAGCCGCCCAGCGTTGGGGAGCACGGACCCTTCGCATCCCCGCGCCCCCTGAACGGGTTCGCTTCTACGGCCGCTGTGGGCTCTACGAAGCGGACCGGGTCGTCACGCTGCTCGCGTTCGGGCGCGCAGACGCACCTCCGGCAAGACGCGCCGAAGACTGGAACGCGTCCACGCCGGGGCCACGCGTGAGCGCGTGGTTGGCTGAAGCCTGGCAACGCACGCCAGAGCACATTCGATACACCTGGCGAACCGTCGATGGTGCGCATCGGTTCGACGTGTCCATCGAAGGCAGGGCCCACGTCGTGCAGCGCTGGACTGCAAACGCGCACGCCGACCCGCTCGCCGGTGCAGAGGCCTGGCGCGCGGCCGTGCCGATTGCTGCACCAGCCCTGCTTCACGACGTCCCAGCGGTGAGTTCGGTCACCGACAAGCTCGAAACCGACGGCTGGGTCCGCGTGCAAACCAGCGTGATGATGCAGCGTCATTTCGCTTCGACTGCGGAGTAGACCGCAGCCCCTGCGACGTGCATCATCCGCCGAAGGTCTGGACATGATGAAGATGCACGAGCGTGGTTGGGTGATCGTTTTGGCGTTGGGCGTGATGGCGTGCGGCAGTGCCGTGGGCGTCGACGGGGAAACCGATGAGGGCAGCAGCAGCAGCAGTTCGTCGGGTGCCGCCGCGACCACCGGGCCTGCGGGGACGACCGAAGCGTCAACCACTGCAATGACGACGGCCGGCGAAGCCACCACGGCACCTCCGATGACGACGGAAACCACGGATGGCGATAGCACGGGCGATGACGACGGCGGCTTCATCATGCCCGAGACCGGTGCCGACGACGACGGCGGTGAGCCGGGCCCCAACGGCGCGCAGTGTGCCGGCGACATGGAGTGCGAGAGCGGCTTCTGCTACACCATTCCCACCGCCGGGGGCGTCTGCTCGGAGTGCCTGGTCGACCAGGACTGCGAAACGGGTACCTGCAGCATCGACCCGGTGGGCTACGCGATCTGCACCGACGGTGCGCAGGGCGTGCAGTGCAACACCGACGAGGGCTGCATGGGCGACCTCGTCTGCACCGAGCTGATCGATACCGGCGGCATTTTCAACGCCAGCTTCTGTTCGGAGTGCGGCCCCACGGCTCCCTGCGCCGACGGCCAATTCTGCGTGCCTGAATACGACCTCGCCAACTTTGCGGGCTCGTTCGTCTGCGCCGACGCCGGCGACGTCGAGAACGGTCAGGGCTGCCCCATCGAAGGTGGTGACGGTGTGGGCGAGGCGTGCGCCTCAGGATTCTGCGGCGTTGCCAGCTTGATGGGCTTCGCCGAACTCGGCGTCTGCGGCGAGTGCGTCGTCGACGGTGACTGCCCCGAGCCCGGTCAGACCTGCACTGGCCCCGAGCTGGGCATGGGCGGGCTGGTTCCCGCCGTCTGCGAGTGAGCCGACACGCCAGGCAGCCCTCGCGTAGGGCTGCTATTGTGCGCGCGCCATGACGAAAGTCGCGCTCGTTCTGTGTCTCGCCCTGCCCCTCGCCGCCTGTGACGGCGACAAGAAGGCCGCGCCCGCGGGCGACGCCAAGGCGGCCGAGACGAAGACTCCCACGCCGAAAACCGGTCCCGCTGAGGCGAAGGCCGAGCCGGCGAACCCGCACGGCGCAGCTGCCAACCCGCACGGGGGCGCTGCGCCGGCCGCCAATCCACACGCCGGCATGAAGGGTGCCCCGCCCGCTGTGGCCAAGCCGGGCCCCGCCCGCGACGTGACCCCCTCGGGCGAGGTCGTCGCCGAAACCCTCGCCGAGTTCGCCGTCTCCGTGCCCAAGGAATGGGAGAAGGGTAAGCCCAGCGGCATGATGCGCATGGCCCAGTGGGTCGTCCCTGGCCCCGGTGGCGACGCCGAGCTCGTCGTGTTCCGATTCAAGGGCGGTGCCGGTGGCGTCGACGCCAACATGAACCGCTGGAAGGGCCAGTTCACACCGCCCGAAGGCAAGACCACGGACGACATCTCCACCCAGGGCCGCAAGGCCGTCGGCGCACTGACCCTGCACACGCTCGACGTGTCCGGCCACTACACCGCGGCGATGATGCCCGGCCAAGACGCGAAGCACGACAGCCCCGACCACCGCATGCTCGCGGTGATCGTCGAAGGCTCGGGCGACCCGCTGTTCTTCAAGGCGACCGGCCCCGCCAAGACGCTCGATGTCTGGGCCGACCCCTGGAACACGATGCTCGAGTCGATCAAGGCCGAGGGCAAGTAGCCCTCATCGCTGCCGGCGGTCTGCCGCCGTAAACGAGCGCGCGGTCTCGCGGAACCAACGGTTCGCGGACGCGCGCTCGAAGCGTTCGTGCCACGTGAGAAACGAGGGGACCGCGGGCACCTTCAGCGGCAGAGGAGCCGTGCAGACGCCGGCTACGTCCCGGATCGACTCGGCGAGCGACGTGGGAACCGTCGCGAACAGGTCACTTTGCGCAACGACGAACGGAACCGCCAAAAATGAGCGGACCTGCACCGCGCAGTGTCGCGTCTTTCCCTGCTCGGCGAGCGCCGCATCGATGAACGTCCCGGGTGTTCCTTGAGGACAGACGACCGCGTGTGAGGCCCGCAAGTATTTCGCGAGCGTCAGGCGACCGCGAAGCAGCGGATGCTCCGGGCGCGCGAGAACCGTGAAGCCATCTTCATTGAGCTTCGCACGACGCAGACCCGGCATGTCTGGTGCATACGGACCGATCAAGAACTGCACCGTCCCGGCCTCGAGCCTCGCTCCGACGTCGGGGGTTGGAGGGACCACGCGCACTCGAACCGACGGCGCCCGCCGAGCGCACAGCTCGAGAATCCCCGGCAGCGCAACGAACTCGAACAGATCGGGTGCCGCCACGACGAACTCCATCGCATCGGTGGCGGGGTCGAACGGTGCCTCTCCGAGCACGACGTCGGCGAGCTGATCGAGCGTAGCCCGCAGCGGGGCACGCATGGCCAGCGCCTTTGCGGTGGGCTTGAGGCCTCGGGCCGCCTGGACGAACAACGGGTCGTCGAGCGCGTCACGCAGCCGACGTAGACGCTGCGAGACCGCCGGCTGCGTGACGCCGAGCACCGCCGCCGCCCCGGTCACGCTGCCTGCGTCGAGCAGGGCGTCCAGCGCGACCAGCAGGTTCAGATCGAGTCCACGAAGCCGCTCCACGTCGCATGAGGCTAGCTTATGGACTCAATAACGAACATTACCTGGGATTAATCATCCCATCACGCAGGCTTTGGGCATGTTGGCACCGCTGCTCAGCTTCGCCCTCGCCGGTGCGGCTCCACCTCCACAGCCGCCTGCCCCTGCGCACGCAGCCACTGCCGCAGCGACGCTCGGCAACAACGGCTACGGCCTGCGCGTCGGCTATCGAGGCCGCACCCGACGCGGGTTCTCCGGTGGTCTCGAGCTCGAGTCGGTCTACCTGCCCGAGGCCTTTCTCGGCGGTTTCGCGGTGCCCAACGACGTGCGCCTCGCCGTCCGAGCCCCGCTGCAGATGCCGGTGCTGCGCGCAACCGACTTCGAGATGGCGGTCACGCTCGCCCCGGGCTTGCGATGGACCCGCGCGCTCGAAGATGCCGAGCCCCATGCGCAGTCGCTGGCGGTCACCGCCGACGTCGGGGTGTTCGCGTACCTGCACCGGCCCAGGTTCTCGTGGATGGCGGGTCTGGACAGCCCGTTCTCCATTCAGCTCGACCCGATTCGAGACCTCGACCTCATCGGTACCCTGCTCGCGACCGGTCCGATCGTCCCGATCAACGACCGTCTGAACTGGTACGCCACGCTCGAAGGCGGCGGCGTGTTCGGGTCGAACGGCGACGCCGGCAAGTTCCTCGTGCGCGGTACCACCGGCATCCGCGCCTTCTTCGGGCCCGGCCGCGCCCGGTGGCGCGCCTTCTACTGATCGGTTGGAAACGATGCTCTCCGTGATTCTCACCACCACGCTGTCCGCTACCGTTCCGCAATCCGCACCGCCGCCCACGCTACCGCCCACATCGCCCCAGGGCCGGACGGGCGGATTCGTGGACCTCGGCTGGCGCGCCTACGGACTCGGCGGCCACCTCAGCCACGGCCCGGCCTTTGCCGCCGGTGCCATCGTCGGCACGTACTTCGAGATCGGCATCGCCGGCTTCGCACGGCCAGGACCGATCAACCCCCGCACGTTCCGCGTGGACCTGCCCGAAGGTGAAACCTATCGCGGCAAGCAGACGCTGCAGCTGCGCAGCGACGGCTCGGCCATAGGCCTGCATCTGGGGTTTCGCATGCCCCTGCGCGCCGCGCCGATCGAGCTCGAGGTCCCCGTCATGCTGGGGTACGGCGGCTTTGGCTTCTACCTGTTCGGTGACGACCGCGACACGCCCGATGGCCGCCGCGTCAGCGACTGGGAAGACGAGCTGCTCGACGGTCGTGACGCGGATGCCAACAACTTCGTCATCGACGCCGGGGTTCGCATCGCCTGGAGACCCGCGCGGACCCGCTTCATGCAGCCGTACGTCGGCGCACACTACACAGCGGTGCTCGGGTACGACACCGCGGTCTTGACCAACTACAGCGGGTTTTCAGGCTCGCTCGGCATTCGCTTCGGCCTGTTCCCGAGGCGTTGAACACCTCTCACCACACGTACGCCACGATGCCTTCGTCAACGTAGGGTCCAGCGACGGCGCCCTGGTGCTCGGCGAGACTGGTCGTGAACAGGTGGTCGCCGTTGTTGCCGTTGAACGACCGGTACAGCGGCGTGCTCCCGGGTAGCTCGGTGATCGAGACGTAGCCCATCAAGCCCTCGACCGTGGTCCCTTCACAGGTGCTGCTCGTCGTGTACAGGTGCAGCCCGCTGGGCTTGACGCAGCGGTACCAGCCGGTGAGTCCTGGATGCGAGCCCGCGTAGATATCGTAGTAGTTCTGGTTCTCGACCGCATAGCCGCAGCACTGCGCTTCGTTGAAGTCGGTCGTATAGAAGTGCTCGCCGGTGGCTGCTGAATACGACCGATGCACGGAAACGCGGCAGTTCGCGACCCCCTCGTCGAGCAAGCCATCGCAGTTCTGGTCGAGCACGTCGCACACCTCGGCTTGGGGCTGCGGGGCATCGCAACCTCCCCACGCTCCGGCGGTGCAGGTCTCGACGCCCTCGCCGCAGGCGGTGCTGCAGGGGCGCTGCAGGTCCTCGTCGGTGACCCCGTCACAGTCGTCATCGATACCGTTGCAGGACTCCACGCCAGGCTCGAGCGGGATGCACTGCTGCGGTACGCCACCGACGCACGCGGGGGCGGTGGTCAGACACGCGCCCTGGCCACAGGTGAGGTCGTCGAAGCCCTCATCGACCGTTCCATCGAGGTTGTCGTCCTCGCCGTTGCAAAGCTCGCCCTCGGCGTTGGGCCCCGTCATCCCCGGCTCTCCGGTCCCGGTCTGCGGGTCTCCGATTTCGCCAAACTCTGCGGCACCGTCGCCGGCCGTGGTGTCGTCATCACCGGCAGCCGAGGTCGACCCCGCCGTGGCCGGGGCCGTCGCGCTCGACCCCAGCGAGAGGCCGCCAAAACTCGAATCCGAGCCCTCGCCAGCACCGCATCCAGTCGCCAGGCTCATGACGACCGTCAGCCACACACCCCTGCGCGTCACGGAACGAGCGTATCACGAGCCCTCACCGCTCCATCTCGCGCATCACGTCGAGCTCGAACGCGCGCCAGGCCGCCCCGCCCCGCGCGTCGGTGAGCACGACCCACGCGTACACGGTGCCTGCATCCGTGGGCGCGGTGAACGTTGCGCTTGCCACCCGCGTTGGGGTCTCGAGCGTGACGGAGCCGCGGTCGAGCGAGCCGTCGCTGACGAACCACTGCACGCGAACCCACTCGACCTCGTCCACCAGCTGCCTTGCCGAGGCGTCGTAGCGAACGAAGGGCTCGGCAGCGCCCGCGGCCAGCGTCACCTCGATCGAGACCGATGCGCCTGCCGATACCGTCGCCTGTGCATCGACCAGCGCGGCGTCGACGGTGAGACGTTCGACTGCAGGGTTCTCGTTCATCGCGTAGCGCTCGTTGAACGCGTCGAAGATCGCCCGCGATACCCCGGGTAGGTCGCACCGCACGCGCACCGCACCAAAGGCCGACGCATCGGCCGTGGTGGCCTGGACCGGCACGAAATAGCCGCCGCTGGGGTCGGGATCCGCGGGGCGTTGCGCAGGGGCATCTCCCTCTGCAGGCGGTGGGTTCGGGCCAAACCGAGCGCACGCGTCCGAGAGCACCGTCATCGAGGCGGCCGTGGGCTCCAGCCCGCCATCTTGCAGGCAGACCGAGGACACGCCCGTCCGCTCTTCGGCCATGCGTGGCCGCGTGCACACCTGCCACGCCGGCACGCCGTTCACCGTCCCATCGGGGTCGGCGACCAACGCCGTCAACGCGACGACCTCGTTCGGGCGGGCCTCGGGTGGCTCGGCGACGATCGCCAGCACGCGGGCTTCGTCGACCCGCCACGGGGCGTCCTCGAACGAGGGCACGCAGGCGGTCAGCAGCAGCGGCAGCAGCATCGCGCGCTTCATGTCCGCACCTCCACGCCCAGCATCGGCAGGATCGGCAGGCCCCGCACCAGTCCGCGCGCGCCGTAGTCGACGCTGTAGAAGAACTCCGAGGCGTTGGCGCGGTTGGTCGCGTTCTGCACGTCGAGCCACATCGCCACGGAACCCCAGCCCGCCGTGTACGTGTAGCCCACGCGCGCCGACAGTTCGAAGAACAGCGGCAGCGCGATGGCGTTGTGGTCGCCAAAGATCGGGTCCCAGCCGCCGGCCCGTACGTTGGGCACCGCCGCGATGACATCGGTCCGCGGAAAGCCCGACGTCAGGGCCGCTCGCGCGCCCAGCTCGAAGCCTCGCGGATGCGTCCACGAGCCCAGCGCCTGCACGAGGTGGGTTTGGTCGAAGTCGAAGCGGCGCCACGCGTCCTCGCCGGGGTCTCGACGCTGACTGCGGCTCCACGCGTAGACCATCTGCAGCGAGAGCCGATCGACCGGCCACGCCCGCGCGACGACCTGTCCGCCGAAGCGTCGGCCGTCCATGTCCGCTTGCAGCAGGCCGGCCGCGGGCGGCGTAGGGTCGTCGGTGCGGCCCGCTCGATGTTCGCTGCGCGTGAAGAAGCCCGTCGCGCCGAGCTCGATCGCTTCGATGGGCCGGCCGGTGACGCCGGCGACCGCGTGCGTCGCCATGGCCGGCGCGAGACGGGGGTTGCCGAAGACCGGCGAGAGGTCGGCCGGGTCGGGCGCCTGCGCGTACCGTCCTCCCGCCGCAAAGATCGACAGCGCCTGCGTTGGGGACCAGCGCACGTGGCCGCGCGGCTGCACGAGCACGTCGACCTCGGCGTAGCCCACCTCGGGATCGACGGGGCGCACCGGCAGAATACGGTCCCCCGCCCGCAATGTAGGCTCGATGCGCACGCCCGGCTCGATCAGCCAGCGGTCGTCGGCCCACGCGAACGGGAGGGCAGCATGGGCCGCCACCGAGCCCTGAACCGCCCCCCAGCGGTCCTCGGCCACGCGGTCTCCCGGCGGCTGCCCGAAGGCCACGATGTCGCCCTCGCGCGCGGGCAAGGTCAGCGCACCCTCGCGACGCAGCGCGCCGGCCACGAGCTCGGCGTCCACGCCCCAGCGCAGCGACACGACCGGATGCAGGCGACGCGTCTGCTGCAGCCGAAGGCCGCCGCGCCACAGGTCCTGCTCGGCCCCCACGTCGACGTCGCCGAAGTCTTGGCGGATCCGGTCGCGATCGACCCCGAACCAGCCCGCGACCTCGGCGGTGGATCCGTCGTCGGCGGTCCACCCCAGCCGCGCGCCGAGGCGGTGAAAGCCGGCAAAGCGGCGCTCTTCGAACGCGACGTCCTCGGTGCGGGCGGGCAGCGCTCGGTCGACGCGGTCCTCGACACCGAGGCCGAGCACGGTGAGCTGAAGGTCGGAGCGCAGGTGGACCTCGGCCCGCGCCTGGTAGTCCCAGCTTCGCGGCAGCGGCACCACGGCGCGCGTGGATGCGGGCGCGATGCGGCCGAAGGTGTCGGTGAGCAGGCCGCGTCGAGCCGACAGCGCCAGGTGGCCGCGCTCGCCCGCGAAGGTGTCCACGCCCACGCCCGCGTCGATGGGGTCGACCCGCCCGTAGGCCCCGACGCGACGGTCGCGGTCGGGCTTGCCGGCGGTGTGCACGACGACGAGGCCTCCGAGCGCGCGACCGTAGGCAGGCCCGAACCCGCCCGGCGTGACCGCAACGCGTTCGACCCGCGGCGTTGGGAGGATTGAACGCCCCCCACCGAGGTGAAACAGGCGCGGCACGAGAATCCAGTCGACCTGGCGGCGCGAGTCCTCGGGCGCAGCGCCCCACAGCACCAGCTCCCCGGTGCCCAGCGCGGGGCGCCCCACCCCGCCAAGCACCTGCGCGGCCTTGATCGCGTCGCCCTGCACGCCCGCGACCCGCTCGCCGTCCTCCGCGCTCAGCTCGGTTTGCGCCGGCTCCACGCGAACGCGGATCATCGACACCGTCTCGACCTCGTCGATGCCGTCCTCGAGCGGGGGCGGCAGGGGTTCGAAGTCGTAGACGAACTCGATCTCGACCGCGATCGGGGTGTCGCCTTCACGCGCCGGCTCGAAGCGAAGGTCGCGAGCAGCCGCCCGTGCCGCCTCGTCGAAGGCTGGCCCTCCCGATTCGACGACGGAGACCTCCGTCACCGCGCCGGTTTCGTCGATGACGACGCCCAGCCGCACCTGCGCTTCGGCCTGCGGTTCGACGCCTTCGGGACGCGTCGCGGCGGAGTCCTCGACCAGCACCGGCGGCGTCACGGGAGCTGGCTCCGCCACCGCCGGTTCGGGCGTCGGTGCTGCGAGCAGCGTCAGGGCAAGGGTGGCCGCGGCGCTCAGGTCAGCCTCCCCAGGTGAAGTTCCAGGCTTTGGTGTAGGTCGAGCGCACCGGCTTGCCGCACACGGTCGCGGGCTCGAAGCGCCACTGTGCGAACGCGTCTTTGGCCGGGCCCTCCACCGCCGTACCGGGCGACTCGACAATGGCGACCTTCGACACGCGGCCCGTATTGTCGACGCTCGCCCGCAGGACGAGCCGCCCCGTGATGCCCGAGCTGCGATGCTTCGAGGTGTAGCGCGGCTTGATCTTCTCGGTCGGCTTCGGCTTGTTCGGCGTCTCGCGGCACTGCGACGTCGAGCCCTTGCGCGCCGTCCCCTTGCCGCCGCGCATCGTCACGTCGAGCTTGCGCGGACCGGAAGGTGCGCCACCGCCGGGC
>CAYSPB010000275.1:0-10699 GCA_964432695.1 uncultured Nannocystaceae bacterium
AAGGGAAAGACTACGGCCTGAACTGCCGCCGGCCGCTTGCCGAGGGCGCACCCGAATCGGAGGCTGGCGAGGAGCAGGTCTACCTCGACGAGAACGTCCTGGCCGAAGGCAGCGCCTACTTCTCGCTCGGCGACCTCGACATCCGCAAGACGCACGACCTCGCCGCGTACACCGTCGATCGCACGGGCGACGAGCGGCACACGCTGCATCTGCTGGACCTCGACGCGGGCACGACGTTGCCGACCGTCATCGAGGACGTGGGCGAAGACGTGCTGTGGGCGATGGATGGGACCACCCTGCTCTACCTTCGACTCGACGACACGAACCGTCCGTATCAGGTGTGGCGCCACGCGCTGGGCACTGACCCGAAAGACGACGTGCTGGTCTACGAGGACACCGATGAAGCGTTCTTTGTCGGGATGCGGCTGACGCGGAGCGAGCGGTTCATCGTGATCGGGTCGCATAGCCAAGTTACGTCCGAAGAGCATCTGCTGGACGCGAATGACCCGACCGCGTCGCTCCGATGCGTGGCGCCCCGGCGGCAAGACGTCGAGTACAGCGTTGCGCACCACGAAGACGCGCTGCTCGTGCTGACCAACCTCGATGCTCCCACCTTCGCGGTCATGCGCGCGTCCATCGACGACCCTGGTGCGTGGGTCCCGATGGTGCCGTGCCGTCCGGAGGTCACGATCGAAGACATCGAGGCTTTTGCCGACCATCTCGTGTTCGTGCAGCGCCGCGATGCTCTGCGGGAGCTGGTGGTGCGGCGTGTCTCCGACTCCGATGAGCACGTCGTCGCGATGCCGGACCCCGTCTACTCGGTCTGGGTCAGCGCAAACCCCGACTACCGCACCGACGTGCTGCGGTTCGCGTACACCTCGATGGGGGTGCCGTCGTCGGTGTTCGACTACGACCTCCTGACGCGTACGGCCACGTTGCGAAAGCAGGTCGACGTGTATGGCTTCGAGCCCGCGTCGGTCGTCACCGAGCGCCTCTGGGTGGAGGCGCCCGACGGCGCATCGATCCCGGTCTCTCTCGTGCGCCGCAAGGAGGACGTCGGCAAGGCCGTGCCGGTGTGGCTGACCGGCTACGGTGCGTACGGGGCTACCAACCCGGCTGCGTTCAGTAGTACGCGCGTCAGCTTACTCGAGCGCGGGGTCGGGGTCGCCGTCGCGCACGTGCGCGGCGGCGCCGACAAAGGGCGCACCTGGTACGAAGACGGAAAGCTCCTGCACAAGAAGAACACCTTCAGCGACTTCATCGCCGTGGGGGAGGCGCTGCGCAAGGAGGGCATCGCCTCGAAGCTGGCGATCTACGGCGGAAGCGCCGGCGGACTGTTGATCGGTGCCGTGGTCAATGCCCGCGCAGATCTGTTCGACGTTGCGGTGGCCGACGTGCCGTTCGTCGACGTTCTCAACACCATGCTCGACGACACCCTGCCGCTGACCGTCGTGGAGTGGGAGGAGTGGGGCAATCCGAACGAGCGCGAAGCCTTCGATTACATCGCTTCGTACGCTCCGTACGAGAACATCGTTGCCCAGGACTATCCCGCGATGCTGCTGCTCGCCGGTTGGTCCGACCCGTGCGTGGGTTACTGGGAACCGGCCAAGTTCACCGCTCGCGTGCGTACGCTCAACACCTCCGAAGGTCCGGTTCTCCTCAAGACGCACCTTGACGCCGGCCATGGCGGTCCTTCGGGACGATACGCGGCATACGAAGAGACGGCGTTCATCTACACGTTCGTGCTGGCCCAGCTCGATGTGGACTGAGCGGACAGGGCGAGACAGTCGCCCTGGGATGCGAGGCGTCGTGGGAGACGCCGCCATGCCGTGTTCCCGTTCGACGATGGCCGAGCCTGTATGGCGGTCTACGGGTCGGACGAATGCGCGCTTTTTGTGGGCGCGTTCCGGTTCGCCGGCCTAGGCTGTGCGACGGGGGAAACGGCGGGGGTGGTGCGGTCTTCAGCGACCGTGCCGCACTCCGAGTGGCGCGGCCGTGTGGGAGCACGCCGGCCGCAGTGCGGATTGGCGGAGGCCGTGGGATGGATATGAAGGGGAGACAAGGAGGCAGAGGAAGGAGCGTCGTTTGCCTGGCGCTGGCTGCGATCGGGTTCGGAGGGTGCACCCGCGCCGATCTCTTTCAATGTCTCCAGGACGAGCAGTGCAGTGGTGGGGTTTGCACATTGCGAGGCGTCTGCGCATTCGAAGACCAGGACTGTGCGTCGGGGTTCCGCTACGGCGATCACGCGTCGGTCTTGTCTGGAACCTGTGTGCCGATGGAGTCTGGATCGACGGGCGTCGTACCGTCTGAAGAGGGCGAGGGCGAGGGCGAGGGCGGGAGTCGCGGGGACACCGGTCGCAGAGAGACTGGGGTTCTGCCCGACACAGTGACCGGAGGCGAACCGGATGGGACGGAGAGTGGGGAGCGTCCCGTCGACGACCTTCCACCCCCGAGCGAACCTCTGTTTGTCGATAGCTCCACTTGTGACTTTCAGGCAGGGCAACACATTGGCACGGTGTGGGGGGGGGAAGAAGTCGTGCTTCTGGAAGGGGAGACCGGTGTGTTTCGTTCGAGAGTGTTCGATGCCGGGGAACCGGCGTGGTGGGGGCACCTCTTGTGGGAGGCAGGAGGGCCCTACCGGGAACCGTTGCCCGGTGGCGGGGGGCTGAGCGCCGGAGCGTTGAGCTCGCCCAACGCGTTGCTGCTGCGAATGGACGAGGTCGGCACGCTGCTCGATGCGTCCGGTCTCGCTCATGATCTCGAGCCTGGCGGGGGACAGGCCGCAGCGCTCGTGGAAGGGCGCTTCGCGGGGGCGCTCGCCCTGTCGGGGGACAGCCACTGGTCGCGCGAGCTCGAGTCGGGGGATCCGATGACGTTGCCGGGCACCGGAGGGTTCACCTGGTCTCTGTGGGTGCGGTCGGACGACGACTGCAATGTGGGAAGCGGCCATTCGGCAAATCAGGTGTATATCGGGACGCGAGGCAGCGGCGCGCTCATGTGGCTGGGGTGCCGAGGTCCAAACTCGGCACCGTGTTCATCATCAAATGAGACGGGACGAGCCGGTGCGCACTTTCGACGCGAGGGCACCTCGCCTGCGACCCTTTGTGGCGAGAGTCCGATTGCCGATGGGCAGTGGCATCATATCGCTGTCGTGAATGAGGCCAGTTCTGGGTCGAACATTCGGTTGTTCGTCGATGGTGTCGTCGAGGCGACGGTGTCCAATAATGCAAGCGTCTCGCTCCCTCAGGCGGGGGACGAGCTGACGATTGGACGCTACGACGACGACTTCGAGGCGAAGGCGGACTTCGACGAAATTGCGATGTGGAACCGTGCGCTGAGTGGAGGGGAGATCGGGGAACTCTTCGAGCGCGGTCGGCGAGCGCTTCGCGTACGCGCGTATGGCTGTGAGGACGCGCCTTGTCAGCAAACCGAGGCGGAGAAGGGACCATGGCTCGAGGCCGCCGGAAACACGAGCTTCGAGATCCCCGCGTTCCTCGCTCGCTACGTGCGATACGAAGTCATGCTGGAGAGGGACAGCGAGGCCGCGGAAAGCCCAGGCTTCTCTGTGTTCGAAGTCTCGCGTCCCGCTCGCTAGCGGTTGCGCGAGGGGGGCGCTCTAAGCCGGAAGCGCGGGCTGGGCCGAGGTGGGACTTGGGGAGAGTTCGGCGAGTCCGGACGCGATGCGGTGCAGCTGCTCAGCGCTCGCGGCTAGGCTGCGGGCTCGGTCGGCGTCGGACACGGCGACGTAGGCCGCGGCCGCATCGACGGCCGCGTGAAGGTCGTGCAGGTTGGCGTCGATCTGGTCTTTGACGGCGCGCTGGGCCTCGAGGACGGCGGGACGACTCGTCTGCACCGCGAGTAAATCGACGAGGGCCTCGCAGCGCTGAATGACGTGCTCGAGACAAGCCACGGCGTCGCGTCGAAGCTGCCGGACGTCGGGCAGGTCGTCGCCGTAGGGCGCGTGTTCGAGGAGTGCATCGAGGTTGTACACGGCATCGAGCGCGTGGCTGAGCCGGCGTAAGACCGACTGCGGCATCGGATGAGGGAGCGTGAGGATCGCCGCAGCAAGCTTGGGCGGCAAGGGGCCACCGTCCAGCCGGCGGCGAGCCTTTTTCCAGCCGCGTACGCCCAACCCGACGAGGAAGAAGCTCACGGCGAGGCAGGCCGCCACCGCCCCGACGACGACGCCGATCGGCGCCTCGGCGACGCTTCCTAACACTGTTGCCGAGACTACGAGGGACACCACGACCATCCCCCAGATGGTCTGCTTTGCACCCCTGAGCGTCCGGACGTCCGCGTGCAACCGTGCCAGCGGCGGTGGGCCGGGCGATGCCAAGGGCGAAGGGACGCGCTGCGTGTGTGCCGGATGCATGGTGAATGAGGAGTGTCGCGGAGCATAACCCCGCGCACCCATTCATATTTCCGCCCTCGGCACCACGTGAACGCACGCGAAGTGCTGCGGCTTCCATGCCGAGGTCCAGCGCTCGTCGAAGGTGCGAAGGGCCGATCCCGTTTCAGATGGCGATTGGAACGGAACTGACCGGAATCCGCATCCTCCCGCGGTGCAATAGCGCTGGACGAGTTCCTCCGGTGAAGTCTCGCTTGTCCCAATTCGAACTTGCTTTTTCCGTGGCCCTCGTGTCCTTACTCTCGACACTTGGTTGCGAGTCTGAGCCTGAGACGGCGGAGGTCCCTTCCGATGCTGGCGCTCCGACGCCGACACCACCGACACCACCGACCACACCGCCGCCGGCGACGTCGCTGGAACCTTGGGGATGGCTCGACAACGAGGCCTCTCCGGTGACGCCGTTTTGCAGCGCCGTGCTGGTGTCACCCGACGTGGCCGTGGTGGCGACGCGCTGCACCGACCAGGTCCGGCTGGAACACATCAGCCTCGGCTTCGGCAGCGAAGCGGACGTCCCACCTGTCGCAAGCGTGGTCGTGCTCGACGCGGACCCGCGTGTTTCAGCGATCGTGCTCGAAGGTCCGGTTGGCGGTGTCGAGCCGGCCACGCTCGAGGTCGCGCGAGCCGCAGAGCAGGTTCGCAGCATTTCGCGGCTGTACGTCGTCAAGGGCGAGCCCCGCGAGTCCTGGGTCTGGGAGGGCAAAGTACTCGACCGCGACGATGCGCTGCTCTGGGTCGCGCCGTCGTCGAAGCCGGGCCCGAATTGCCACGGAGATGCGGGCGCTCCAATCACCAACCAGCGTGGAAGCCTGGTCGGGCTCTCGATCACGGGGGCGTTCGACGGCGCGTCTTGCCTCGCGCGCGTCGGCGCCGTTGCGGTGTCGGCGTTCGACGACGTGTTCGACGAGGCGCTGACGTACGCGGGATGGTGATCCTCAGCGGTCCGCGAACGCGTCGGTCGCCTCGACGAGCGCGCGCATGATGCCGGGTTCGTTCGCCGAGTGGCCCGCATCATCGACGAAGACGAGCTTGGACTCCGGCCAGGCGCGATGCAGTCGCCACGCGTTGCGGGGCGGGCAAATCACGTCGTAGCGACCGTGGACGATGACGCCGGGGATGTGGCGCATGACGTCGAGGTTGTCGAGCAGCTGCGTCTGCGACTCGAGAAATCCGTCGTTCACGAAGTAGTGGCACTCGATCCGAGCAAACGCCAGCGTGAACGCGGTCTCGTCGCAGTGGCGAACGAGGTCGGGGTCGGGCAGCAAGGTCGCGACGCGGCACTCCCACATGCTCCACGCGCGTGCCGCCGCAGCGCGAACCTTCGGGTCGTCGCTGGTCAGGCGCTTGTGGTAGGCGCCGATGATGTCGTCGTGCTCGTCCGGTGGAATCGCGGCGAGGAAGTCGTCATACGCGTCGGGGAACAGCATCCGCGTCCCGGTCTTGTAGAACCAGTCCATCTCGTCCTGCGCGAACGTGAAGATGCCGCGAAGCACGAGCTCGGTGACGCGTTCGGGGTGCTTCTGCGCATAGGCGAGGGCGAGGGTGCTTCCCCACGAGCCGCCGAAGACCTGCCAGCGTTCGATGCCCAGGTGCTCGCGCAGCCGCTCGATGTCCTCGACCAGGTCCCAGGTCGTGTTCTGCTCGAGCGAGGCGTGCGGGCGACTCTTACCGCAGCCGCGCTGGTCCAGCAGCACGATGCGATAGCGGGCTGGATCGAAGAAGCGGCGGTGCTTCGGCTCGGTTCCGCCACCGGGGCCGCCGTGCAGGAACACGACTGGCTTACCCGTGGGGTTGCCGGACTCTTCCCAGTAGATTTCGTGCACGTCGCTGACGCGCAGCAGGCCTGAAGCGTGAGGGTCGATCTCCGGGTAGAGGTTCGCCACGAGCCGAGCTTTGCAGGTTTGCTCGGTGCTCGCCAGCAGGCGATCCACACGGAGGCCTGAGACTCAGTCCTCGACCACCACGGCCGCACCCGAGCTGCCGCGACGCCCACCGCCATCGACGCGACCGACCACGACGGCCGCTTCTTCGCCCGAGGTGGAGTTTGCGATCTCGCGGGCGCACACCTCCGGCTCGGTCGCATCCTGCAGCAGGATCTCGAGCAGCAGCGACTTGTGGATCGAGTGGTAGGTGCGCGCGGTGCAGATCAGCAGCAGGTCATCGTGCTGCGGGGTGAAGCGCACGAGGTCGAGGCGAAGGGCACCGTTGCCACCCGCGGCTCCCGCAAAGTCATCGAGCGGGTCTTTGGTCAGCTGGGCGATCGCACCGCCGCGGATCCGATAGACCCGGTTTTGTCCCACGTTGCCCACCACGATTTGGTGGCCGTCGAAGTGCGCCGCGGCAAAGATCGCTTCCATGCCGCGGTAGAAGGGGTCCACGGTCGACGAGCGGCGAATGGCTTCGTGCACGCGCGTGCCGGCGAGGTTCCACCGATGCAGTGGGTCCGCCGACCCCGGACCCGAGAGGGCGAGGGGCAAGAGGTCGACCGCGAGCTCGGCGGCCAGGCCCCCGCCGGAGAAACCACCGCGGCCCTCGGCGATCACGCCCAGTTGGGACCCCGCGCGGTAGCGGTAGAGCGAGTCGGGACCACCGCGGGAGTACCCGGTGAAGTTGACGGCGATGAACTCCATGGCGCAGCGCTCAGCGGAACCGGTCGGTCGCGTCGACCAGTCGCTCGACGATACCCGGTTCGAAGGACGAGTGTCCCGCATCGTCGACAATCTCCAGCCGGACTTCGGGCCAGTGTCGCTTGAGGTCCCACGCGCTCGTCATCGGACACACCACGTCGTATCGACCCTGAACCAACGTCGTGGGGATGTGCCGGATACGGGGTACACCGCGAAGAAGAGCGTCATCGGTCTCGAAGAACCCGTGGTGCAGGAAGTAGTGCGCTTCGATGCGCGCGAATGCGGTCGCGAACTCCGCTTGCGAGGCCCGCTGAACCGATGCTGCGCTCGGGCGCAGGGTGCTCGTCCGCGTTTCCCATATCGTCCAAGCGCGCGCGGCTTCCAATCTCACGGCGGCATCATCGGAGGTCAGACGACGGTGGTAGGCCGCGATCATGTCGCCGCGCTCGTCGGCGGGGATCGGTCCCTCGAACTCGGCCCACGCTTCGGGAAACACGTGACTGGCCCCGGATTGGTAGAACCACCGCAGCTCGCGGGCGCGCAGCATGAACAGGCCGCGAAGGACCATCGCTCGTACTCGCGTAGGGTGGGATTGTGCATACGCGAGGGCGAGCGTGCTGCCCCACGACCCGCCGAAAACGAGCCACCGCTCGATGCCCAAGTGGATTCTCAGTCGCTCCAGGTCGTCGACGAGGTGCCACGTCGTGTTGTGTTCGAGGCTGGCGTGCGGCGTGCTCTGCCCGCACCCGCGCTGATCGAACTGAACGATGCGATACGCGGACGGATCGAAGAACCGCCGCTGTCGCGGGTCGCTCGCCCCGCCCGGCCCGCCGTGCAGGACCACGGCGGGCCGTCCGTCGGGGTTGCCTGAGCAGGCGTACGACAGGAGGTGCCCGTCGCCGACCTCGAGCATGCCCGTCTCGTAGGGAGGCCGCTGTGGATGAAGGGCGCGCACAAAAGACGAGCGAGGCGGCGTGACGGGTTGCACAAGAGGCTGCTAGGGACGCGCGGCTGCTGCTGCTGCGTCGAATGCCTCGACGAGGGCGGCGGGAGCCTGCACGAGTTCGATGAGCACGCCGCACCCTCCGTGGGGCGCGGCGTCGTTGCCCTTGGGGTGAATGAAGCAGACGTCGAAGCCGGCGGCTCCCTTGCGGATGCCGCCTGGGGTGAAGCGGACCTTGCGCTCCTGCAGCCAGGCAACGGCCGCGTTTAGGTCGTCGATCCACAGCCCCACGTGGTTGAGGGCAGGGTCGTGCACCCGCGGTCGCTTATCTGGATCGATCGGCATCATCAGGTCGATTTCGCAGCGCCCAAGGCCGGCGCCGACCTCGAGAATGTCCTCGTCGACGTTCTCCGACTCGGCGCGATAGTCACCAACTGGCGTTGCGCCGAGCAGATCGACCCACAGGGTGCGCAGCGGTGCTTTGTCCAGGCTTCCGACGGCGATTTGTTGGACGCCGAGGACGCGGAAGGGGCGTGTCGCGGGAGCTCCCATGTCGGGCACGCTACCACGTGCAACTCCCCCGAATCCGGACGCGCCGATTGACACGATCGCGTCGGCTGTTCACCCTCGATCCGTGCTGTGGGCGGTGGTGATGGCGAGCGGTGCCGGGATGATGGTCGCAGGCGTGGTGACGACCGCGGCAACGATCCAAGGTGCCGTCACTGAAGATGCCTACTTCAAGGCTTCCGTCCGAATGTGGGTGCTCATCGCCGGCGTCATCGGCATGTTGAGTCTCGCGCTCGCACCGGCCGTCGCGATGATGGGGGACTATCCAGGATCAGCACAGACGCTGGTCCTCGGGTTGTTCTCCGTGCCTGCCATCGTCGCGGTGGGTGGGTGCTTGCTCAACGCTCGGGCGCTGCATCGCGTCCGTCGTCGGCGCTGTGATGCGCTTGCCCACGGCGATGAAATCGACGCCGTCGTCGTCGTTCGCGACCACAAGCCGTTCGCGCACGACATCCTGTCGATCACGCTCGAAGCCACGGTGCGCGATGTCGCTGGCGCCGTCGAAGCGGTTGGTGGCTACCGGGCGCCCGCGCCCGAGCCGACGCAGCGCCTGACGTTCGTCGAGACGTGTCCTGGCGATCAGTGGTGCCGTCTCGAGCCGGGCAGCAGCGTTCGCATGCGCGTCGACCCGCGAGACCGCTCTCGCTATGCGCTGGTGTTGTTCGACGCGGCGTGACCCGAGTGCAGCCGTGCTTCGGCAGGCGCGCTGGCGATGACCTCGGCCTCGTGTGCCGCGACCCGAGCCAGTCGGCTCTTGAGTCCCGCTTCGTCGGTGAGCTCGAGGGCGCGAATGAGGTCGAGGTACGACGCATGATGTCGGGCTTCGCTGGCGAGCAGCCCCTGGTAGAGCGCCGTGAGCTCGGGATCGCGGCCGTCGGTCTCGAGGGCTTCGCCGAGGAGCTGCATGCGTTCGCAGCTGCGAGCTTCGATCATCGCGCAGCACAGGAGGGTGTCGAGCAAGCGCTGGGGTTCCTCTGCTCGAACGCACTGCATAAGCCGCGCCGCGTAGCCGCTGGGCTGCTGACGGCCGAACGTGCCGCCACGACGATGGACGTGCCCGAGAACCAGCTCGAAGTGGGCGAGCTCCTCTCGGGCGAGCCGAGACAGTGGGACCATCAGCGGCAGCTTGTCCTGATAGCGAAAGATGAGGTTGATGGCCGTGGAGGCGGCCTTCTTCTCGCAGTGGGCGTGGTCGAGCAGGATTTCGTCCAGCTGCGTCAGGGCCCACGGGGCCCACTGCGGAGCGGTGGGTTGGGCCAGGTGGAGCACGGCGCGGACCTTAGCAGGAGTCGCACGCTGGCGCTCATGCGGTACGCTCGGAGCTCGTGCAGCGCTTTGTCCTTGCGGCCCTCGTGGCCGTCACCGTCGGCGGGTGCCGGATCCAGTCCGCGCCGCCGGTCCAGATCGCCCCTCCGTCTCGGCCGACCGCCCCCGCGCGAGCGCAGCCCGAGCCGGCGCTGCTCTCCGCCCACTTCGCCCTCGACGATGCTCCTTCGCTTGGAGACCTCGACGGCATCGCGGTGGTCTTCTCCGTCGAGGTCGACCCCGCGAGCCTGCAGCCCTCCGCGTTCATGGTCGTGCTCGCCGACGGCACCCGCGCCTTCCCGACCGAGGCCGTGCTCGCGCCCGCGAGCGAGGCGGACGAAAACCGAACGGTGTTGCTCATCGGAGACTTCGGCGACCCGCGCCGTCGTCCGCCCGCCGACGTGCTGGTGATTCGAACGCTGCACGCGGAGACCGGCCAGTCGCTGCGTGGCTTGCTGGGTCCGGTTTCCGGCTACGACGAGGGCGGCACGATCGTGACCGCCGAGCAGCGAAAGGCGCCGTGTGATGCTGGGGCGCAGCGCATTCGAACGTATTGGACCGATGCGCTGCGGGGCGTCGAGGCTGCCGATCTGCAGGCCGTCACTGTAGAACTGTCGGGCGGCCGCACGGCGCATCCGACCGCCTTCGAGGACCATGAGTTCGAACGCGAGGACAGAGAGGACAATGTCCTCGATCTGTGTGTCCCGGCGGCCGAGCGAGTGATGTCGGTTTGGGTCGATGCGGGGGTGTTCTCCGACGCGCCCGGGCACCTCAACGCGGCTACCAAGACCGCGGTCGCGCGGGCGCCGGCGCCCGAGTAGACTGCGCTCGCTGATGACGACGCGAGGCTCT
>CAYSPB010000276.1:0-8486 GCA_964432695.1 uncultured Nannocystaceae bacterium
GTGAACTTCGTGCTGTACTACGCGTTCGGCGCGGCGTTCCGCCGCACGCTGCTCGCTCGCCTGTACCGAAAGTCTGCCCGCCTGCTGGCTGCGGCCGAGGCCATCGCCGGGCGCCGCGACCCACAAACCGTGGTCACGTGGGCACTCGAGCACCTCGTCGCACTCGACGTCGCCAACGGCCGCGCCACCGATGCCATCAAGGCGCTCGTCGCCGCCGCGCAGATGCCTCTGCCTCGTGACGCGGTCAACCAGCTGCGCCTACGCGCGGCACGACTGTGCAACGAACACGACGATCGGCGCCGTGCGATCGAGCTGTTCCGCGAGGTGCTCGACGAGCGACCCGACGACCTCGCGCTCGTTACCGAACTCGCGACGCTGTGTGAAACCGAAGGCCGCACCCTTGCGGTCTTGGAGCTGCGAAACCGCGAACTCGAACTCACCGAAGACCCCACCCGCAAACTCGCCCTCCGACTGCAGCTGTCTGCGCTCGTCGGCGTCGTCGAGGAGATGAGCGGACGCGTGCAGAGCCTGCAGGCCAACCTCGCCGAGCAGCCCGGTCACCCCGAGACGATCGAAGCGCTCACCGGAGTGCTCGGTGACCGCGGGCGTTACGAAGACCTCGCGACGACGCTCGCCGCCCAAGCCGAGCTGCTCGAAGGCCTCGACCGTGGCAACCGCGCGGCGGAGCTGTGGACCGACCTCGCCCATCTGGTCCAAGACGAGTTCGGCGACGTCGACCGAGCGATCGACGCCCTCACCCGCGTCGTGGAACTCGCGCCCGCCCCCGAAGCATACGACCACCTCGCGCGCCTGCACCTGCAACGCGATGAGCCAGCGGTGGCCGCCATCGTGCTGCGGCGACGCCTCGAGGAAACGGACCCGGGCAGTCGCGTGCCCATCATGCTTCGCCTCGCCCGCGCGCAGATCTTGGCCGATGCGTCCCCCGACGCGGCCCAGACGCTGCAGGCTGCCTTCGAAGAAGCGCCCTCGAGCGTCGAAGTCCGCAAGCTGCTCATCAAGCTCAGCCGCGACCTCGAGCGTTGGGAGCCGCTGGCGCGCACGCTGACCGTCGCCTCCGAGCATGTCTCCGACCCGGACGTCCTGCTGGCATACGCGCGCGAGGCCTCGGACATCTACCGGGACCGCCTGGGAACCCCCGGTGATGCCGTGCCGATCCTCGAGCGCGCCCACACGCAGTTTCCAGACGACCGCGACCTTCGGGCCCGACTTGCGGCGGGTCTTCGCGTCGCAGGCCGGCTCGATGAAGCTCGGAGCATGCTCGAAGCGCTCATCGGGGCCTTTGGGCGTCGTCGCTCGGCGCAGCGCGCCGCCGCACACCTCGAGCTCGCCCGCGTCGCGCAGGCACAAGGCGATACCGAAACCGCCACCGACGAGCTCGAGCTCGCGTCGGGTATGGACGCAAACAACCCGGCCATCCTTCAGACGCTTGCCGAGACCGCCCGTGATGCTGGCCAACTCGAGCGAGCCGAGCGGGCGTACAGGACGCTGCTCATCCAAGCGCGCCGCCGTCCGGCTGCGGCCGACGACGCCCCGCGCAGCGACGGCGACGGACGGATCGGCGCAACCGAGGTTCTGTTCGAACTCAGCTGCCTCGCGCAAGCTCGCGACGACGGTGACCAGGCGCAGGAACTGATCGAATCCGCCATGGAGGCGCTTGCCGAGCGCGAAGGGGAAGGCGAACACCTCGCCCAGCGCCTGCGCGATCGCGGCGAGCACCAGCTGCTGCAGCGCGTCCTCGAAGCTCGACTCGTCCAAGCCGAGACCGCCCCCGCGCGCGCCGGCGTCCTCAGCGAGCTCGCGGAGCTGCAGGCCTCTCACCTCGACCAGCCCGAAGCAGCCCTTGCATCCAGACTGCAGGCGCTTCGCGCGGACCCGCTCGACGGCGAGAACCACGACAAAGCGCGCGGTCTCGCCGTTGCCACCGGGGACGTCGAAGCCTACGTGAGCGCGGTCGAGTCGCTGCTCGACAAGGCCCGGCGCACCACCGACGTCTACGTTCGATGCGAGCTGCTGCTGCGGCTGGCCGAAGCAAGCCAGTTCGACCGCAATGACACCGACGCTGCCAAGCGCCTGCTCGAGACTGCCGAAGGCCTCGGGGTGCGCGAAGTCGATGTCTGGCGTGCCGCAGCCCGCATTGCGGGTGCCGGCGGCGACACGGCGATGCAAATGACCTACCTCGAAAAACTGGCCGAGCTGGGCGCCGACACCACCGAGACCCGGGCGGACGCGCTGTACCGCATGGCCGAGGTTCATCTCGCCTCCACAGACGTCGATGACGGTATTCGCGTGCTCGAAGAAGCGTTGGAGATGACCCCGCGGCCCGAGCGGGCCTGTCGCATCCTCGCCCGCGCCACGGCCACGACCGATGCGCCGCCGACCCTGCTGGCTCTGTACGAGCGGGTCGCCCGCGCGACCGAGGATCCGAGCACGCTTCTGGTCGCGCTCGAGCGCGTCGCCCAGCACCCGGACACCTCCCCCGAAGACGTGCGAGAAGCGGTCGAACTGGCCGAAACCGCCGGCGAATCCGACCGCGCCGAAGCTCTCATGATGCGGGCGATCGACCTCGCCTCGGGCACGCTCGAAGGCACCGGGCGCGTCTCGTGGGCGCTCGTGGCCCTTGCACAACGCCACCGAGCTAGCGGCGACACGGCCGGCGCCGTCAAGTGGCTGTGCGAGGCGATCGAATCCGGAGCCGACCTGCCTCCGCTGGTCGAGCTTGCCGAGACCATCGCGGCCGAGGGTCGCGAGGCGGACGACCTGAGCTTTGCGCTGCAGGTCTACGAGGCCCTGCACCAGCGGGACACGACCTCGGCCCCCCTGTGGAAGCCGCTCGCCGAACTCTATCGAGAGCTGGGCGACCTCGACAAGTTGGCGCGACTCGTCGAAGACACGGTCGACACGGTGACAGACCCGCAGGAGCGCAATGCCCTGCGACTCGAGTTGGCCAAGACGCTGCTGGCGGACGGCAGCCGGGCCGAAGACGCGATCGACGTGCTGCGCAACCTCCTGATGGAGGAACCCGAGCACGCCGAGGCGAACGTCATGCTGATGGAGGCGCTCGAACGTGGAGGTCGCGATGAGGACGTGATCGAGCTGCTTCGCGAGCGGCTGATGAACGCCCAAGGAGCCGGCGACGCAGCTGGCGTGGTCGCGGCCGCCCGTGCGCTCGCACGACGGCAACACGCCGCGGGGGCCGAGGCCGATGCGCGAGAGACCTTGACGGGCGCGCTCGATTGGGCACCCGACGAGACCGGCCTGCTGCTCGAAGTGCTCGAGTTGCTCGGCGACGACGCCGACGAGGCCGACCGCCGCGCCGACCTCCTGCGACGGCTTCTCGCGCAGCAGGACGGCGACGAGGCAGCCGACACCGCAACGAAGCTCGCCGCGATCGCGCAGGCGCAAGGCGACGATGACGCCCGACTGCAGGCGCTCGTGGACGGCTACACGCGAGCGCCCGGGCACGAGGGGCTGCGAAGCCAGCTCGAGTCCGCTTACGAGGCCAGCGGCGACTACCGCGGCCTGGCAGCGCTGGTCATCAAGAGCGCCGAAGATAGCGAAGACCCCGCCACAGCCGCGACCTTGTTTCGACAAGCCGCAACGATCCATCGGGAGCTGCTGATGGATGCCGAAGGCTCGGCCGACCTGCTTGCCCGGGCGAAGGCCGCCAACCCCAACGATCCATCTCTGGCGATCGACCTCGCGAGCACGCTCGCGGCCTCGGGACAGCTCGAGCAGGCCATCACCGCACTCGGTGAACTGCTCGAGGGTGGCGACCTCGACGGGCCTACCCGTCATCAACTGCAAGGCACCCGTGCCGACCTCCGCCTTCAAACCGGCGACGTCGTGGGTGCGGTACAGGACCTCGAATCTGCCTACGCCGCGGATCCTTCCGACCTCGCGCCGCGGCTGATCGGCGCGCTCGAGCGGCTTCTCTCGCAGGCTGCAACCGACGGCGACTCCGCGCTGGAGCGGTCCACCACCCTGCGCCTGAGCCAGCTCGCAATGCAGACCGACGACACGGCGCGGGCACAGGAGCTACTCACCGCGTGGATCGAGCGCGAACGCAAGGACGCCGAAGCACTTCGGTTGCTCCGAGACTTGGCCACCGATGGAGAAAACTGGGCGATGGCGGCCAAGCTCAACGCGCGCCTCGTCGCCGTCGAGACCGGCGAAGCCCAGGCCGACGCAGCGCTTCGTCTCGCCGATGCATGCGCGAAAGTCGGAAAAGCGGCCGAAGCCCGACCGGGGCTCGAGCACGCACGACGCAAGCAGCCCGACAATCGAGCCATTCGCGCTCGCCTGCGAGACCTCTACGAAGAGCTCGGCGCCGAAAAGGAGCTGACCAAGATCCTTGCGCAAGAAGCCGGCGAGGTGGACGACCCCGACGAACGCGCGCCGCTGCCGCCGCGCCTGGCCCCGCTCTCACTCGCCCACGGTGAGCACGAGACCGGGATGGATGCGATCACCCAAATCCTCGCCATTGCGCCCGGAGACCCTGGCGCATCGGTCATGCTCACCGACGCGTATCTCGCCGTTGGAGACGTCGACCAAGCCGAGGCGGTCTTGTTGGCCGCTCTGGATTCGCTCAAGGGCAAGCGCGGGCCCGAGGTCGCAGTGCTCTACCACCGCCAAGCGCGGGTGGCTGGCGGCCGCGGAGATGCCCCGGGGCAGCTCGAGCTGCTGCAGCAGGCGTTCGCCGCCGACAAGAACAACGGAGAAGTCGCGGCCGAACTCGCCGACCTTGCCGAAGTGCTCGAGTCTTGGGATGTCGCGACTCGCGTGCTGCGGACGATCACCCTACTCGATGGGCCGTGTCCGATCAGCCGGGTCCAGGCGTTCTTGCGTCAGGCTCAGATCTGCCTGCACCGCGGGGACCGACAGCGGGCCGTCCTGTGGGCCCGCAAGGCCAAGCACGAAGGCCCCGATGATCCAGACGTCGATCAGTTCCTCGCACAGCTCGAGGGCTGAGTCGGCGAACGGTCCCTCGGGCTTGAATCGGCGACCCAGCGCGACGTCGAAGCTCCTCGCGCGTCGCGCTTGCCTGGGTTTCGTGCTCGCGTGCGCCGCGTGTGCCCCGGCGGTCGGGTGGCGCGGTGGGCGTCCACTCGATGCGCGGGTCTACGTCACCGACGAAGCCACCGTCGTACGGGTGCGCCGGCGAGGTACCGACGTCTCCCCGCACCTGTGTTTTCGGGGGTCTGCTCAGCTGCAGGCCCACCTCGACGACACCCCGATGCGGACGCGACACCGCGGTGGCGCCACCTCGGAGGGATTGACGCCCAGCGGCCTTCCCAACACCGCATGCGTCTCGGCGCACTACGAACTGCGCGGCTCCGCGCCGTCCAGCTTCGTGCTGGAGCTTCGCGAGGGGCGGACGGTCCGCGGGCGAATCCGGGTCACCGACGGCCGACTGCGCACCTGCGGCGGCTTCGGTCGCTGCGACGTGCGGCCAACCCCGGCCCCGCTGTTCGAGCGCTGAGCCCCGAGGCGAACGGACCGAACCGTTCACTTGCGCTTGAAGGTGTCGCCGTCCCCGGTCGTGGCGTTCGCGACCTGGATCTGGTCGTTCCCCGAGAACGTGATGAGCTTGTTGTCCGCGCGCATCACCGTTCCGCTCTTCAACTCCAGCGACCAGGAAATCTCGACCGTATCGCCCTTCACCGCGACGATCTCGAAGGGCCCTTCCTGTGGTGGCGCGTCGGCCTTGGGAAACGTCCGCTTGAAGCGTCCGTTCGCGAATGTGGCTTCGCTACCGCTGTCGTCGGTGGCGACCCAAACCCCCGATAGCTTCGAGAGGGCCTCCGCATGCCCGGGAGATGGCGCTGAAGCAGCGTCACCGCTCGCCTCGTCGCAGGCGGGAACGGAGGTCAGGGCCACAGCCACGAGGAGAAACGCTGCATCATTGAAAAATCGGGACACGTCGAAGGAACGACGCGTCGAGGCCACCATCCGCGCATTCTTTTTCCGGTCACCCCGCGCGGACGTAGCGGCCCGGCGCCACCTCGGCGATCCACCCTCCCGCCTCGGCCTCCACCAGCCCCACAGCGGCCGCGAGCGGGTCCTCGAAGTCGTCGACGGACACAGACCCTCGTTCGACGAGGACGCGTTCGACCCAGCGCAGCGGCTCGGGCCACCGCTGCTGGGGCGCTTCGGCCCGCAGCCACGCAACCGCGCGTGCCTGAACCGAGTCTGGCTTGGGTAGACCCAGGGAGTACGCACCGGCACCCAACGCCCAGGCGACACCGGGACTGCCGACGATCCCCGCCGTTGGACATCCCGCTCGTAGGGCGAGCCGTAGCGTGCCTCGTGTCCCCGACCGAGCGCCCGCCTGGACACCGACCACCGCCGCGGACAGCTGGATCACGAGAGCATTGCGGCTGGCGAACATGCCCTTGGACATCAACGTCCCCGGAGGATGCGGACATAGGATCGCCCCACCGGAGACGACGATGTCTTCGAATAGCGAGCGGTGGTCGGGGGGATACAGCGCATCGGGCGGTCCCGGCAGGACCGCGACCTGAGCGATGCCCAGCGCGAGCGCTGCTCGATGCGCGGCCGCATCCACGCCGACCGCACCTCCGCTGACGAGAGCGTGTCCCAACTCCGCTGCCGCCTGTACGAGCGCAGGGACGCATGCGACGAACCGGCGGTGCGCGGCCCGGGCACCGACGATGGCCAAGCGCGGTCCGCGAGGGACCCTACCTGCAAGAAACAGGGGGCCCGGCCAGGTCAGGCCGTAGGCGGCGGGAGCGACGGGCTCGAAGTGAAGCACGTACGCCCCGTCGACCGCGGTCCACCATTCGTTGCGTGACGGTCGTTGCGTTCCGGGCTACGACCCGGCCGTGGCGGCCCCGTACGCGGAGACCAGCACACACCCGGCCAACACGACGCCCGCGACGATGCGCTGCCGCTTCGCCGTCATGATGGTCAAGATGCGCAGCCCGATGGCGTTGCCGACCAGCACGCCCACACCGACGATGGCCGAGAGCACCATCGTTTGTGCGGACATCAGGCCTGCGCCGCCGTACATCGCGATACGTACGGCCGACACGGACACCGAGCCTATCGCGGCGGTGGCCACGAACGCGGTGCCCGAAAGGCCTGCACCGAGCATCACGGCGGGCAGCAGGAGTCCGCCGACCCCGGCCGCAGCGGCCAGCCACCCGATCGCCGCGCCGCCGGGGGCCAACATGCGCCGCCCGAATCGGCGCGGAATCTTGCCCGTGAACTCCGCGACGCCCAGCAGGGTCGCGGTGAACAAAATCCACCAGATGGCGCTGGTGGGCAGGGCCACCAACGTCATGGCACCTGCAATCGAGCCGGGGATGGCCCCGGCGCACAGGGCCCACGCCGCCGATCGGTCGAAGTCCTTGCGCATCGTGATCGCCCGGTGCGTATGCCCCAGCATCAGCGCTGGCGCCCCCACGGCCAACGCGTGCGTCGGCCCGAGAGCGAGCGACAACCCCAGCGTGATGACCAGACCACCGCCGAACCCTGCCGCTGAGGTCAGACCACCCGCAGCCACGCCGAGACCGGCACCAGCGAGGGCAAGACCGAGAGACAGAGGCTCCACGTCTTCCGTTATGCGTGCTCGAACGCGTCGGGGCCAATCGAATCATTTTTCCGGTACGATAAAATCTATTTATGCTTGATGAGCTCCGATACTTCGTCGCGATCGTCGAGGCCGGCACGTATCGGCGCGCGTCTCAGCGCCTGCATCTCACCCAGCCCGCGCTGTCCGCCGCCATTGCGCGACTCGAGGCGGACCTGGGCGCGCGAGTGCTCGACCGGGGCCGTCGAGGCGCCTCGGTCACCGCCGCGGGCCAAGCTCTGCTTCCGAAGGCTCGCGCCGCCCTTGCGGCGGTGGAAGCGGGCCGGCGCGCGGTGGCGGAGATCGAGGGCCTACGCGACGGCGAGGTGCGTCTGGCCGCCGGCGCGACCGCGTGTACGTACTTGCTACCGTCCGTGCTCGCGAAGTACCGCACCGCGCATCCGGGGATTCGCTTCTTGCTGCGGGAGACATCCACCGACGAGGCGCTCGAGAACCTTCATGCCGGTGACATCGACATTGCCGTCATCACCGTCGACGAAGGCGGCGAGTCCTGGTTCAACGACCAACTCATCGTGGTGCGGGCACCGGGCTTCGAGCTACCGCAAGACGTCTCCCGCGCTCGCTTCGTGACGTTCCCGCAGCGAAGCACCTCACGCGCACTGCTCGACGCGGTCTTTCCCGATGCCGACGTGGTCATGGAGCTGGGCTCGATCGCCGCGGTCAAGGGCAACGTCCGGGCGTGCATCGGGTTGGCGCTCGTCAGCAGGCACGCGGTCGTACGCGACCTCGCGGAGGGCTCGCTCATCCGCGTGCCCTACCCCGGCACGCCGATCAAGCGACCGCTCTCGCTCGTCCATCTGGGCGTCGACCGGCTCCCGCCTGCTGCCGCCGCCCTGCGCACGCTGCTGTTGAG
>CAYSPB010000276.1:8514-10692 GCA_964432695.1 uncultured Nannocystaceae bacterium
CCTGCGTCGGCTTTGACGCCGCCGTCATCGCGTTCGACCGACGCGTTGCCCGAAGCACCGTTGCGCTCCGAGCCATTGCCGCCCTCGTCGTCCAACCCCGGGCCGCGCAGCTCCACGTGGTCGCCCTGCTCGATCTCGCGGCGGGAGAACACCGATACGGCCAGGCTGAGGTTCTCCTGAACCTCGACGACGAGCAGCGCCCCGATCACGCGGCGTGGCCAGCCTTCCTCGTACGGCACGTTGAACACTCGCTTGGGCGTGTACTCGTCGCCCTTGCGGACGATCTCGAGCACGTTGCCAACCTTCACGCCATCGTTCGCGCCCAGGTCGACCACGACGAACTGCTCGTCACCCGCGAGCGTCTCCGAGGGCAAGCTGCGCCGCGTCTTGCGGATTTTGACGTTCATCGGGCCCGTGCCCGTGAGCGTGGCCATGACCAAGCCCGACGCCGAGCGGTCGGCATCGGTCGCCTCGATGCGACGGAACACCCGACGCAGCGGACCGACGCGATAGCCTCGTTCCACCGGGTTGATCGCCTTCATGATCGTGCCTTCGGCCGCCTTGCGTGCGACGGAGTCGACCTCGATCTCCCCCATGATCTCGACCAGGTATCCGACGACCTTCCGGGTCTCGGGGTCTTTCACTTCGCGCGTGGGCGAATAGACGACGAGCCGCTCGCCGGGGATCGGCGGGTTGCCCGAGTCGTAGCTCATGTAGACCGTGTCGAGCGTGGCCATCATGACCTTGGCGTCGCCGCCTCCGGTCACGGCCATCGAGGTCTCGAAGTCGGCGGCATCGACGAAGGCGACCTGGTTGAGCAGGTACGTACCAACGCCGCGCCCCGGCGGAAGCGAGGTCTTCTTGTAGTCGAGCGAAGGACCAGCGGCCTTGCGGCGCCCCTGCAGCGGGTCGTACAGGCGAATGCGGTCGCCCGGAAAGATCCAGTGTGCGTTCGTGACGTGCTCGTTCCACGACCACAGCTTGGGCCACAGGTACGGGTCGACGAGGTAGTAGCCCGAGATGTCCCACAGCGTGTCGCCGCGCTGCACGATGTGATAGTCGGGCGTCTTGTCGGTGTAGCCCGGGTCGTTCGGCGCGAGATTCGGGTCGTAGATCTGAAGACCGTTGATCAGGCTTCCATCGGGGGCAACCGTCGTCGCCGACGAGCCGTACGCGGTGTCGGCCGTCGTGTTTCGTGATCCACGGCGCGAGCCGGGCTCGGCCGATGTGCTCGGGTCGAACTGTGCGCCTGCCGGGGGTGCACCCGTCGCGGCGCGAACCGCTGGGCTCGTTACCGCCGGTCCGGACGGCGATGCGTCCTGGGTGACAGGAGCAGCGGGTTGGAGCGCGACCGCAGGCGCCGGACCGACGAGCAGCAGGCCCGGGGTCAGCGCGAACACGAAGATGATTCGAGAGGTGGTCATGGGTCGGCTCCGTTCAGGACGACAGCTCGGCGAGCTTGACCCGGGCGACGTCGCTCGCGGACGCCCCGGGGTAGGCCTCGATGAGGCGGTTGAGAACATCACGGGCGTTGTCGCCGTCGCCCAGCTTCGCGTAGCAGAGGCCGATCTTCAGCAGCGCGTCCGAGGCCTTGTTGCCGCCGGCGTAGCGCTCGACCACCGCGGTGAACGAAGCCAGCGCATCTGCGTAGTGGGCCTGGTCGTAGGCCGCTTCGCCCTTCCAGTACATCGCATTGTCGGCGAGGTCGGAGCGCGGATGCGCAGCGATGAAGTCGGCGAATGCGGCCGCCGCAGCGTCGTGCTCACCGCGACGCAACAGCGCCATCGCGGCGTCGTACTCCGCCTTGATCGAGCGCCCCTTCTTGCCGCGGATCGGCCTGTCGGCGGGCTTGGGCTTGCCTGGAGTGGTCATCTGGACGAGCTCGTTGCCGACAAGGCGGTACGAACCGCCGTCGTTGGACGCCTCGGACTCGGGCTCGGGCGCGCTCGCAAGGCCCGTGGGGTCGTTCCACAGGCGCTCATCCTGGTACTCGGCCGGTTGAAGCTCGCCGATCGTGTAGCCGGCGTCGGGATCCGAATGCGGCACGTCACTGGGTCCAGCGCCCGCCGTCTGCGGCTCGACTTCGTACACAGGTAGGCTCTCCTCGGCCCGGCGGCGCGGTTTTGCAGCAGCCACCGGCTCGGCAGAACCCCCCTCGAGCGCGACCCGCTCGACGCG
>CAYSPB010000277.1:0-10560 GCA_964432695.1 uncultured Nannocystaceae bacterium
ATCACCACCGTGTTTCCGGCGGCCAGCGCAGGCGCGAGCTTCCAGGCGGCCATCAGCAGCGGGAAGCTCCACGGGATGATCTGCCCTACCACGCCTAGGGGCTCGCGCACGTGATAGGCGACCGTGTTCGCATCGAGCTCGGCCATCGAGCCCTCTTGGGCGCGGATGCAGCCGGCGAAGTAGCGGAAGTGGTCGATCGCCAGCGGCATGTCGGCCGCGAGCGTTTCCCGAACCGCCTTGCCGTTGTCCCAGCTTTCGGCGACGGCGAAGCGCTCGAGGTTTTCCTCGAGGCGGTCGGCGAGCTTCATGAGGACGGTGGCGCGTTCGGCCACGCTGGTGCTGCCCCAGGCGGGCGCGACGGCGTGGGCAGCGTCCAGGGCCTTCTCGACGTCGTCCCCGGTGGACCGCGCCACTTCGCAGAACGCCTTGCCCGTGACGGGGGTGATGTTCTCGAAGTAGTTGCCTTTGACGGGTTCGACGAATTCGCCGCCGATGAAGTTGCCGTAGCGGCTCTTGAAGTTGACGAGGGAACCTTCGGTGTTGGGTGCGCTGTAGACCACGATCTGCCTGCTTTGTGGGGGGTGTTCGGGCGCGTCATTCGACGCACGGCGCTGTTGAGCAAGCGCGATGCCAACCCGCGCGCTCGCGGGCCCGGCTGCAGTTGCGGTTCGGGGTGTCGCGCGGTGTCCTCCCCGACGCGACAGCGACACCTGTCGCGTTTCGCGACACCCTGCGGGCCGGTTTACCTGGGCGGGCGGAGCGGTACACTGACATCGGTGTTGGAGGTCGATGATGGCGCGCTGGTCCTCGGATCGGGATCCGGTCCGGGCACCGTCGCCCGCGCCTGGCAACGAGCCCGAGACCTGGGTGTTGACCCGTCCGGGCGCGGTCACGCCGAGAGCATCGAGCGCGCAGCCTCGCTCGCCGCCCGCCGCCGCTCGCTGCGTACGCTGCTGACCGCCGGCGACGAAGTCCTCGACGACCTTGCCCGACAGCTCGCGCGCAGCGACTTCGCCTTGCTGCTGGCCGACCACGAGGGCGTGGTCGTACGCCGCCTCGGTGGAGGGCAGTTCGAAGCCGTGGCCGACGAGGTGCGTCTCATCGAAGGCGCCCACTGGTGCGAGTCCATTCGTGGCACGAACGCCATCGGTACGGCCCTGGTCGAGAAGGCGCCCGTCACCGTGGTGGGTGACGCTCACTTTGCGCGGCCGAACCAGGGACTCGTCTGCTACGCGAGCCCGGTTCGCGATTCCTCCGGCGACGTCGTGGCGGTTCTCGATGCGACCGGCGTGGTCGAGCGAGCGGACGAATTCGTCGGGGTGGCCGTACGCTCGGCCGCGACCGCGCTCGAGGATCGTCTCCGCCTGCAGCGGTGGCCGATCCGAGGTCCAGCATCCCTGCGCGTGCTTCAGCAGATGCTCGCGCGCTGTGCCGTGCCCGCCTTCGTCGTGGAGCGCCCCGGCACGGTACGCGCGGCCAACGACGCCGCAACGGCGCTGCTCGACGGACCTTCGGCGTGTCTGGGCTCGATCCTCGGCCTGCGATGGATGGACCTCGAGCGGCTGGTGGCCGACGGCGCGTTGCCGACCTCCATCGCGCATCGCCTCGCCCGGACGTTTCCGCATCAGCAGCTGCACGTGGAGCCGGTGCTCGGCGCAGGCGACGACCTTTGGGCAGCGGTGGTCTTCCTCGAGCCGCGCGCGTCGACCCGCGGGGGCACATCACGCTCGACCGACACGCTCCCCGCAGCGTTCTCCCGGCTCGAGGGCAACGATGGAGCGCTCCGCTCCGTGTTGGTGCATGCATCGCGCATCGCCGAAACCACGCTCCCCGTATTGATCAACTCCGAGACGGGGACGGGCAAAGAGCTGCTCGCCCGGGCGATTCACGACGCCAGCGACCGTCGCAACGCGCCGATGGTGACGCTCAACTGTGGCGCCGTATCGCCCGAGCTCATGGCGAGCGAGCTGTTCGGGTACGCGCCCGGTGCCTTCACCGGCGCGGACCCGAACGGGCGAGAAGGCAAGGTGGCCGCCGCCGCAGGGGGCACCTTGTTCCTCGACGAACTCGCCGAGATGCCGCGCGCGCTTCAGGTGCTGCTGCTGCGCTTCCTCGAGAGCGGGAGCTATCACCGCGTGGGCGAGTCCAAGCTACGCCACGTCAACGTTCGGCTGCTGTGCGCCACATGCCGAGATCTGGATGCCTTGGTCGAGCAGGGCGAATTCCGACGCGACCTCTTCTATCGCATCAACGGCGCCGTGCTCAGCCTGCCACCCCTTCGCTTGCGTCGAGATCTCGACGTGCTGGCGAACGTGCTGCTCGAACAGCTGGCCGAGGCCGAATCGGTCGAGCCGCGTCTACGGCTGACGTCGCGAGCCCATGTCCGCCTTCGTCGGCACAACTGGCCGGGCAACGTGCGAGAGCTGAAGATGGTGCTGCACCATGCACTCGTGCTCAGTCGAGGACGCGCCTGCATCGATGCCGAAGACCTCGTGCTTCCCGACGGTCGCTGCCAGGTCGTGGTTGCGCACGAACCCTCGGGCACGATGCGAAGCCGTCAGCGAGAGGCGTTGGCCGAGGCTCTCTCGGCAGCGGGTGGCAACGTGTCTGCGGCCGCACGAGCGCTGGGGGTGGCGCGGAGCACCGTCTACCGCCAGCTGAAGAGATATGGCCTGCTCGATGCCTGAGGCCGGTGGGACGAGCCGCCCACGACTAAGAGCTCAGCGCCGGTAGCTGACTTCGAACGCCGCGGTCGACTCGGTCGACTTGCAGGCGATCGTCACGTCGTTGGCGCGTGTGACCACCCCCGCCGCGCGAAAGGCCTCGGCATAGGCGCGATGAATCAGCGGGGGAAACAGTCCCGCCGGGTGGGTGAGGCGAAGCGTGGCGGTGTTGCTCCCGATGTCGAGTCGGTCGAGCATCGGGGTGAACGCATCGAAGAGGCCCTCCGCATCGGGAAAAGACGCGAACCCGTCGGGCAGCGCGTCGAGGTATGCCGCGCATCGGTTGCTCATGCGGCGGGTCCCCGCGCAACCGACCAACGTCGCGGTACGGCTGGCCGCTGGGCGGTTCCGATGTCTCGGCCGCAGTTCGAACAGCGCGGGACGAGCGTATTCGTCCGCGGGTGCACGCTCGTGTTGCAGTGCGGGCACCGCTCGGGGACGGCGGCGGGTACCGGTGTGAGGTCGCCGAGCACCCGGAGAATGCGCGGGTCGAACTCGACGAGCCACGGCGGGGGTGGCTTTGCGTCGTGGGCGAGTCCACACGTCGTGCACACAATGCTGTGCAGCGGTGTGTCGGGATCGAAAGCGAGTTCGGTCTCACAGTTGTGGCACTGCGGGGAGCCACGCTGCGCACTGACGATGAGGTCCCACGTCCGCGTGCCGATCTGCAGGTGCTCCTGATTGCGGATGGCGGCGTCGAAGGCTTCGGTCCAGACGGTCTGGGGAAGTGGCGTGCTCGTCCCGCACGTGCCGCAGCGGACCGATTGCCACGGGCCATTGATCGCAATCCGGGCGCCGCACGCTGGGCAGCGCCCGTGCATGCGAATGTTGAGGAACTCGAGCCGGCTCGCCACCGAGCCCGAGATGTCATCGGCGATCCAGGCGAGCGTTTCCCCGCGCGCGACGTCTATGCCTTCGGCTGCTTGGACGCGGACCAAGATCCCGCCGCGCGGGGCAGGGATCTCGACCGTGGCCTTGTCCCATTCGAGCTCGACGAGCGGATCGCCGGCGTTCACCGAGGTGCCCTCGGGCACCAACCAGCGAAGTACGGTCGCCGAAGCGGCGCCGTCCCCCACATCGAAACGTAGCGGCGTGGATTCGTCCACGGCGCTGAGTCTACCTGGCCATCAGCCCATCGAGGCGCCGCCGTCGATGTTGATCGTGCGCGCGTTGAAGTAGTCGCACTCGAGGACGAAGCGGACCGCGTACCAGATGTCCGCCGGCGTCCCGATCCGACCCACTGGGATCCCTGCCACGAGCGCATCTCGAGCCTTTTGATTCATGCCCTGCGTCATCGGCGTTTCGATCATGCCCGGCGCGACGGCGCCCACGCGGATGTGCATGCGGGCGAACTCGCGGGCCCAGGTCACGGTGTTGGCGGCGAGCGCAGCCTTGGCCGCGACGTAGTTGCTCTGCCCGCGGCTGCAGTGCCGCGAAATGCTGGAGATGTTCACCACCATCCCGGGGCCGACCTCGCGCTGCAGCGCGTTGAGGGCGAAGGCGCGGGTCATGAACATCGCGCCCGTCAGGTTGACGGCGAGGACGGCGTTCCAGTGCTCGGTGCTCAGACTCTGGAGTTCGCCGGTGGAGCGGCTTCGCTTCGCCAGCAGCGCGTCCCGAATGATACCGGCGTTGTTGACCAGGTCGTTGACGCCGCCGAGTTCCTCTTGCGCCCATGCGACGAACGCATCGCACTCGGCTTCGTTGGTGACGTCGAGGCGGCACTTGGCAATGTTGCCCGGCAGGGCTTCGAGGCCGTCGACATCGACATCGCCGGCGGCCACTTTGGCGCCTGCTTCGGCGAGCTGGGTGGCGAAGTGGGCACCCATGCCGCGGCCGGCACCGGTGATGATGATCTTGAGCTGATCGAGTTTCATGGTCGCGCCCGAAATGAAGACGCGCCGCTCCACCGAACAGGCGGTGGCGGAGGGCTAGCGGTTGGCGGAGAAGGCCTCGAAGGTGCGGCGGGCTGCGCAGAGGCCGAGGTTCATCCACTCGTGGGTGAACTGGCCGCCGTAGCTCATCGACGTCTTGACCATGTCGGTCATTTCGTCAGTGGCTTCTTTGGCGCGGCGCAGGTTGGCGTCTTGCGCCTTGGTGAGATCCTCGAGGCCGCGCTCCATGAGGGCGCGCTGCTCGTGCATGGTCTCGGTCATCGTGTCGCTCATCGACGTGGTGAATGGACCCCAGAACTGCTGCGCCTGCGCAAAGAAATCATGCGGTGCAGCATCGGCGGCGTGGGCAGACGAACCGGTATATGGCGCGTCTGTGGACGGTTTCTGCGTCTCCATGCGCGTAGAGGTCGCCACGCGCTGGAGTTCCTCGACGGCTTCTTGGCGATCGAGCGGTGGGGCAACGACAACGTGTCGTTCCCTGGCGCCTGCTACGAGCGGTACATCCAGCGGCTGTATCGCGACAACGCGCTCATCCATGACGTGTTCACGCTCAGCGGGCATCGCGTGGAACTGAGCAACGTGCGCTGCCCGGTGCACGCCGTCACCTTCGGCCACGACAACATCGTGCCGTGGAAGGGCGCCGCCAAGATGGTCGACTGGGTCGGTACCGATGACACCAAACACCTGCACCTGCCCGGCGGTCACGTGGGTGCGGTGGTCTCGAAGAAGGCCAAGAAGACGCTGTGGCCCGAACTGCTCGCGTGGTGGCAGGACCGCGGCGGGTCACCGGTCTTGCGCAGCGTTACTGCCCACGGTTCGTGATCGGGTGCTTACCGGTTGTGGTGGGCTTGGGTGTGCAGCTACGCGCGACTTGGACCTGGAACATCGATCGCGGATGCGCGCGATCGAAGGCACGGCTGTGCTCCTGGTCGGGCCCTCGCGTAGCGCACGTGATCATTGCTCGCAGGGCGTCGGCTTCCTCGGCCAGCTTCGGCGCGGTGAACTGGGCCTCGTACCGTTGCAGCAGGCGCGTCGCATCGTCGACGTCGCCGCGCAGCAGGGCGGCGCGGGCTCGTCCGAGCGCCTGAATCTCGGCGCGAAGCGAGTCCGCGGGCGGGGCGATGGTGGCGGGACGCGCTTTCGTACGAGGGGACGCCTGCGTTCGTGATCTTCGGCGTGGTCGCGGTGCCGGCGCTGGCCGGGGGACCCCCTGCTCTTCACGCGCTTGCGCGGGGGCGACGGGCAGCGTAGCGACATGCGCTTTGGTGGTCGCGGTGGGGACGTTGGCTGGCGCTGGCGTACCGGGGCGTGGTGCCTGCTCGTCGGGTGCACCCGCGACAAGGGCCACGACGACCGCAGCCGACGTGGCGCCGAGCGCAGCGAGCGAGGTGACCGCAGTGCTGGAGGCCGCAGCCGGCGGTGTGGCGACGTTGGGCGGCGGTCCAAGGGTGTCGAGGCGGGCGGCAACGCGATTAGCGGCCCGAGGCGCGGGCCCTCGGGCGCGGCGATAGCTGTGAATGATCTCCTCGGGCGTCATGCCGATTCCTCTCGTTGGAGCCGCTCGACGAATGCCTCGAAGGCCAATCGAGCCCTTCTCACGCGCGTTGCGACGGTGTTGGGACTGTCGCCGAGGCAGGTAGCAGCCTCCCGGGCGGTGAGTCCTTCGATGGCGCAAAGCCGGAATGCCTCGCGCTTGACCGGGTCGAGCGTCTCGAGGAACTCGTCGAGCAGCCGGGCTGCCTCGGCGTGGTCGAGTCGCTGCTGTGGGGCGCCAAAGGGGTTGGGTGGCTCGCTTTCGCTGTTTCGCACGACCTCGAGCCGCCGTTCGGCTCGGCTCTGGCTTCGGTGCAGGTTGCGAGCGACGCCACGGGAGATCCCGTAGAGCAGGGAGGTCACCTTGCCGTGGCGGTCCCAGTCGTTCCAGCGGCGGTGCAAGACGACGAAGACGTCGTGCGTCGCGTCTTCTACGTACGTCTCGGGTACGCCCAGACTCCGCAGGGTTCGCCATACGAACCCGAGATGCGCTCGGTAGATGTCCGCGAACGTGGGTTCGTCACGCCGCGCGGTCGCCCGGGCTCTGAGAGTCCACCCCACGCATGATGGGTGTCCGGTCCAAGCAGGCGTTGTTCACCTCCGCAGACTTCCTCGGCATTGAGGGCTCAGCGGGGCCCCCAGGTTGCGAGCAGACCGGCACGCAGGCTTCCGTGCCAGCGGGTGCAGCACGCCCGCCCAACGCCCTCGAGAACGAAGTCCGGGCGCGCGAGCAGGGCCCCACCGGAGGCGCGAACAGTCATGGCAAGCCGAGGACGCACGGCAAGCTCGGCGCCGAGGTCCGCGTCGACGCCCCAGTACACCGAGTTCGCCGAGTGGGTCGTGAACCGGGTGTTGCGGCCTCGTGCAAGAGCGAGCCCCGCGCTCGTACCGAGGCAGCCGACGAAACGCGCCGGTGCCGAGACCGTCAGCGTGCACGCACTGAACCCTGCACCGACCGATCCGAAGATGCCGCCCGGGCGGCTACCACGAACCGCGTTCCGACTCGGCCCCTGGCCTTCGGCGCGGGCCAAGAGGCGAACGTGACGACGCTGAGCGCCCAGGCCGAGCTGTGCGCCAGGGTGGGGACGCGGCATGGCGAGGCGTCCCGCGGTCAGACCGAGCTCGGCGCTGGTGACCCCGCGCCACCGCGGACGCGTCGGCACGCGACCGGGCGGAGGCTCCGGCACCAGCACCTCGGTCCGCGTCGGCGTGACGGGTGGAGGCGATGTCTCGAGTGCTGGTGGAATCACCGGGGGAACCAGCGCGGGAGGTGGCAACGGCGTTGCGGTTGGCTCGAGGTTCAGACCGGGCGCGATGGCGATCGCAGCACCGAGGACTGCTGCGTCGGCGAGGTCTCGGCAATCGGTGCTGCGAAGCGTACGTGTGCCGACCCGCTCCTCCGTGGCGTTCAGGGTTTCCATGCGGAGCGCATAGCCGTGGGTCTCGGCGTCGACGACGATCCGAACCGAGACCGGTGCACGCCGGTCCGGAGGATGGGCGGCGAGCCGCCGATGAAGCCACTCCATGACCTCCGGCTCGCTCGGACACTCGGCCGGGGCCGTCCACGACACATCGACGGCGCCGATGGACAGGAGCGTCCCGAGGAGTGCACCGAACACGGCGTTGAGCGTGGGCGCGATGATCCGATGCGTCAAAAAGTCTGGCGACGCTGAACGACCCGCATCGTGGGCGAACAGTCATGAGCATGATGAAGACAACGAAGCTCATCGTGGTCGCGTTGGCGACTGCGTTGGCTGGATGTGACGCCGCGGTGGAAACCGGCAGCGAGCGACAATCGGAGGCGGCCGACGTCCCCGACGCTCAGTCGGTCGACGCTGCGCAGGACGCTCCAGGAGACGATGCTGCCGAAGAAAGCTCCGGTGGGCACGACTGCTACGAAGGAAGCTCGAGCGGCGACTACGAGGAGGACTACGGAAGCTCGGGGGGTTGTGACCCGTCTTTCGAAGACTGCACCGTCCCCGAGCCGATCTCGGATCCGTACGGCTCTTGTTCGGGCGTGGGCGGGGGCGTGTGTCCCGGTGGGAGCTGCGCCTCGCACGATTCGGACCACGTGTGGACCGCCTGTACCGCAGACTGCGTGTTGGGCGACGACTCGACGTGTGTCGCTCCCGAGAGTGGTACGGCGGTTCCCGTATGCGTTTGGGACGAGCCGTTCCCCATTCCAGGGGATACAGGCATCTGCTTGCTCTCCTGCGCGGACGGTGAAACGTGCCCGGCCGGGATGGAGTGCCTCGATTCGTGGGGCGGACAGCACTGCGCACACCCGCCTCCTGCCGGCTGACGGAGGCGCGCACGGGCGCACCTTCTTTCCGATGGTGCGCGTAGGTACTCTGCGGCTTGATGCGGACCCTGAGCGCTCTCCTCCTGATTGGTCACTTCATCGCTGGGTGTGGCGGCGGCGCGTCCAAGGACGCCGCACCAACAGCCGAGACCGCGGCCATTGGCGAGACGAAGGCGCAGTCCAAGGACAACCCAGCCAACGTCAAAGTCGTGCGCCCCGCGGGTGAGGCCAAGGTCGAGCAAGCCCCACAGATTCCGAAGGGCCACGGTGAGCCGCCGTCGGCCAAGCTCGAGGACCTCACGGTGGCCAGTCCCGGCCACGCGTTCGGTCAGGTCCTCATTCAGACGCGCAGCGAGTCCGTGCACCTGGCGGAACTCACCGTCGTGCGTGCCGAAGGCAAGAAGGCACGCGCAGGCACGGTACGCTACACGGCCGAACCTCGCGTCATCGTGGGCAAGCCAGCCGTCACGCTGAACGAAGGGGACCTGCTCGGCTCGGGTATTGCGATCGACATCGACGGCGACGGACAGACCACGAGCGCGATCGAAACTTCGTGTGATGCAGGCACGGCCGTGCTGGCGACCGACCCGGCGAAGCGGCTTCAGCCCGTCACCGAACTCACCGAAGACGTCGCACGTTTCATCTACGGTGAAGGAGGCAGCCGCGTGGTGTCCGAGCCCAGCGCAGGCGCGGTGATGTACGCTCCGTGTGACCAGGGCGCGCTCATCGTCGGCCTCGACCCGACCGCACCACTTCGCTTCTTCGAGACGCCAAGCCCCTCGGTGTTCATCGTCTACCGTGCCGAGGTCGACAGCCTCGATGCGGAGGATCCGTTCACGCTTCAGTCGCTCGACGCGGGGGAGAACGAGCTGGCGCACGAGCTGTACGCCTTTCGCGAAGTGAACACGAAGGACGGCGCGCGAAAGGTCTTTGCTGCGCATCTGGTCGTCGCGGCAATCGACCCTGCAGCACCTCTGCAGCAGCTGTCGTTGAAAATCGCGGGCGACAAGCCCGAGTTCGTCACCGCGTCGATCAATGAGGTCGACGGCGACGGAAATCGCATCCGCTACGGCGACGGTTTCAAGCCGTTCTGAGGCTCAGCGTTGCTCGACTCGTCGAGCGCGTCGCTTGCGAGCGATCCGGCGTGCTCGGAGTTCCCCACGATGTGGGCGAGTTCGAACCGCGCGAATGAGGCGTCGAGCCGGTCCGTGGCGGGGCCACGCGTCCGCACGACGGCTCGTTGTAGTGTCGCCCGCGCTTGCTCGATGCCCAGTCGCGTTTGCGCTGCAACCTGGCGGGCCACGCATCCGCCCGTTCCACGCAGTTCGTGGCGGTGTAGCCGGAAAGCGACCTTGAAGCCCAACGGACGCGACGGCCGGGGCTTCATGATCAACAACAACCTCCGCCGCGGGATCGACTTCCAGTCGCTCGGCGGAGCGACGGTGGACGTCATCGGTCGCGCGACCGAGGCGTGGTTGCGTAACGCGGTCCCGGCGTCGGGTAGGTGCGTCGGCACCCCCGCCAAGGTCCCGCCGCGTGGCGGCGTCTTCTCGGAGGTGGAGTGTGGCTAGCGAGGAGGACAAGGACCCGGAGAAGGAGCACCGTACCTTGGTGCGCCAGCTCCTCAACGAGCGCACGACGGAGAGCGGCCGCGCCTGCATCGAGGCGGCGGCCTACTGCCTCGACATCGGCGAGCTCGCGGAGGCGAGGCAGTGGATCAAGCTTGCGCTCGATGCCGACAAGGCGCACGCGGACATCCGGATTCACCGCGCGCTCGAGGAGTTCGAGCGGCCGAACATCGGTGCGGCGCATCTTGGGCTGACGCTCTGGTGTGTTCGGAGTCTGGTCCCAGAACGTCAGCTGTCAGCATGGAGCAGCGGCGCCGCTTTCACTTCTGCTCGCCGGCTTGAAGCCCGCGCATGACCGCGTCCTCAAACTCCTTGCCCGATTTGATCGACGCCGAAAGGTCGGGCTCAAGCTCAAGAACGCCATCGGTGACGGCCGCTTCGATCGCCTTCGCCGGCGCCCCCACCACCACGGCGGTCTGATCGCCAGTGGGAAGCGTCACGAAGCGGCACGACTTAGCTCGGGCTCGGCATAGGCTGTT
>CAYSPB010000278.1:0-10555 GCA_964432695.1 uncultured Nannocystaceae bacterium
GAACTCCTGAACGATCGACGCACCGACCGTACCGAAGCTCGGGTTGTTCACGTTCGCGCCTTCAACCGTGTACTTCGACTCGGCCGAGGTCGTACCGGCGAGCGAGATGCCCGCCGAGTCGCGAGTTGCGGTGGCCGACGCTTCGACGACCTGGGTGAAGTCCCGGCCCGCGGATTCACCGATCGGGATGTTGCGGAACTCCTCCATGCTCACCGTCGTGCCGACGGTGGTGTCCTGCTTGACGGCGACCGGCTTGACGCGGACGACTCGCTTGAACTCGTTCGCAGGGTCGACTTTGAAGTTTGCGCGAAACTTCGCGCCCCGCGGCAAGGTCGTAACCTTCGAGACGTCGGCTTGCCCGGCGAGGACCTGAATCGTGTAGGTGCCCGGCGGGAGCGACGCGAACGCATACAGACCGTTGGCGTTGGTCTGGGTTTCACGGGTGCCCTGGAGGCAGTTGCACTGGAGAACGACCAGCGCGTTGCCCATGCGCTCACCAGTCTTGTCGTTGGTCACGACACCGCTGATGGAGCCAGTCTCGGCAGCTTCGGCAGTCTGCGGCGCAAGCAGAAGCACGCCGGCGGCGGCGAGTCCGGCGACGGGCACGCCCATCGAAAGGGGCGCCAGCGAGGACAGGGTTACAAAAAGAGTCTTGAGCGAACGAGCGCGAGTCACGGTGGGCTCCTTCTCAGGCCTGAGGTTCATGCGTGTGCGTGTGCTTGACGTAGGCAGGCCCGGAGGGGGGCGTTGGCGTACCGGTACCTCGAGTTCGGTACCGGGTTTCCGTACGGAGGTGTGAACCACCATCCGTAAGGCCCGTAAATTCGGGCTGCGCGGGTATAACACAACGAAGCCACGTGGAGCACCGGGTCCGTGATGGGTTCGTGTGCACGCCTTGGAAGAGAAAACAGGCCACCGTGGGCGCACAACGACGGCCGTCCACCGCCCTTACAACGAGACCGTCACGGGGCGTTTTTCGCCACTTTCGGACCCGCCGGGCAGCATCGACTCGCCGAGCCCGTCCCACGGGCATTGAGCATTCGCACGGCATGGGGATCTCGCACGGCACGGCGCCGTGCTGAACGCATGGGTGCGGCTCAGAAACGGCCGGAGATCGTGAGCCCACCGGGCGTGGGCACGACGCGCAGATTCGACAGCCCTCGCTCCCACTGCTTGGTGCGCTTGTTGCCCTCGTTGAAGACCAAGCCGCCCGCGACGAGCGCGACGACCCCGGCTCCACCCAGGCCCGCGCCCAACGCAACGGTGAGCAGGTTCGCCTGCTGGCCGTTCTCGCGCCACGTATCGATGTTGTTCGACAGCTGCTGACACTCGGTCGTGCCAGCGTTCTCGTCTTCGCATTCGCTGTCGATGAACGCTGCGTTGTCCCGACGAAGATTCGAGCTGAATTCGCCGCCGCGAATGCCAAACACGGCCGCCAGCGCGCCGCCGGTCAGCGCGATCGCACCACCTCCCACCATGGTCCCGATGCCGATGAGCCGCAGCTTTCGGCCGGGGTCCGGCCCCAGCTTCTCGCGCGGGGCGTCGTCCACTTCAGGCGCCACGACCACTGGGGGCGGGGGCTGGTTCTCCCTTTCGGCCTGCTCCGCGTCGGCGATCATCTGGTCGAGCTCGGCCAGTCGCTCGGCCGCGTCGTCCTCTTCGATCTCGGGGTCGGCTTTCGCAACCTTGATGAAGTTGTCCAGGATCGCGCGGGCCCGGCGGAGATCCGCGAGGTCGTTGGTGATCGTGTACAAGCCTTTATAAGCGAGGGAGATGTTGTAGAGCAGCAGCCCGTTGTCAGTGGCCTCCCACGCCTCCTCCCACTTGTCGACGGCGGTCTGGAAGTCGCCGAGCCGGTACGCTTTGCGCCCCTGGTCATACAGCTCTTCGGGACTGGCAGGCGCAGCGGCCTGCGCGGCACGAGGCAGCGTCAGCGTGGTCGCTGGGACCATGCTCGCGACCAGCACCATGCTGCACGCAACCTTCGAGGGGCTACGAAACGCGGACCGGGGGAGAAGCCGCATAAGCGAAGGCAGGCTATCACAGGTCGACCAATTCCACGTCTGCAGCGCGGAGTTCGGTCGCGAGGAACTGGGCCCCGACGCGTGCAAAGCGTTCAGCATCATCGGTAGCCAGCAGTGACAGCTCACCACCACCATCGTCGCTTCGCTCCAGCGACGTTTGCTGCAGACGAGCCCGTACGGCGGCGGCGGTGGTCTGAGCCGAGTCCACGACGGTCACCGAGGGTCCGACGACCCCCTGCACGACCTCCCGGAGCACCGGAAAATGGGTGCAGCCCAGCACGACGCAGTCGGCTCCCGGTGCCCGACGGAGGGCGGTATCGAGGTAACGCCGGGCGGCGAGCGTCGGAACATCCCCCTCCACCCAGCCTTCTTCGGCCAGCGCGACGAACAGAGGACAGGGCTGACCCACCACCGTCGCCCTCGGGCGTCGCCTCGTAATGGCTCGGTCATAGGCGCCACCGCGAATCGTGCCTTCGGTCCCCGTTACGACGATCGTTCCGCTGACCGACGCGGCGCAAGCAGCCTCGGCCCCCGGCTCGACCACACCCAAGACCGGCAGCGGCCTGAAGTGATCCCGCAGAGGCTCGACCGCCACGGCCGAGACGGTGTTGCAGGCGAGAACCAGCAGCTTCACGCCACGGTCGACGAGAACCTGCGCCGCCTGCTTGGCATAACGCTGCACGGTCGCCGGACTCTTCGTTCCGTAGGGTAGCCGGGCCGTATCGCCCAGATACACGAACGACTCGTGCGGCAGGGCATCTCGCAGCGCGCGAAGGACCGTCAGGCCCCCCACGCCGGAGTCGAACACCCCGATCGGCAGAGACTCCGGTTGGTAGCTCATCCGCGCACGAGGATGTTCTTGGCGATGACCAGACGCTGGACCTGCGAGGTGCCCTCGTAGATCTGCATCAGCTTGGCGTCACGCATGAGCTTTTCGACCGGGTACTCCTTCGTGTAGCCATAGCCACCGAAGATCTGCACCGCGTCGGTCGTGCACTTCATCGCTTGGTCTGCCCCCATCGCCTTGGCGATCGCCGACGTGTTGGTCCTCTTGATCCCGTTGTCCACTTCCCACGCCGCCTTGCTGTACAGCAGGCGCGTAGACTCGTAGGCCATCGCCATCTCAGCGATCATGAACTGAATCGCCTGGTGCTGCGCGATGGGTACGCCGAACGTCTTGCGCTCCTTGGCGTAGCGCGACGACTCGTCCATTGCGCGGCGGATGAGACCGGCACACTGCGCGGCGATCATCGGCCGCGACTTGTCGAAGGTCTCCATCGCGATCGGGAAGCCCTTGCCCACCTCCCCGATGATGTTCTCAGGCCCCAGCTTGACGTCGTCGAACATGACGTCGCAGGTCACCGAGGCGCGCTGACCGAGCTTGTTTTCCTTCTTGCCGACGTTCACGCCTGGCGCGTCGGCGGAGACGACAAAGCCGGTGATGCCCTTGTGCCGCAGCGCCGGGTCGACGGTGGCAAACCCCGTGAAGAACAGCGCGTGCGGGGCGTTGGTGATCCAGCGCTTCTGGCCGCTGAGCATCCAGCCGTCGCCATCGGGGATGAGCTTGGTCCGCATCGAGGCCACGTCGGAGCCGGCCTCGGGCTCCGAGCAGGCGTAGCTGACGAAGCCGAACTCCTCGACGAGCTTGCCCAGCCACGTGTCTTTCTGCTCCTGCGTGCCAGCGATCATCAGCGGCAGCGCGCCGAGGTGGTTGCACATGATGCTCGTCCCGATCGCCGCGCAGCCATAGGCCAGCTCTTCGGCGATGAGGCACCCGTCCACGCAGCTGACGTCGAGCCCCCCCACCGACTCGGGCAGCTCGACGTTCATCAAGCCCAGTTCCCACGCTGCGCGGAACACGTCGAGCGGCATCTCGCCTCGCTCGTCGTACTCGCCAGCGACCGGGATGATGGACTCCGCGGCGAACTTGCGCGCGGTGTCGGCCAAGGCGAGCGACTCTTCCGAATATGCCGGCGTGAACATCCCGCCGGATCTAGCACGAGACGGACGGGCTCCGCTGCCCGCGCCGCTCAGCCCTGTTTGTCCCGCGCAGCTCGACGCGCCTCGCGGGCGGCTCGGCGCTGCGCTTTTTCATCGGCCTCGGCCTTGGCTCCCGTCGCCGCGCGACCACCGAGCACGAAGCCGATCGTGATCCCCACCATCAAGATGCCGGGGATGTAGATGAAGTGCGCGAGCGTCATGAGCCCGCAAGTCGACGCTGCAGGTCTTCGATCTCGTTCGACTGCCGAGACGCTCGACGCCACAAGAACACGCCGTAGATCACGAACAGGCTCCAGATGACGCCATAGGCCCAAACGATGTGCTCGTAGTCGGACGCGGTCTTCGCCGCAGCTTCGGACTCGCAGGCGCGCACACACTGCACCGTCTGTTGGTCGAGACCCTCGACGGGTTCGTAGTCATCGTTGGCGGGGGTTTGGACTTCGTCGGGCGCGGCCATCATGCGTCTCCAGTCGCTGCGGCGAGGTTGGGGCTGGCGGCGTCTTGCTCGAGGCCAATCCAAGCCTCGTCGAGCGCCACGTCGGTCATCTCCTGTCGGACCCGAATCATGAGCAGGGCCAGCGACGTGAGAAGCAAAGCGATGAGTGCGGGCCACAGCGCGGCCCACATGCTGGCGGGAAGCGACCCCGCCACGTCGTTCGACGGGTGCGTGGTTTTCCAGATCTTCACCGCGTAGTAGATCACGGGCACGTCGATGGCCCCGAAGATCGCCAGGCCCGCAGCCAGGCGTTCGGACCCCGCGGCGCCGTAGTGCCGCACGAGCACGTAGGCTGCGAACACCAGCCAGAGCAGCCCAGTGGACACCTGGCGGGCGTCCCACGTCCAGGGCTTGCCCCACGTCGCATGGCCCCAGATCGGCCCTGTGATGAGCACGCCCAAGCCGGTGATGAGCACGAGCTCCGCAGCAGCGATCGACACCGCTTCGGCGCGCTTGGAGTCGCGCCGAAGCTGGATGCCTGCGGCCACGCCACAAACGATGGCGAGCAGCATCATGATCCAGGCCAGCGGCACGTGGAAGTAGAAGATCTTCTGCACGGTGCCCATCTGCTGTTCGATGGGTGTCTGCAAGAAGATGAGCTGCACGCTGTACGGGAAGAGCAGCCCGGCAACGCCCAGGAACGCGAACGGTAGGATCTTGTTCATCGTCTCCTCCTCAAGGCTCGACGAGCGCTGCGCTGCTGCGGGACGCCGACCAGCACGGGCTCGAACAGCCAGGCTCCAACCACGAACGCGAGCACGTTGGTGGCGGTGAGCTGGCCAAGATAGGTGGTGAACGACGCGTGGCCTTCGAGCAGCGACCGGGTGGCCACCAGCGCGAACAACAGCGACGGCATCGTGAGCGGGTACAAGATGACCGAGAGCAGGACGTTCTTCCCACTGCTGCTTGCCAAGCCAGCTGCGAACAGCGTGCCTACGCCCGCGTACGCGGTGCAGCCCATCACGACGAGGGCGGCCGTTTCCAGCGGCCGGTCGGCGAAAGGCTGCGCGGCGGGAAATAGAAGCGCAAGGCCGGGGACCGTGATGCAACAACAGCCCAGCAGGATCACCAACGTGACGAACGCCTTGGCCAAGTAGATCGAGACGCGCTCGACCGGGGCCACCAGCATCGCGCGCAGCGTGTCGAACTCGCGCTCTCGGTTGAAGATGCGGCTGAGCGTCAACGCGCCGACGAAGGCGACCGACAGCCACAGCATGCCCGGCACCGCCAGCGGCTGCGCAGACACGCCCAGCGCGGAGAACGACATGCCGAGCATGATCAACACCACGAGGGTGAAGAACGACGCGGTCAACACGAGCTCGAGGTCTCGTGCTTCCTGCCGGAGGTCGTTGACCGCAAGCAGCCACGCCTGACGCAGCGCCACCATGCCGAGGACGGTTGTAGCATGCGGCCCGCGACGCGCGCCGGGCAGCGTGAGCGCGGTGTCACGCATGGGCCTCTGCAGCCCCGACCGCAGGCATCTTGCCCGCGAGGTCGCGTACGCCTTCGGCAAATCCGTCGGCCCTATCTTCGCGGGCAACGGCTCCCGCGATGACGCCGCCTTCGAGGAGAACGATGCGGTCCGCGACCGAGACGAGCGCTTCGAGGTCGTGCGAGATCAGCAGGACCGCCGAGCCCCGGGTGCGCTCTTCATCGAGCACCGAGGCGAGCAGAGCACGACCCGGGCGATCGAGCGCGGTGAACGGCTCGTCGAGCAGCAGCATCTCGGGACGGCCAAGCAGCGCCCTGGCCAGCGCGAGCCGCTGCAGCATGCCGCGTGAGAACGTGCCCGCCTGCCGGTCCGCCGCGTAGCCGAGCCCGAGGCGACCGAGCGTCGTGCCGACCGGTTCCGAGGCAGCCCCCGCCTGAACCCGAAGCCGCGCAAACAGCTCGAGGTTCTCGGTGGCGGTCAGGCGCGGATACGTCTGGGCGGTATGGCTGACCACGGCGAAGCGCGCCCGCTCGGTCCGCGACCCCGCGCCTTCGGTCGACCCATCGAACGTTCGCGTGCCGCGACTGCTGGGCAGAAGGCCCGCGATGATCGACAGCAGCGTGCTCTTGCCAGCCCCGTTCGCGCCGATCAGGCCGACGATTTCCCCCCGATGCAGGTCGAGGTCGACGCCGCGCAGCACCGCCAAGCGACCGAAGTGCTTGCTGATGCCGCGCAGGCTGAGCAGCGCGTCGGAGGACATCGGATTAAGCAGCGGCTTGTTTGTCCAAGACCTCGAGCTGTCGGACGACGCGATCGAGCTCGGCGAGCAGGGGCTCTGCCTCGGGCGAGTCGACGCCCGCTGCCTCCAGCTTGGCAAGAAGTCGTTCGCGCTGCGCGGTCAGCTGGTCCTTCTTGGAGGGTCGCTTGCGCATCAGCCCGAAAACGGTGAGTACCGCGAACGCACCGACGCCGCCCCAGCCGACCTGCTTGTACAGCTTTGGCCGAGAGCGCAGGCCGCTCATCGTGAACTGAAGCGAGTCCCCCGCCTCGACCGTATAGACGGTCTTGCCCGGGATGGGCGACGCGTGGTCGGTCAGCTGCTCATTCTTGCCCGAAAGCGTGAGCCGCTCGGACACCAGCACCGACGACTGGATCAGCTGGAACGGCGGATCCCAGTCGATCTCGACCGTCCCGTCGTGGTCGAGCAGGTAACCGATCGACAGGTTGGTGAGCGAACCGGGCGCGATGGGACCATGCAGCGTCGCAAACGGAGCCTTTTCTTCGTGGTCGAGGAACTCCTCGGCCGGACGAAGGACGACGAAGCCCTTCGAACCTTCCATGGACGTGATCTCCAGCGCAGGGTCCCAGAATGCCTTGTCGCCGTTGACCATCACCTCGTAGATCTGAACGATCTGGGCGAGGTCGTTCTCCCGCTCCTCGACGTCGTACTGGACGGCAGAACGCACCACGCTGCGATCGGTCGTGGTTTGCCACAGGCGCATGTCGACGGCGATGCCGCCGCGCTCGTCCATGCCGAAGAACGAGCTCTGCCACGGCGCCTTGCTGTAGACCGACTCGACGAAGTACAGCGCATCCTGCTGAACCGGGATGTCCGCGATCGTGACCGAGCCATCGGCTTGCGTGACGCCGCGATACTTGTCTACGCCGCCGGCGGCCGTCTTCTTGACGACCATCACCTTCTGCTTGGGCAACGGTTTGTCCGTGCCGTCCCACAGCGTGATTCGGACCGTTCCGGCCGGAAGCGTACGGAGGATCCGAGGGCCGGGGAGCTTCTTGGGTGCGGCGGGCTGCGCCGCGGCGCCTCCCTGCCCCGCGGGACGCGATTCGAAGTCGTCGGCACCTTCGGCCAGCACGAGCGCCATACCTTTGTCGGCGCTCATCGTGAACGGCTTGCTCTTGCGAAGCTCACCGCCCTCGACCAGCATCGCCTCGGCAGAGAGGCTGCTGCCCTCGGGCACGTCGGGTGGCGCCAGCTTGTCGAAGATCGCCTTGCCGCGCGCGTCGGTGGTCAGCTCGCGCACGATGGCCTTGCCCTCGGTCGGCGTGATCGTCAGCTTGACGACGACGCTGCTGATCGGCTTGCGCGCTTCGAGGTCGAACGTGCCGATCGTCAACGTGCCCACCTCGGTGCCCTCGAGCGGGAACGCGTTGCCCGGGGCGGGGATATCCGGTCCCGCCGGGCGCGCTGATGCCTTCGGCGGAGCGCCGACCGCCGGAGCTGTGGCGCCTTCGACCAGCATGACCGCCGTCCCGGCCTGCGGAAGCAGACGAATCTGCGCCGAGGACACGGTGCCGTCCCCGAGCGTCGCGCTGGCGACTGCCGTGGCGCCGATCTCGATGCCTTCGAACGTCGCCCGCCCTTGGCCTTGGGTCTTGGCGATGAGCTTGGTCGTCTTGCCATCGGTCCCCGTCACGATGAGTTCGACATCGTGGTCAACGAACGGCGCGGTGAAGCCCGCGGCACCCAGGCAGCGCACCGTGACGGTGCCCGCGTCGAGCTTGGGGTCGGGGCGCGGGATCCCGGACATCTTGACCGGGTCGGGCATTCCCGGCGGCGCCGCAACGACCGAAGCCGGGAGCGAAAGCACGGCCGCAGCCAGCGTGAGCGTCTTGAGCAAGCGCAGGGTCATGCCGAGAGTTCCTTTCCGCAGTGCTTACAGAACTTCGCGTCTGCGTCGTTCGGGTTGCCACAGGAGCCGCACATCAGCGTGGACTCGGCGTCGACGGTGCCCGCCGTGGGTTCGTCGTCCGCCTTCGCCTCGACGCCAACCTCGGCCACCTCGGCGTCGCTGTCATTCTTTGCCTCGAGGTCGCCCACCTTCGGCGGAGCGTCTTCGCCCACGCCGTCCTCGGAGACAGGAACGTGGAGGCCGCGTTCCTCGAGTAACGCGGTCACTTCGGGGTGCGCCCGCTTGGCGCCGTCGAGTTCACGCATGACCTCGACCGCCCGCAGCTCGTAGGCCTGACGCACGTCCTTGTAGTCAGCCTCGGACAGCTTGCCCATCTCGAAGTCGAAGGTGAGCTCGTTGATCGCCCGCAGCAGGCGGCGCTTCTCTTCGCGCAGCTGCCCCCGGTTGACGCCTGCCAGGTCGCGCTCGTTGGTGCCGAGCGTCTGACCGGGTTTGGCGAGTGCCTGCACCATGCGAAACATGGTGGCGAGGCTGAAGACGAGTGCACCCGCGCCGACGACGAGACCCGCCGTGGCGGCGTCGGGTGTCGCGCCGGCGACGAACAAGAGGAACGCGGCGAGTCCGAGCGCACCGAGCAGGCTCACCGCCGCCCAACGCATCATCCCGGCGCGCGCCGATGCGGATGCCGCATCCGATGCTGCACTCACGCAGCACCTTCCGTCTTGCGCGTTCCGATGCAGACGATTCCGCCCATGATCATGATGCCGAACCCGAGCCACACCCAGTTCACGAGGGGGTTGTAGTAGAGGTTCGCCCGGGTCCAGCCCGTGGTCATGTCGACGTCGTCGATCGAGACGTAGGCGTCACCACCGGCGGTCATGTGCCGCGAGACCTCCGACGTGGGCATCTCGGGGCTCTGGTAGTACCACCACTTCGCCGGCGTCAGCTCGTCGACCTTCTCTCCGTCCTGCAGGACGGTAAAGGTCACCGAGAGCATGTCCTTCTGCCAATCTTCGGTTGCCGTCGCGCCGTCGTGGCGGATCTCGTACGGACCGAGTTCGACGATTTCGCCGGGCTTGATGCTGATCTTGCGCTCGATCTTGTAGGCGTTGCCCGCCCAGCCGAAGAACATCAGCACAACGCCGAGGTGGACGATGTAGCCGCCATAGCGACGACGCGCCTTGGTCACCAGGCCGATGAGGGCATCGAGCACCGACTGCGACCGGTTCTTCCGGCGCACAGCAACACCTCGGTAGAACTCTTGGACGATGGTCCAGAAGGTGAAGCCACACAGTGCAAAGCAGGTGGTTCCCGCGACGCCCAGGCGAACCTGATGCACCTGCTCCACAGCCACGAACGCGGTCACGCCGGTGATGGCGCCGACGATGAGCGGCGCCAGAAACTGCTTCACCAGCGACTCGGTACTCGACTTCCGCCACGCGATGAGCGGACCCACCCCGGTGAGGAAGATGAGCGCCAGCCCGATGGGCACCATGTACTTGTTGTAAAAGGACGGCCCGATCGTGATGCGGTCGTACGGCGGACGACCGGCGGCGAGGTTCGCCATCCAGTCCTGCTCGTCGAACATGCCCACCGCAAACGCGAAGTCACGGAAGCCTTCGTAGTCGGTGGCGAGGATGCCGGCCCAGTCGCGCAGCGTGGGGTAGATCGTCGCGCCCGCGACGAAGAACGCCGACAACAGGAACAGCCAGTTGTTGAGCAGGAAGGCGAACTCGCGGCTGAGCACGCTCTCGAGCTCGTTCCGGGCGCGCAGCAGCGGCAGGCGCCAGAACAGCAGGCCGAACGAGACGACGAGAATGATCACCATGAAGATGCCGAAGGTCCACGCCAGCTGCGGGTCTTCGCCAAAGGCGTGCACGCTCTGCACGACGCCGCTGCGGGTCAGGAACGTGCCGAAGATCGTCAGCCAGAAGCTGAGGATGATCAGCAC
>CAYSPB010000279.1:0-6258 GCA_964432695.1 uncultured Nannocystaceae bacterium
CCTTGTTGATCAGCTCGTTGATGTTCGAGCGGATCAGCGTGCCCAGTCGTGAAAACAGTCCCATGTCTACGCGCTCTCCTCGGCACCGACGGCGCCTTTGGTCTGCACCATCGGTGCAATCTTGTCATAATGGTTGTCGAGCGCCATGCACATGTCGTCGACCATGGCCTGAAACTCGTTGAAATCGAGGTTCTCCAGCTGCTGTGCTCCCGAGAGCACGAGCTGCGAGCCCTGCAGCGAATAGCTCGCGTGCAGCAGCTCCGAGTTGAGCTCGAGCAGCGTTCGGAAGACTTCGGTGTGGCCGTCGGCGACGGTGCTGCCCAGGTCGAAGAGCTGGATGGAGAATAGAACGATCGGGTCTTCGATCTTGACCCCGAGGCTCGCGTTGCGCGCGCTCTCGGGATGGAGGACCCAGGTCCCGTCGGCGATCTGCTCGTACGGCAGACCGCTCTTGATGAGGAAGGAATCGAGTTTGTCAGCGCTGCTCATGCCTGTTGACCGTGCCCGGATTGCCCCGAGCCGACGTCCCGGAGCGATGCGTGCTCGGGGCCGTGCCAGAGGGTGCGAAGCGGGGTTCGCCTCGCGAGACCGCGCACCGAGAACGCGGGGGTGCAGGGTATTCCAGGCCAGGATAGCGCGGCAAGCGGCGTTGCTGACCGGGGCGCAAGAGAAGCGCGCAGGGTGGGGTCTCGGTGGGGAATGGTCGCGCAACCTGGGCACGAACCCGTTTATGCCCACCGCGGCCGTGCGGTCCGTCCGGTGTACGGGACCGTTGACGCAGCGGAGCCGGCCGCTGGCCATTGTACGGCGCGTACCGGGACTTCCACGGGCTGGGTCCGCGTGGTATCTCGCGTGGGTCGCATGACCGAAGCCGTAACCCCGGCCCCGCTGCCGCGTCACGTAGGCGTCATCATGGATGGCAACGGTCGATGGGCACGCGCCCAAGGCCTGCCCCGCGAAGAGGGCCACGAGCGTGGCTCCGACTCGGTGCGCACCGTCGTTCGCGCTGCGCGTCGCATCGGAATCCCGGCGCTGACCCTGTTCGCGTTCTCCTCGCAGAACTGGGATCGCCCGCCCGAAGAAGTCTTCCGCCTCATGGAGCTGCTCCGCCGCTTCCTCATTCAGGAGCGCGAGGAGATTCTCGACAACGGAATCCGGTTGATCACCGTCGGCGAGACGGAGCGGCTGCCGCCGCACGTTCGGGAGCCGTTGGTGGAGCTCATGGCTGCGTCCGCCAACAACGAGGGCATGGTCCTCTGCTTGGCGCTCAGCTACGGCGGCCGCGAGATGATCGCGCGGGCGTGCCGCGAGATGTGCCAAGCGGCCATGAACGGCTCGCTCGACCCGTCGGACGTCACCGTCGACACGGTCGAGTCGTACCTTCCGTCATCGAAGATGCTCCCGCAGCTCGACCTCCTCATCCGGACCAGCGGCGAGCACCGCATCTCGAACTTCTTCTTGTGGGAGACCGCCTACGCCGAGCTCCACTTCACCGAGAAGATGTGGCCGGAGTTCGACGAGAGCGACCTGCTCGCCGCGCTGCACGACTTTGCGCAGCGCGAGCGTCGGTTCGGCCGCACCTCGGAGCAGGTCGAGTCGAGTCCCGCCGCTTCGGGAGGCCGCTCGGCGGCCGGGATGGACTGAGTCCGCGTGGGTGAGACCCTCAAGCGCCTGTTGACGGCGGCGGTCATCGTGCCGTTCGTCCTGCTCGCGATCTTCGTCGATCCGACGGCGTATGGGGTGTTGGCGATTGCGGTCATTTTCGGGGTCGGCGCGCAGGACGAGTTCATCCGCATGGCGCTGCCGGTCTCCGAAGAAGACCCCGCACTGCGTCTTCGCATCACGTCTGCCGTGCTCGGCGTGCTCGTGGTGGTGCTGCCGAGCCTGTACACGCCCGGGGTCGCCCTGCCGCCGATGCTCGCGTTCTCGGTACTGGCACTGGGCATGGTCGTGCTCTCGCGACGCAGCCAGCTCGAGCACGCAGGGCGTCACTTCGGGGTCGCGCTGTCCAGCTTGCTGTACGCGCCCGCGCTGATGTCGGTGCTACCGCTGCTCAAGGACTCCGGTCGGCCCGAGTGGCTGACGGTGGCCCTGTGCATGGCGTTCTTCTCCGACACGGTCGCCTACTTCTTCGGGCGGGCCTGGGGCAAACGCAAGCTCTATCCCGCCGTCAGTCCCGGCAAGAGCTGGGAGGGCGCGATCGGTGGGGTCATCGGTTCGTGCCTGGCGACGTGCGTCGTCGGCTCGATGTGGCTGTTGCCCGACCTGCCGCTCAGTCACGCCATTCCGCTGGGCATCTTCGGCAGCGTCGCGGGCCAAACCGGCGACCTGGTGGAGTCGATGCTCAAGCGCACCTTCGGCGTGAAGGACTCCGGCACCATCTTGCCCGGACACGGCGGTCTGCTCGACCGCATCGATGCGCTGCTCTTCGTTGCGCCGGTGACCTACTACTACGTCGCCCTCGTGGCGTGAACCGAGGGGGCTGCGGGAGAGCCGCGGCGGCCGGGACCGCGCTACTCGCTTGCGGGGGGCAGCGCTTTTTGGCCGCCCTTCTTCGTGTACATGTAGATGCCGGCTGCTGCGCCCCCGACCAAAAGGAGGGGCCACGCGGCCAGCACCAACGTGGATGCTCCCCAGCCGGCGACACCGGTCGCCGCAGCGGCAGCCGCGGATTTGCCTGAGGAGGCTTTCTTCTGGTTCTTCGCGTAGAAGAACGTCCCTGCCGCAACACCGGCGCCGATGAGAAGAGCGAGCATGAGGTCTCCGAGTTCGGAAGCAGTATAGGACGAATCTCATTCCGCGGCTTGGATGGTCCCCTCGCGTGGTGTCACGCGGGCGCTTGCTGGACGCGGCCGGGGTCGCGCGTGATACTCCTGCGCCCTTGTCCGATTCGAACAGCACCAGCGCGTCCGATCCCTCGTCGACGCCGTCGCCCCAGCCGACAGCGGGTGCGCCCGCGAACGGCGCCGCCACGCAGGCGGCCCCGGTCGATGGCGAGGCGCCCAAGAAGCGTCGTCGTCGTCGGCGCCGTGGTGGCAAGAACAAGAAGCCTGCGACCACGGCTTCGGCCGCGTCGAGTCTCGCGCAATCGCCTGCACCGGGACCTGCGCCCGCATCTGCGCCGGCCGTCGACCCCAGCATCGCGGCGCTGGCCGGCGGACTGCTGAGCCATATCGACGACCGCGAGGTGCCGTGTTCGATCGACGGCTGCAACACGACCTGGACCTGGACCGCCGCGGAGCAGGTCGCGGCCTATGGCCAGTCCCCGCCGCGCCGAGAGTGCGCCGCCTGTGCAAAGACCTCGGCGACCGAGGTGCGGTGCATGGTCGACGGCTGCAAGCGGACGTGGACCTGGTCACGCGAGGCTCAGATCAAGCATCGCGCCTGGACAAAGCGACGCGGGGACACGAAGTCGCGGGGGGGCAAGCGCCGGCGCCGTAGCGATGGACCGCCGCGTCGAAAATGCGATCTCTGCCAAAAAAAATACGGGATGCTCACCGAGCGACCGTCTGTTTGTCGTGTGCACGGCTGCAGCCGTCCCGTGATGGTCGACCGCGATGCACAGCTTCGATCGTGGGCGGGCACCGGCAGCACCGACCTCAGCGCCGACACGCCGCTGGCAAAGCAGATGTGCGAGGTGTGCCGGGAGTTTTGTCGGACTCACGACGACCGGTCGGTCGCCTGCGGTCGGCCCGGCTGCGACAAGTCTTGGACCTACAAGCGAGGCGCGCAGCTGCAGGCGTTCTTGGCTGGCCGGTTCGAAGACCCGATCCGACTCTGCGGACCGTGTGAGCGTGAAACGAGTAGTGCAGGCCACGCGGGCTCGGCCTCTCGTGTGGCTGACAACGTCGAGATCATGCCGTGCATCGTCCCGGGATGTACCGGCGTGTGGCACTACCGAGCGGGGACCAAGCTGCCGCCGTGCAGCGATGGTGACCTTCCCATCGAGCGCATGTGTGATGCGCACCGGGTCGCTCACGGTGCGGCGCCGCGCGACACCGAGCCTGCCGCCACCGACGCGGCGGGACGAAGCGCCCCATCGTCCAGCGATGCCTCGCCGATCGAGAAGCTCGATGGAGAGGTCTCGGAAATGGGACTCACTGACTCGCGAGAAGGCGTGTCTGCATCTGAGCCAATTTCTTGACCGTCTGCTTCAGACCTGCGACGGTGCTCTCGCGCACGTACCCCGGCTCACGCGACTTCTCTGCGCTTCTTCTCTGCGACTTCTCCTGCGACTGCGTGCGCTCAAGTTTCAGCGGCGTCTCGACTCTCGAGACGCCGCTTTTGTTTGAGGCCGTCCGTCGGCAAGCCGCGGCGGTTGCAAGCAGGCCGCCGAGCCCGTGGATGCGAACCCGCGAAAGGCCCGCCGACCTCGCGGCTCAGAAACCGGGGTGCCAGACGTAGCGTGGATGGTTGCTGATCGCCCGGGCCGCCAACATGCCCGACTGGGTCGAGGCCTCGACGCAGCCGCAGTTGAGGTCCGTACGCGTCCAGTCGCCGCACAAGAACAGGCCCTTCACCCACGACTCCGACTGGCCCAAACGCAGCCCGATCGCCTTGGGTTGCGCAAGCACATAGTGGTCGGAGGGGTGCGTCGAGATGTTGAAGTACTGCTGGGCGAGCCGGTCCTCGCCGGCGGCGGGCGTCTTGACCGCGAGCGAGTCCAGCAGCACGTCGTAGTTCACCACGCTGTCGTACATGCCCTCGAAGTGCTCGCGTAGCCAGCCGCCGAACATGTCGCGCCATCGCGTTTGTTCCCGTGCGGGATACCCAGCATCCGTGTCGGGGTATCCCTCCTCGATGCTGATCGAGCGAAGGCAGCCGGTGTGGTACGCGAGGCTCTTCGCGCCGTCGTCAGTGGTGCAGGGCTCCCACGCCAACAGGTGCGTGAAGTTGCCCAGACTGGGCTCGGGCTGCGCAAACGAGGTCAGCATGCCGTAGCTGTTCTTGCTCAGCGCGCTCAAGGGCTGCTGGAACCACAGTTGGGTCGAGATCGTGCGAACTACCGACATGCCCGAGACCATGCGGGCCCACGCCGGCGCGGACTGGGGCTTGGTCGTATCGGTGAGCTGCGTGGCGATCTTGGGAAAGACCGAGATCGGGATGCCCAGCACGCAGTCGTCGAAATCGCGACCGGCGAGTAACTCCTTGGTGTCGACGCCCTCCCAGCCCGACCATGGGTTCTCGAGGTTGATGTTGCCCTCGCGCAGGGCGTCGCCCTGCTCGAGCTGGTCGAAGTTCGGGCGGTCGGGCCATGCGGGTTGTTCGGGTGGGTTGCCCTCGACATGGACGAACGGGTCGTACGTACCGCCATCCTTCACCGTGGCTTGCACTTGCATCGTCACGCCGGCGAGTCGGCGTGAGCGCCCCGAGCCCTCGACCTGCAGGTCGGTGACCTGGTGGAAGAAGTGCACCTTGGCGCCGAACTTGCGCAGCGCCGCGTAGTACGGAGTGCACATGGTTTGTGGGCAGCTGTACTTGAAGAAGTACGCGGGGTAGCCCTTGTAGAGGAAGCCCACGAGCACGAACCAGCGCAGGCCGACCCCCGCGGCGAGGCGGTCGGGCGTGAGCTCGTCGCCGTGAGCAAAGAGCGTCTCGTAGACCTGGGTGAACGCGGCGGCGTCGCGGTTGCGTGGGTCGAGACCGTTGGCCAGAAGCCACTCGCGCAGGTCGTAGTCGTCGAGCGTGTCGAAGTCGACGGTGCACGATTCTATCAGCCCGATCATCGCGGTGAGCACGACGTCGAGCCCCTGCCAGATGAAGAAGACTTCGGGATCCTCTTCGAGTTCCTCGGAGAGGATCTTCTTGAGCGCCCCCCGAATGAACTTGAGCAGAACAGCGATGCCCTTGAAAAGCATGCTGCCGCATTGGATCTCGCGGGCGACGGCGTCGATGGCGAGTCGCTCCACGTACTCGACGAGGTCTTCGAGGGCTTCTCGAACGCCACGAGTCTCGACGTCGACGAAGTCCTTCACGTCTTCGACGAGGCTGGCCCAAAATCCCTGCTCCTCCTTCTCGGCCTCGAGCGCGGCAACCCGATTCGTGTGCTCAACGCCGAGCAAGCGGCCGGTGTCCTGCGCGATCTGGCGAAGCGCCCCGCAGACCGCGGTGCACAGGTTCGGCTTGGGGTCTTCGCCGCCTTCGGGGATCTCGCCGGGCACCTCGCCGTTGAACGCCTGCGGCGTGGCGAAGTAGCGCCACTGGTCGTTGAAGCGATCGAATACGCCGACGTCGGGGCAGCCGACGAAGCCTCCCGCC
>CAYSPB010000279.1:6358-10543 GCA_964432695.1 uncultured Nannocystaceae bacterium
GTCGTTGAAGCGATCGAATACGCCGACGTCGGGGCAGCCGACGAAGCCTCCCGCCACGGGGCCCTCGCCGGCTGCGTAGTCGTAGGGTGGGGTTCCGACGGCGATCGGCAAACCCGCGTCCGCGTAGACGTCCCGCATCGTGCGGAAGGCGTTCTCATAGAAGCCCACGAACGCGTGTAGGCCGTGTTCTTCGATGCGGTTGCCGTAGTCTTCGTTGCGACCGGCCGCACACTTGCCGCCCAGGCGCCAGCCGAGGGTGAAGAGCTCCACCTCGTATCGGTCGACTTGGCGCGCGAGGTAGTAAGCGGTGGCCAGCGCAGCCGGTCCACCGCCGAGGACGGCCACGCGACGCTTCGGGGGAGGAGAGGGCGTCTGGTAGGTGACGGTGTCGCAGGCGGTCGGCAGCGATACGACCTGGTTCACCTTCATTCGAAACGCGCCAAGAATCTCCGTGTCGAGGCTGGGAACATCGATTGGGCCTGTGGGGAGCCCCGCCGGGGTGAGTGCATCGGTGAACTCCACGGTCGCCGTAAGCGGCTGGATCTTCGCGTGGGCGTCCGAGAGGTCGTACGTGATCGTGCACCCCAGGAACGGGCTGACGAAGTCATCTTCTTCGAACGCGTCTTCGTCGACGATGCGCAGCGCCTGGGAGATCGTGGGCATGTCGAAGATACGACGGACCTCATGGAAGTTTGGCGTCGCCGAAGGCGGCCCCTCGGGCCCTGCCGCCGAAAAGGTGGCGTGCGCAACCAGCGTTCCGTCCGCGGGGGCACGGACCGAATACGTGCGTTCGCCGTTCTCGATGTCGCCCATCTGCTTTTCGAACCCGTACAGCAGGTTGCCGAGCACCTTGGGCGCGGTCGCGTCCAGGTACAGCCGCGGCATGTAGACGAAGGGCCCGCGATGCGCCACGTGCGGGGCGCACCGCTGCACATACGGCACGCCGATCATCACTTCGTTGTAGTCCATGTCCCCAAACCACGCCTCGAAGTGGTCGTGGTTGAACATGACGAACACCGGATGCTTGTCGGGGAACGTGAGCGGCTGCGGCGCAAGCTCCAGCCCCATGGGAAGCAAGCGCTTCACGTCGCCCTTGGGCAGCGCGAGGACGACGACGCGCCCGTCGAGCGTCCCCACACCCTGCGAGGGGTCGGTCTCGGCCGCGTCGACGTTCGCGTCCGTGAGACCTGCCTGCTGCGCGAGCGTTCGCACCGAACTCCGCGCGTCTTTTCCGGACGCGAGGTCCTGTGCTGCGCGTTCGAGGTCGGATTGTGGGGGGCGCTGGGGCTTGTGGAACATGGCGTTGCGTCCGTGCGGCAGGCGTCTCCCCGGGGCGGCCGCTGCTAGACCGTGTCCGCAGCCCCTGGGGACATCATCTCGAAGAGCTTATCCGGCGCCGCGATGGATTCGGACTCGATGAAAGAACGAGCCGTGGCCGCGAGCTGGTCTCCCTCGCTACCGCCGACCTGTTTCGAAAGGACAGACGAGCAGACCGCGACGAAGTTGCGCATGCCGTGGGCGCCGAATCCTTCGATGGCGTGCCGGAGGTGTCCAACGCACGGTTCCGCCTCTCCTCGCTGCTGATGCACGTTGGCGAGGGTGAGGTGCCCGTATGCCCGCCGGTAGGGCGTATCCATGGCGAGGAGCTTGCGGGCGCTGGCGGCGGCACGCTTGAGGAACGGCGCCGGATCCTGGGTGCGCAGCGCCATGGCGAGCGCGTTTTGTCCCATCCAGAACATGTGTTCGGCGCGGGGAAAGGGCGCGCGCATCAGGTCGAACCCGGCAAGCTCAGCGGCGCGCGCTTCGACGATCTCCCATGCCTGCTCGACCTCGCCGCGGTAGCGCATGAGCGCAGTGGTCTGCGACACGTAGTTTTGGATGTGCGCCTGAAAGCCCCAGGGCGCTTGCTCCCGATACAGCTCGAGCTGCTCTTGTGCGTCTTCAACGCGGTCGTCGACGAGATATACGAGGTGCCCCAGCATGCCGCGCGCGAAGCCTTGCGCGTACGGGTGCGTGCGGCGTGTGGACTCTCGCAGGAGGTCGTGGGCTCGCGGGGCGAGGTCGCGCGCACGCCCCATGAACTGCAGGCAGATCGCGGCGTGGCTCTCGCAGTAGCCGATCTCCTGGGCGGTCGTGGTGGTGCGGCGGCGGAAGGTCTCGACGGCCTGGTCGAGCAGCATCGCGGCGTCGTTCCACTCTCCGAGCATCATGTGAACGTGGCCGCGTGCCTGCTCGACCATGCCGCGGGCGTAGTCGCTGCCCGTCTCCTCGGCGAGCGCCGCAGCTTGATCGACCAGATCGAAGCACCGTGCGCGCTTGCCCATCGCCTTGATCGACGCGAGGAGGTGGGCTTCGAACCCCAGCGCACGAGAGATTCGCATGCGTTCGCCCGTTCGCAGCGCGAGGCGCAGGTGGCGGGCGTGAAAGTCGGCGCCGACGAGTCCGTCGGTGTAGATGAGGCCACGGGTGGCCGTCCAGCAGGCATCGAGCTTGCCGAGCGTGTTGGGGTCGATGTCCGCTTCGTTGCGAAGCTTCGGCTCTAGACCGCGGAAGGCCAGCGCGGTGCGGTTGGCGAGCAGGGACGCGATGGCCCGTCCTCGCGAAGGTGGAAGCGAAAGCGAGTACGAGGACAAAGCGCGCTGAAGGACGACCCGGCCCTCCTTGGCGTGGCCACTGGTGAGCAGCAGCTCGGCCGCGGACAGGAACAGCGTGGGCTGGTCCTCTTCGGGGACGTGCTCGGCCGCAGCGAGGAAAGTGTTGGCCGCCTCGTACTGCCGACCGGCACTCGCGAGCGCGCGGGCATGCCGAACCTGAAGCTCCGGTCGCTGCTCGGGCGGTACTGCGCCCAGCTCGAGCGCTGCTTCGTAGAGCTCGGCCGCGCGGTCGAAGGCCAGTGCATCGGCGGCCTGGTCGGCGGCGGCGATCGTGTGCAGCGAAGCGAGCTTGTCCTCGCCTGCCTGCCGGAAGTGGTGACTGAGCGCGGCGGCATCAGGCTCGCTCGACTCGGCGAGCGCGCGTCCGATTTCGAGGTGGAGCTCGGCGGAGGCCCGCTCGTCCAGGCCGCGTAGCACCGTCTCGCGAATGCGGTCGTGATAGATCTCGATCGTGTCGGCGTCGGTGGTGCCGTCGGTCCGGATGAGGGACTCGGCGCGCAGGGTCGCGATGACGTCCTGGCTCGAGCCTTCTGCGTGCGCGAGCCGGGCTGCGATCCCGAGCGCGAGCCGGCCTCCGGCGATGGACACCACCGAGAGCAGACGACGCGCAGAGGGGGAGAGCAGTGCGAGCCGGTGCCGAATGACGTCGTCGAGGCTGACGGCGCTGTCGCTGTACTCCACGCCTGGCGTGGACGCGCGCTGGGTTCGCTGAGCATGACGGACCAGCTGGGCCACGAAGAACGGAGAGCCTTCGGCTTCCCGCGCGACGTCCTCGGCGAGCGTCCGGTGGAGCGTGTCGTTGCCGCCGAGCATGCGCAGCGCAAGACCGCGCGCTTCTTCCATGCCCATCGGGCCTAAGCGAACCGAGCGCAGATCGATGGGGGGTTCGACGGCGTGCAGGTCGGCGAGAAACTGGCCCAGCACGGCCGTTCGCTCCGGTGCGCCTTCTCGAAAACTGCCGACGATCAGCATGGGTGGGGCGTCGGCGTCGCGCAGCACGGCCTCGAGGACGACGAGGCTGTCGAGGTCCGACCACTGCAGGTCATCGATGTAGATGACCAGCGGCTTGCGGTCGGCGATGCGCCCCAAAAGCTCACGTAGTGACGCGATGCCGCGGCGCCGTGCCTCTTGCGGCATCATCGTTGCGTTCGTGATGTTGGTCGGCGCGGCCGCGATGGCGGTGACGCTGAGCAAGACCGGGAACAAGCGGGTGATGGCGGCGACGTTGCGTGGCAGGACGGCGCGCACGTCGGGCTCCGGAAGCAAGCGCAGGTAGGCGCTGAGCATGTCCATCACGCCGTCGAGCGCCTTGTAGGGGATCGACTCGCGCTCGGAGCACTTGCCGGCGAGCACGATCGCATCGTCGGTGCGGCTCACCTGCTTGAGGAACTCGTGCACGAGCGCGCTCTTGCCGATGCCCGAGACCCCCTCGAGGAGGACGACGACCGGCTGACCCGTGCGCGTCGAGACGAAGGCGCGCTCGAGTACCTGCATCTCGGCGTTGCGGCCCAGGAACATGGTCGCGCTGCTC
>CAYSPB010000280.1:0-10503 GCA_964432695.1 uncultured Nannocystaceae bacterium
GGAGTCGGTGAGGCTGAAGTTCGAGTAGGCGAGGATCTCCCCGTCGATCCACAGTGGGTCCTGCAAGCGCGCGAGCACCAGAACGCGCTGACGAAACCACCGGGCAGCCTCGGTCGGCTCGAAGACGTTGCCTGCCGGCTCGCGGGGCTGCAGCGTACGCTTCGGCCCACGGCCTCGCCCGCTCGGGTGCTGGTTGCGGCCGGGGACCATGGGTTCGTTCATCGCGGTGTTTCTCCGTATCCCTCGAGCGTGACCGGACAGATGGTGGCGAACTTCGTCTCCGGGGGGGCAGCGGTGAGCGCTTTGGCCAAAACCGCGGGCGCATCTCTCGAGGTGGTCGTGGTCGGTGTCGCCGACCTGCCGCCGCTGCCGGACCCGGTCGAAGGCACGGCGCTGGTCGATGCGCGGGTGGCCGCGGGTACGGCGGACGCGGTCGAGGGTCCGGCGATGAGCGAGACGCAGTTCGAGATCGCGTGGGCGACGGGTGTCGTTGCCGTGAAGCGTGCGGTGGAGGCGGGCGTGCGCGTGTTGGCACTGGGCGAGATGGGCATCGGCAACACCACGGCCGCAGCAGCGCTGACCGCCGCCCTGCTCGGGCGCCCTGCCGAAACCGTGACCGGACCCGGGACGGGGGCCGACGCCGCGATGCGCATGAAGAAGGTCGAGGTCGTCGAGGCGATGCTGCGGACCCATGCCGACGCCAAGGGCCCGCTCGACTGGCTTCGGCGCGTCGGAGGGTTCGAGATGGTCGCACTTGCCGCCGCGGCACACGCAGCCGTGGATCACCGCGTTGCCGTGGTGGCAGACGGCTTCATCAGTACCGCCTCCATCCTGGCGGCCGCGCAGGCTCGCCCTGCGGTTCGAGACGTGATCTTTGCTGGTCACCGCTCCTCGGAGCCCGGTCACGATACGCTGCTTCGCGAGCTGGACCAGCGCCCGCTGCTCGATCTGGAACTTCGCCTCGGTGAGGGCAGTGGGGCTGCAGCGGCCCTGAGCCTGCTGCAGGCGGCGTGTGCGGTACATGCCGAAATGGCCACGTTTGCCCAAGCCGGAGTCGACGGGGCCACGACGTGACCCGGTTCTTCGCGGCGCTGTCGTTCTTGACGCGCTTGCCCGCGCCAGGTGCCGCGAAGTTCGGACCCGCGGAGGTTGGCCGCGGTGCACTTTGCTTTCCGCTCGTGGGGGCCGTCGTCGGAGGACTGACCGTCCTCTCGCTCGCGGTCCTCGACCGCTGGCTCCCCGCTTGGCTCGCCGCAGCAATCGCCACCGCCGTGATGCTGCGGGCAACCGGTGCCTTCCACCAAGATGCGCTCGCGGACTTCGTCGACGGCTTTGGCGGTGGCTTCACCCGCGCCGACGTGCTCCGCATCATGCACGACTCCACGATCGGGGCGTATGGGACCGTTGCACTGGTCCTCGCGCTGAGCATTCGCGTCGGCTGCTATGCCGCGCTCTTGGACGAGGGCGCGCTCGCGGGGATCGTCGCTGCCGCAGCGCTCGCCCGCTGGCCGTCGGTGCTGCTCGGTGCCGCCATGCCTTACGCCCATGCCGAAGGGAAGGCGCTGGGACGCGCGCTGACCGACCACATCGGTGCGGTGGAGGTGCTCGGCGCATCGCTGCTCGCGGTTGGCATCGGGACCGCCGTGCTCGGCGGCGGCGTCCTGCCGCAGCTGCTGTGGCTCAGCCTCTGCGGGACATGGTTCGCCCGGATCGCCCGTCGTCGTCTGCAGGGCATCACGGGCGACACGATGGGGGCCGCCACCGAAGCCTGCGAACTGGGCTCGCTCGTGCTGCTCGTCGCGCTGTAAAACGGACCGCGATGCTCGGTGTGTGGAACGACTTGTCGACGCTGCCCGCCGGGGTGACCCATCGCGTGGTGCTGATGCGTCATGCCAAGCCGTCGGCAAAAGCGCAGGGACGCTGCTACGGAAAGCTCGACGTGGGGCTCGGAGATGTCGGTCGGGCGCAAGCACAGGCCGCTGCGGCAGCGTTCGCCCCCGGCGATGTGGCCGCAATCGTCAGTAGTCCGCGGATTCGAGCAAAGGACACCGCCGACGCGCTGGCGGCCGTGGTTGGCGGCACGACCGTGCTCGAGCCGCGGTTCGCCGAGATCGACTTTGGGGCGTTCGAAGGCCGCACATACGAGGAGATCGAGGCCGCGCATCCCGAGGCGTATCGCGCCTGGATGACTGCACCCACGACGATGCAGTTCCCCGGTGGCGAGAGCTATCCGCAGATGAAGGCGCGGGTGCTGGCCGCGCTGGCGGATCTCAAGGCTGCGCATCGCGGGCAGGCGGTGGCCGTGGTCTCGCACGGTGGTGTGGGGCGGGTGATTCTCGCCGACGCGCTGCGCATGCCCGATGATGCGATCTTTGCGCTCGAGCAGAGCTACGCGGGCGTCTCCATCCTCGACTGGTTCGAGGGCACGCCCGCGCTGCGCATGCTCAACTGGACGCCTCATCCGCGCAGGAGCGTCATCACCACGCGGTCTTGAAAACGCTTCGCGCGGCCGACCTGGCGGCTTCCGACGAGCACCGAGAACGCGTACTGCGGCGTGCCGCGTCGGTCGGTGATGACCCCGGTGAGTCCGGTCGCGTTCGACAGGGTGCCCGTCTTCGCACGGACCCGGCCTGCACTACCACGCAGTCGTCCGCGCAGGGTGCCCTCTCGTCCGGCGACGGGCAGCGCGTCCATCACCGCGGCTGCCTCGCCGTGTTCGGTCCAAAGGCTCACCAGCGCGACGAGGGCCCGCGGCGTGACGCGACCGTGCACGCTGAGGCCCGAGGCGTTCTCGAACGTGAGCGCAGCGGGGTCTTGGCCGACGGCGTCCCAGAAGCGGCGGAGCACCGCCGAGCCGTTTCGCCAGTCGCCAGGCGCGTCGCTGGCGAAGTGGCCCAGCGTGCGAAGAACCTGCTCCGTCGTGAAGTTGTTCGAAAACTTCAGCGCCGAGCCGAGGACCTCGGGCAGCGGCGCGCTTTCGTGGCGCGCGACCACGGGGGCGTCGGCCGGGGCGCGTCCACGACGGATTCGGACCTCGAGCCCGGCGAGGCGGGCGAAGGTGGAGGCGGCAAAGCGCCCGGGGTCGGTGATTCGGCGGCGGATCTGTACCGGGCTCGACGTTCGTCCCTCGACGCGGACGACCGTGTGCTCGCCGTCGGCGTGGGTCGAGACATGCACCGGGCCTCGGGGGCGGCCCTGTTCGACGCGGAGGTGGTCGCAGGGCGGCTGTACGCTCACCCCCGTGGATCCGGCGCGAACGACCACGGTGTTGTACTGCAGCGAGAGGGCACCGCTGGGCGCCATGTAGCTGAACCCCGGTCCGCCGTCATCGTAGCCGGGACCGAACGTGCGCGCGGAGAACATCGTGTCGTCGATGACCAGAGCGGTCACGCCATCGGTGTCGACGTCCTCCGCGAGCGCCCGTAGGTCTTCGACCTGAAGCGAGGGGTCGCCGCCCCCGACGAGATACAGCGTGTTGCCGGTTCGGACGACGCGGGTCTCGAAGCGGAAGTCGTCGCCGAGCAGGGTGACCGCGGCGGTGGCGGTGAGCAGCTTGTGGTTGCTAGCCGGGTTGAGCGGCTGCCCGGCATCGTGCTCGAACACGACGGCACCCGTTCGAAGGTCTTTGACCGCGATGCCGACGTCGGCCGCCGTCGCGAGGGTTTGGGTGAGCACGTCGAGCTTGGTGCGCAGCGCGTCATGAGCCGTCGCCGCGGGTGCCTGGGGAACGACGACGTCCCGGCTGCGCGCGAGCGCGTCGAGTCGGCTTTCGATCCGCGTCTGCCATGCGGTCGGCGGGGCGGCGACCGTCGGCACGACCCGCATCTCGGGCCGCGCGACGTCCGGTATCTGCCGAGCCGTGTCGGCCCGCAGGTCTGCGCCGGAGCTCGCCGTCGGCGACAAGAGGGTCGAGCCGAACACCGCCAGGGCGGTGGTAAACGCGAGGGATCGGACAGACATGGGCGGCCTCCAGGCCGAGCAAGGGCGGTTGATGTGCTCGGTGAACTCACACGTAGCAGTGTGTAATCTCCGCGCCAAGAAATCGGACGCGAGGCCGCGCGATGGCGCTACCTTCAGCCCCCATGCTCGACATCAAACTGTTGCGCACCGAGCCAGAGCTGCTGATCGCCACCCTCAATGACCGCGGCGTGCGGGTGTTCGAGGACCTTACCGAGGGCGACTGGGCGTCTGCGTCCGTGAAGCGACTGGTCGAGCTCGACGAGACGTACCGGGGCCTGTTGCAGGACGAGGAGTCGGTGCGCCGCGAGATGAACGAGAACTCGCAGGCGATGAAGGCCGTGGGCAAGCTGCCCAAAGACGAGCAGGGGGCCGCACGCGCGCCGCTGGTCGAAGCCGGCCGAGCGCTGCGCGACAAGGAGAAGCACATCAAGGTCGAGGCCGAGGCGGCGATGCACGCACGCGACGAGGCGTGGGCCAGGCTACCCAACCTTACGCACCCTGATGCACCGCGTGGTCACACCGACGACGACCACGACACGATGCACACGTGGGGCACGCCACGGGACTTCGCGGCCGAGGGCTTCGACCCCCGCGATCACCTCACCATCGCCGAGGACCTCGAGCTCGTCGACTTTGCCGCCGGGGCGAAGGTCGCCGGGGCGAAGTTTTACTACCTCAAGAACGATGCGGTGCTGCTCGATCTGGCGCTGCAGCGCTACGCACTCGACGTCGCGGCCAAGCATGGCTTCACGCTGCACGTCACGCCGGATCTCGCGCGTGTCGACATCCTACAGGGCCTCGGTTTCAACCCGCGGGGCGAGTCCACGCAGGTCTACAGCATTGCCGACTCGGACCTATGCCTGGTCGGTACGGCCGAGATCACGCTCGGCGGCATGGTGGCAGACTCGATCCTCGAACAGGAGCAGCTTCCTCTGCTCGTCGCGGGCTTGTCCCACTGCTTCCGCACCGAGGCGGGCGCGGCCGGCAAGGAGTCGCGCGGTCTGTACCGCGTGCACCAGTTCACCAAGGTCGAGCTGTTCGCGTTCGTCGAGGGCGATCTCGAAGTGTCCGAAGCGATGCATCAGCGCATGCGAGACATCGAAGAGGAGATCTTCCAGGGGCTCGAGCTGCCCTACCGCGTCCTCGACATCGCCAGCGGTGACCTCGGCGGCCCTGCGTACCGCAAGTACGACATCGAGGCGTGGATGCCCGGTCGCGGGGAATACGGCGAGGTCACCAGCACCTCGAATTGCACCGACTACCAAGCCCGGCGCCTCCGGATCCGCTATCGCGCGGAGTCGCCGGCGCCCGCGGGCAAGAAGGCCAAGAGCAAGAACCGCTTCGTGCACATGCTCAACGGGACTGCGATCGCCAACACCCGCACCATCCTCGCGATTCTGGAAAACCACCAGCAGGAGGACGGTACGGTGAAGGTGCCCGAGGCGCTTCGTCCCTACTTCGGCAAGGACGTCATCGCCCGCCGCTGAGCGGTCGCCAAAGCGTGAGCGCAACCCCGGCGCTCAACTCGAGGCCTCCGACCCGGAACAGGGTGCGGGGGCCTTCGTTCGTGTCCTGGCGGACGCGGGCGACGCCGCTGCCGGGTACGGCTGAACCGGCGACCTCGATCTGGGGCCCGATCCGCAGCGCGGTCTTGGGGCCGGCGTCGATGCGAAGCCCGGCGGTCACCGAGGCGAGGCCACCGATCGCGACGGCGGTCCGCTGGCTTTGGGCGCCGACGCGAAGTGGCTCGCGGCTGCCTGCTTGGCGAACGAACCACGGTTCCAGGCTCATCCCGCCCTCCGCGGTGATGTCGAACCTGGCCGTGGTCCATCGAGCGCCACCGGTCACGGCGGCCCGCAGTCGCACGAGCCCGAACGCGTCCCGGGTTCGCCCGAGCGCTCGAAGCTGTCCGCCAACGACGGCTCGCCGACCCGCGTAGTGCACCGCGAGCGACGCGGCTCCACCGTTGAGTGAGGTCGGCGTAGGCGGGCCGAAGCCACCGCTCACCCACCCCGCCACCGTGATGCCCAGGGCCGCGGGGTCCGGTTCGGGCGTGGGCTCGGTGTCCGGCTCGTGGGGGGGCGCGGGCTCGGGTGCGGGCTCGGGCAGTGGCGCTGACTCCGGCGCGGTCTCGACGTCGGGGGGCGTCACGTCGACCGCGTCGGCGGGGACCGTGTCCTCCTCGACGCTCGCGATGAGGTTGGCGAGCGTGGTCGCCACCAGCCTCGCGTCGGTGCCGCCCTCCCGACGCGGAATCGTGCGGTAGTAGCCGCGACCGTCGGCAAGGATCAGCGCAAGCGACCAGCCTTGCGCATCGGGGCGAAGCAGGACGTAGCCCCACGAGTCCACCCCGTCGCGGTCGCGCGGATCGCCGGCGGGGACGCGTCGCCGGCCGGGAAGGCGGGTGTCCAGGGCGTCTGCGAGCGCGTCGGCGTCCACGCCTTCGATGTCGAGGGCGAGCAGTTCGATCGGCGCGGTCTCGCCGTCGGTCGCGGGGGCGGACGCGACGAGAGCGGCCAGCAGCAATGGCGCGGCGATCGGCATTGGGACAAAGACGCGTCAGCCCATGCAGGCCTCTTCGAGCTCATTGTATTCGCACAGCGGCAGCGCGTTGCACAGCTTCAAGTCGAAGACCTCTTCGCATGGCACGCACAGCTCGAGCGCGCAGAACTCCTCGACGGCGACGCAGCCCGGGGTTCCGATGCAGTCGTCGACGGGAAGGTCGGAGCATTCGTCGGACCCGCACGGATTCTCGATGCAGGCCTTGCCCGTCCACAGGCACGCGTCGCCGAAGGCTTGGCACGCTTTGACCCCTTCGGCGTTGCAGGGATTGCCGGTGCAGATGCGTCCATCCCAGGTGCAGGCGGGGCCCGCCTCGAAGCAGGACTTTTCATCCTCGACCGCACACGGGTCGTCGCTCGTTTCGCCGCCGGTTTCTTCCTCGCCGGCGGTCACGGGATCGGGTCTGCCGGTCCTGGTGGGGTCCTCGTCGCCGCCGGTGCTGTCGTTCGTGTCGGTCTCCTGCGTTTGTGTGGGGTCTTCGGGCGTCGAGTCCCCGGTCGTTCCCGGGGGGGGCGTGCCGGTCGTGCTGGGGTCGGCAGCGTCGGTCTCTGCAGGCACGTCGTCGGCGCCGCCGGACGTCGCCGACAGGTCCGGGCCGACGAAAAAGTCCGTCGTGCACGCGGGCATCAGCGCCAACACCAGCGCAACGCGTCTCATGGCGTCGAATCCTCTCGCCGTGGTGTTGGCGGTGACCGTCGGCCGGCCTCGATGGCCCGCTGGGCCTGCTTGCGGAATGAACCCTGGGGCATGGCCTCGAGATACTCGGACCAGCATGCGAGCGCTTCGCCCTTGGGCGCCCGGCGACACAGGCCCGCGCGCGCGTCGTCGGCAAACCGCCCGTTGGGAAACCGCTCGAGGTAGGCGGTCCACAGCGGCACGGCCGAGCGCCGCTGCTGGCGAGCGAGCGTGAACAGGTCGCCGTAGGCGCTCTCCGCCCAGCTGCCGCGACGATCGAGCGAAGTGATCTGCTCGAACACGCGGGCCGCTTCGTCGAGCTTGCCGGCCTTCCACGCTGCGTTGGCGTCCGCCTCGAGCTGCTCGAGTCGCTTTGCCCGCGAGGGCCCCTTGGCCCGCTTGCGCCGCTTGGTCGGTGGGTCGACGGACGTGCCTGAAGACTCGTCCACAGACGCGTCTGGGTCCGGATCGGGCGGACTCGGGGACTCGGGCACCACCCGCAGCGCCGGGCGTGGTCGTGTGGATTCGACGACCCGCTCGGGCGTGACGCCATCGGGTGCGTCCATCGCTGCGTTGAGTCCATCGGGATCTTCGGTCGCCGCGACCCCTCCTTCCATCGACGCCAGCAGCGCGGCCAGCCCCACGCTGGCCAGCAGCATGGCGGCGAGCGCGACGATCCAGCCCCGACGCGGCGCCGGCTCGGCGCCGGTCCCCGCTTCGGTCGCCAGCGCATGATCGACGTACCCACGAACGTCATCCACGAGAGCATCGAGATCGGGGTCGTCCTTGGCGGCCCGCAGTCGAGCGGCATGCTGCAGCGACACGATCGGTGCGTAGGTCGAGACCTCGTCTACCGCGTCGGTTGCGATGACGTCCGCGTCGAGTTCATGTGCGCGCTGGACCACGGCGAGAAAGTCCGGCAGCGGGGGGTCGTCGGCATGGTCGAGGTCGACGTGCTCGGCGACTGCGTCGAGCAGGGACTCGAAGTCGGCGTCGTTGCTCATGCGCCCCTCCGCGGGGGCAGCCACCCCATCTGCTCGAGCTCCTTGCGAATGCGGTCGCGGGCGCGCGAGGCCCGGACGGAGAGGTTGCCTGGACTGATGCCGAGCGCAGCCGCGGCTTCGGCTGGACTCTGTCCCTGAAGGTCACGCAGCACGAAGGCCTCGCGCAGGTGTTCGGGCAGCGTCTCGAGGACCGCGTAGACCGCCTCGGTCTTTTTTCGGCTCAGGTGGACTTGATCGAGTCGGGCGTCCGTGCCCGCGTCGGTGGCGACGTGCATTCGTCGCAAGCGCTCGTGTGCCGTCTCGGTGTTTCGCCGGGCACGCCAGTGGCCGCGGACGACGTTGAGCGCGATTCCATGCAGCCACGTCGATAGCGTCGCACGTCCGTCGAATGAGGGCAGCTTGACCAGTGCCCGGGCGAAGGACTCTTGGACCAGCTCCTCGGTCAGGTTCGCGTCGTTCGTCAGAAACCGAACGTGTCGGGCGATTGCGCCGAAGTGGAGCCTGTACAGAGAGGCCCACGCCTGCATCTCTCCAGCACGCGCCCGGTCGACGAGCGCGCGCTCATCAGCTGCCGGGGGCCCGGCAGCGGCGGTTTCGAGCGTGCTCGTGGGTCCCATCGGACGTCAGTACCCCCAACGGCCTCCAGATTACGCGCTCTGAGAAAAAAAGACCGGACGTCCGTGCGCGCGACGCGAAGCGAAAAAAAAATGACCCGCGCCTGTAATCGGCTCCGCCATCGGGACACCCACCTCCTGCAACCATGAAGACGCTTCAGATTGTTCAAACGCTTGGTCTTGGCTTTTGCTTGGCTTCTCTTTCCGTGACCGTCGGCTGTGACCTCGATGTGGAGGAAATCGAAGAGAGCGAAGGCGAAGGCAGCGACGACGATGCGGGCGAGGGCGACGGCGAAGACGGCGAGAGCGACGGTGCGGGTGGCACCGGAGAAGAGCCCGACGAGCCGGCGGACGAAGACCCCGAAGAGCCTGGTGAAGACGAGCCTGGCGAGGACGAGCCGGGCGAAGACGAGCCGGGCGAAGAGGACGAGTGCGCCGAAGCGGCCGAAATCTGCGCCGAAGCCGACCTTTCCGAGGAGGAGTGCGCGCTCGAGTTCCCCGGCTGCTTCGGTGGTGACGGGGAAGACCCTGGGAAGGGCGAAGACCCCGGCAAAGGCGGCGGCGACGAGTGCGAAGAGGCCGCTGAGATCTGTGCCGAGTACGACATGACCGAAGAGGAGTGTGCGCTCGAGTTCCCCGGCTGCTTCGGAGGCGACGGGGAAGACCCTGGCAAGGGGGAAGACCCTGGCGAAGGCGGCGGGGACGAGTGCGAAGAAGCGGCGGAAATCTGCGCCGAGTACGACATGACCGAAGAAGAGTGCGCGCTCGAGTTCCCCGAGTGCTTCGAAGGTGGCGGCGAAGAGCCTGGCGGCGAAGGCCCCGGCGAAGGTGAGGAGCCTGGCGCGTGCGAGCTGGCCTATGAGGTCTGCGAGCTCGAGGAACTCTCCGCCGAGGTCTGCGCGAAGATCTACCCCGACTGCTTCTAGTCGCGGGTGAGGTCCACCCAAACCGGGTGGTGGTCGCTGGGCGCGTCGTCGTCCAGCGGCCAATGCACGCCCGCCGCCTTCACGCGAAGCGTGGTCGAGGGCAGGGCGTAGTCCACACGCAGGTTGCCCACGTGTTCATCGTCCCAGTCGGCGGTGTCGAGTCGAGGGTCGCCGGCGTGGACGTCGTTGCGGGCTCCCTGCGCGGCGCTTGCGGCCGCCGCACCCTCCGATGCTGGTTTTGGGTCGACCAGGCGAGGATGTTCGAGCAGCGCCGAGATTGCCCCGGCGGTTTCGCCGTCATGGGGATCGGCGTTGAGGTCCCCGAGAATCACGAACGCAGCGGCAGGGTCGAGCGCATCCAGGTGGTGCATCCACGCGCGGATCTCATCCGCGTTGCGCAGGCCGTTGCGGTTCTCGGGACCATCGAACGCGGGTGGCGTCGGGTGACTGACGAGCGCGTGCAGGGGGCCCACGGGCGTATCGAGAATCACGTCGCAGTGGTTCTTCGACGACAGCGGCAGCACGTCGCGGGCCGCAGCGTCGTACCAATCCGCGGGCGTGGGCGTTTGGGGATCGTCGGGTAGCGTGGCCCACGGGAACGAGGCCCACGGGCGATCGCCGAAGCAGGCGGTCCGCGCGATGGGAAATCGAGAGAGCACCGCCATGCCGTACTGACCCCGGTAGCGCCCGAATCCTTTCGCATCGCCGGGGCCGTCGGTTGTGCCGTCCCGGTCGAGGTCGAGCCCCGTTGGAACGCCCGTG
>CAYSPB010000281.1:0-10472 GCA_964432695.1 uncultured Nannocystaceae bacterium
CGCTGCCCGAATCTCCATCGTCCGCTCCGTCGCCGCTGTCCGCCGCGCCGTCCGTAACGCCTGCACTGCTCGCGGCACCGCCGCCGAGCTCCGCTTCAAATCCCGTGTAGCAACCCGCCAGGCCCCAAAGGGCCACGAGCAGTCCTCGCATGATGCACTTGTGCGTCATCGTGCCTCCCCCTGTGCAAGGTGGGGCAGTTGCCGCTCAAAAACTGATGAAGGTTTCCACAAAGCGCACGGAGGTGGCTTGTGTAGGCTCAGCCGCACGCATTTCTGTACCGTCGTGCCGGCTGACTGAAATGCATGTGATCAGCTCGGCTCTCCAGGCGGAAGTCGGCGGTTGAAATTGTTCCGTGTAGGAATATGTGCGACGAGGGCTCGATCGACTGCGCGTCTAGCGCTTCAGCTGGTCCACGATGCGTTCGGCGAGGGAGACACCCACGCCACGGACGGCGGTGAGCTCATCGACGCCCGCCTCGCGAATGGCGGCGATCGATCCGAAGTGTTGAACCAGCGCTTTCTTGAGCGACGGTCCAACGCCGGCGATGTCGTCGAGTGCGCTGCGGATCGCCCGCTTGCCTCGACGTTTACGATGGTGGGTGATCGCAAAGCGGTGCGCTTCATCGCGGACGCGTTCCATCAAGTAGCGCTCGCTACTTCCCGCTCGCAGCGCGATGGCGTCTTTGACCCCGGGCACGAACACGCGTTCGGGCTTCACCTTGTAGCCGCGGCCGGCCTCGCCGGCGCCTTTGACCGCAAGGTCTTCGTACGACTGTCCGGGCTGCGCACCCTTGGCCGCCTTGAGGCGTTCGAGCCCTTCTTTACTCACCGTGATTGCGTTCTTGCGCTCCTTGGCGAGGGAGACCACGTCGACGCCTTCGGTGCCGGTCGGAACGCCGAGGTCCTGCATCACGGCGAGAACCTGGCTGAGCTGTCCCTTGCCGCCGTCGATGACGATGAGATCGGGTAGTGCCCAGGGATCGTCTTCGTCACCCTCGTCGCGCTTTCGCATCGCACGTTTGAAGCGGCGGCCGAGCACTTCGTACATGCTCGCAAAGTCGTCGTTTTGAAACGCGCCTTGCCGCTTGCCCTCTCCGTCGCCGAGCAGGCCCTTGATCTTGAACGAGCGGTACCGGGACTTGGCGGGTGCGCCATCGATGAAGACGACCATCGATGCGACCGTGTCGCTGCCCTGCAAGTGACTCACGTCGTAGCACTCGATTGTTCGCGGCAGCTTGGAGAGGCTGAGCCGGTCGCGTAGGCGCGTGAGCGCGGCGTCGTTGTCTTCGCGTTTGTTGCGGCGGGTCGAGAAGTTCGACGAAGCGTTCTTGTTGGCGAGCGCGATGAGTTTGCGACGGTCGCCGCGCTCGGGAACGACGAGTGCGACCTTCTTGCCCTTGCGCTCCCGCAGCCACGCCTCGAGCGGTTCGGCATCGTCGTCGGCGAGTGCGAACGGCAGCACGACTTCGTCCGGGACGAACGGTGCGCTGTCGTAGTAGGCGGAGAGGAAGTTGGCGAGTACCTCGGGGTCAGGATGCTCGAGTCCTCGGTTGCTGAAGGCCTGCGAGCCTAGGACCTTGCCCTGCCGAACGTGCAGCAGCACGAACTCCACGCTCCCGCCTTCGCGGTACATGCCAACGGTGTCCTGATCGAGCGAGGCAGTGCCGACGATGCGCTGTCCCTCGGTGGCCGATTCGAGTGCGCGCAGCTGGTCTCGCAGGCGCGCGGCCACTTCGAACTCCAGCTCGCCCGCGGCATCTTCCATGCGGGCGCGTAGCCCGTTGATCAGCTCGCGGTGGCGTCCCGCCAGGAACAACGAGACGTCTTTGACTTGATCATCGTAGGCCTCGCGCGAGACTTCGTAGACGCAGGGCGCGGGGCAGCGGTCGATCTGATACTGCAGGCACGGCCGCTTGCGACTGTGGAGCGTGAAGTCGGTACAGGTGCGAAGCTTGAAGTGGCGATTCACGACCCGCAGCGTCGACCGAGCGGTTCGGGCGGAGTGATACGGGCCGAAGTAGTACGCGCCGTCGTGCTTGATCTCCCGGCGCAGCTCCAGTCGGGGCCACTCCCCCTTGGGGTCCAGACGCAGGACCAGATAATTGGAGTCGTCGCGCAGCTTCACGTTGAAGCGCGGGCGATGCTCCTTGATCAGATTGTTCTCGAGCAGCATTGCCTCCTTGTTGGAGGAGACGACGACGGTCTCGATGTCGCCCACGAGCTTGGCGAGCAGCGGCACGAACATGCGGGTGTCGGTACCGTTGAAATACTGCCGAACGCGGGCTCGAAGGCTCCGCGCTTTGCCGACGTAGACGACCTCACCCTTGCGGCTGCGCATGATGTACACGCCGGGCGATGTGGGCAGACGGGAGAGGGCTTCGTCGAGCTCGGCCCGGTTCGTGATCCGCGGTGCCCAGTCTTCGGGCACCGCGCGCGCCGAGCGACGCGTGATGTCCTGCGGGCGAGGTGCGGCCTTCTTTCCGGCCGTCTTTCGCGTGCGAGCGCGAGCCATGCCAGCGACCTACAGCAGGCGCTGAATGTCGCCGACCGTGACGAGCAGGATGAGGCCGAGCAGGACGAGCATGCCGTAGCCGTGCACGGATTCTTCCAAGCGCGGGTTGGCGCGGCGATGCGCGATCGCTTCGTAGGCGAGGAAGGTGAGGCGGCCGCCGTCGAGGGCGGGAAGTGGCAGCAGGTTGAACAGCCCGAGCAGCGTGGAGATGATCGCGATCATCTCGAGGAAGTCGGGCAGCCCGACGGCGGCTGCGCCCGCAACCGCCTTGACGATGCCGACCGGCCCGCTGACGTTTTCACGGCTGACCTCGCCGGTGATGAGCTTCTTGAGCCCCTGCAGCTGAAGCACGCTGAGCTCGAACGGCTGGGTCACGGCGGCAGCGGTCGCGGTTCCGAAGTCGACTGGTGCTCGGTCGGCGCGAACTCCGGTCATTTGGACCGACAGGGGAGGCGCGTCCTCGTCGGCTGGGACGTCGAGCTGAAGCTCGACCAACTCGCCGTCGCGGCGCACGACCACAGGGATCGTCTCTCCGCGGTGCTTGGTCGCCGCGGGGGAGACGTCGTTGCCCCGCAGCGCAGGGTCGATGTCGAGGCCGGCAACCCGGACGAGCTCGTCCCCGAGTTCTACGCCCGCTGCCTCGGCCGGGGATTCGCTGCCGAAGCTGCTGATTGCGATGGCCTTGGGCGGCTGCTGGACCCCGAAGATCGTGAAGACCGCGAAGAACGTGACGATTGCGACGATGTAGTTTGCGATCGGACCGCCGGCGATGGTCAGCGCTCGCTTGCCCAGCGGCTTGTCGCGAAAATTGAAGGAGTCCGGGCCGCGGGCCTCCTCGGGCGTGGGTTCGTCTTCCGCCTCCATGCCGCGGATGAGCACGTAGGCCCCGAAGGGGATCGCGCCGATGACGAACTCGGTGCCACGCCAGGTTCCCAGCTTGAGGATCGCAGGGCCGATGCCGAACACGCTGAATCGGTCGACCTTCATGCCCGACCAGATCGCGGTGAGGTAGTGGCCGCCCTCGTGGAGCATGATGACGACGCACAGCGCGAGCGCAGCGGCGATGATGTCGGCGGCGGACATTCCCGCCTGGTTTGCCTCTTTTTGGGGTGCTGTGCAAACCACGCCGGAAATGACCGCCCGGGCGGCGATTCACGGTCGTAGACGCCAGTAGAACGCCACCGGTGGACCGAGCCGCGGCACCGTGAACATCGCGCCGCGGGGGAGGGTCCGCAGCTAGTAGAACCGGCTGTGGGTGCCGGCGGAATCGCTCAGGTTCGCGCCGTTGATCTCGGCATTGGCCGAGCCGCGCGCGCGCAGCGTAAAGGAGATCGAGAAGCCGCCTCCAGGTTCGGAGCCGTTGTTGCGGTTGTGGTAGGTGCGGCTCTTGTGCGAGCTCTTGTTTGCAACGCAGGTCTGCGACGGGTTGAACGACTCGATCGTGGTCGTGGAGCAGGGGATGCCACCGCCGCAAACCGTCGACGTCTGCGTGTTCGTGCCGGTGTTCACGCAGATCTCCGTCGCCTTGCGGCCGTTCCAGATCCCGATGGCGTTGCGTCGCTGGGTGCGCGCTTCGGTCCAGGCCTGCCGTGAGCCGATGATCGGGGTGGTGATGCCGTTGCGCGTTTGCAGCCGGACGTTGCCGCTGGTGTCCGTGGCCCACGCGGTGGACGAGCGAAGGGAAAACTTGCTCGTGGCTTCGATGTCGTCGCGGAGATCCATCGCGTCCATCAGGTAGGCGTCGCTGAAGGCGTGGACCTCGTCGTCAGAGGCCCCTTCGAGCGCGAGTTCCACGAGTTGCTCGGTGAAATCGATCGCTTGTTCGGTGCCGATCTGCGCACACAGATCGTCGTAGAGCGCACAGTCGAATGGCGCCGTGAGGCGTGCGGTCGTCAGCTCCATGTCTTCATCGGCGACGTAGCGGTCGTGAATCGACTGTATGTCCTCGGTGGTCAGGTCGAAGAGAAGCGCGCCTCGCGGGGTCGTGTCGTCGTGGCTTTCGGTGTCGGAGCACGCGGACGCGACGAAGCAAAGGGCAACGAGAACGAGTTTGGTTCGCATGCCGCGGTAGAGAGCGAATGCGCGCTGGCGGATTGCGGCATTCGACAAAAAAAACAGAAACTTCCCGGCTGGTCGCAGGCCAGCGAGTGCAGTGGTCAGCGACGCGCTGGGGTGCCGCCCTCGACCATGCCCGGGAACTTCTCGAGGTAGCGCAGCAGGTCTGGGCCGACGCTGGCGTCGCGAAGCATGGTGGGACTCCACGGCGGGCGGGATGGTTCGAAGCCATCGGACTGCACTTCGGTCGGCCAGTCGGGATGTGCGATGGCTGCCCGCCCGATCACGACGACGTCTGCTCCGAGCACGCGAACGCCTTCCGCATCGGCCCGCGTCCACATGCCGCCGGCAGCGGTCAACGCGACGTCGTCGGTCAACGCGCTTCGGACGGCGGCGACGACGGAGGCCTCGGTGTCCTCGTGCGGGGGCGAGCCGGACGCGTCCGACAGCGAAAGGTGGACGAAGTCGACGCCGTCCTCCGCAAGCCAGGGGACGAGCTCCACGGCGTCGGCGAGCACCAGGCCGCGCTTGGCCCAAGCGTCGACCGGCGAGATGCGGACGCCGACGATGAAGGAGGAGGCCGTGGACGAGCGGACCGCGTGCAGGGTCTCGCGAAGCAGGCGGGCGCGCCCTGCCAAGTCGCCGCCGTAGGCGTCGCTTCGTTGGTTGTCGGCGGGCGCGAGGAACTGGGTGAAGAGGTACCCGTTGGCGCCGTGAATCTCGACGCCTGCGAAGCCAGCGGCCTCGGCTCGGCGAGCGGCAGCAACATAGTCATCGACGACGCGCTCGAGGTCGGCCGCCGTCGCGCCTCGGATACCAGCTGCGGGGTCATCGGCGGTCGAGAGCTTCACGTCGGCCAGCTCGGCCTTGGCTCCACCGTGGTGCAGCTGGACGATGCCGACCGAAGACGTTTCGGCGATCGCGGCGGCGAGCCGGGCGAGACCTGCATCGTGCTCGGGCCCGGCGATGCCCAGCTGCCCGTCCCACGCCTTGCCCTCGTCGCTGACGTAGGCCGCGCAGGTCGAGACGAGGCCGAAGCGTCCGGCGCGGCGCATCAGCCAGTTGAACTCGTCGTCGTGCAGCGTGCCATCCGCGTTCGACTGCAGGTTCGTCAGCGGAGCAAGAGCGACGCGGTTGGCTAGCGTTGCGCCGCAGCGCAGCGTCAGCGGAGAGTCGAGCGCGGTCATGCCCGCGTGATATCAGCGCCCACACTCGATGGGACCGGCCATCTGGCGAGTCCCATCGAGTTTCCGGCGGATGCGCGAGCCTCGTGGGCTCGTGGTGATTCCGCCTATGGACTAGGAGGTCGTGCCGCTGCCGCCTTCGCCGTCGTCTGCACCCGTGTCGTCGCCGCCGTCATCGCCGCCACTTCCGGCGCTGGTACCACTCTCGGCTCCGCCGCCGTCGTCGTCGCTGCCGCCTTCGTCGCCACAACCGTCGCAGTCGTCGTATCCGGTGCTGCTGGTTTGCCCGACGTCGTCGCCCTCATCGTCGTCGCCGTCACCGTCGGTGCTGCTGCTCTCGGCAGGGCCCGCCGTCGAGCTGCCTTCCTCGGGGTCGTACGAGGAGCTGCTTTCCTCGTGGTCGTCACACTCCGCGCCGCCGTCGCTGCTGCTGCTCGTCATCTCGATGTCCTCATCGTCTTCTTCGTCGTACTCCTCGAAGCGCTCTTGCGGGTCGAGAGAGTCGTCTTGCTCGTCGCAAGCGCCGAGCGCGAAGACGATGGACAGGGCTGCGGTGTAGAAAACGGTGCTTTTCATGGTGCTGTAGACCTTGATTTTGGGGTGGGCCTCTCCGTGAGGCTCACTGATGGAAATGCCCGTCGAAATCTGGATTCATCACTCGTCCCTCCCGACGATTGCTGGGGGCACGCCTGGTTTCGCAACGTCACTTCGTCGAGAACGCCACGCAGCACCACGGAACGAGGCGTTTGGGCGACGAGGGCGTGCCGCGAAAAAAAAACAGCATCTTCGTCCTGTTACGGGTATCGATGACGGAACCTGGGTGCGACGGGCATCGAACTGGGTGCATGGGAGCTCTCGCCCGAAAACTCAGCGCCTCGCCCGACTCCGCGTCGGACATCGGCGTCGCATTCGATGCCCTGTATCAAGAGCAGTTTCGGTTCGCGTGGTCGAGCCTGCGGCGGCTCGGTATCCCTGTGCACTCGATCGACGACGCTGTGCAGGAGCTTTGGCTCACCGCGCACCGTCGGCTCGACACGCTCAAGCCCGAAGCCTCCGCACGGGCGTGGAGCTTCGGCATCGCGCGACGCGTCGCCTCCCACTATCGACGCTCCGAGTCTCGCCGTCAGCGAAAACTCGACGCCTTCGAATGCGTCAAGTCGGATGCGAAAGCCGATCCGGCATCGGCGCACGAGGGGCGGCTCGACCTCGAGGCGTTGCTCTCCCAACTCAGCGAGTCGACCCGCATCGCGTTCGTGCTCAGTGAACTCGAAGGGTGGACGGCGAAGGAGATCGCGTCGTGCGTGGATGCGAATCACAACACGGTTCAGTCTCGGGTTCGGATCGCCAAGGCGCAGCTGCGCAAACATCTCGCCGCTGCGGATCGGGCGACCGCCATCGACGAGGAGCTTGCGGCGTATCGAGACTCGACCGGACCGGCCAGTGGTGATGCTCGGCGCTGCTCCGCACTACTGGCGATCAAACTCGCGCAGCCGGCCATGGCGTTGGCGGCCCGCGGCGGCGCGTGGGCGGGCCTCAAGTCGACGTTGTTGGCGGCCGGCGTTGCGTGCTGTGTCATCGTCCCCATGCCGAGCACACAATCGCATCCCACCGTCGCATCGCCGGTACTCGTCGATGTCGCACATGACGGGCACTCGGCTCCACCGGCCAAACCTCGGTCGATGTTCAAGCGCCTCGAGCGACGTTCCGCTTCGGGGGCGGCGCACGCGGAACGCTCGCACGGGCCTGTCGTGCCGGAGGTCTCTGTGAGCGCGTCGGCGGCGGTACCGGTTCGCAATCGAGTAACGTCCAGGCCTGTGCGGAGGAAGAGCAAGCGAGCCGCAAGCCGCAAGCAGCTCGACGAAGCTCCGGCGGACGACCTGCGTGAGCAGCTGGCGCTGCTGCGGAAGGCCAAGTCGGAACTCGACGCCGGGGCGCATGCGGAGGGCTTGCGGACCTTGGCGACGCACGCTCGTCGATACCCGGGGAGTTCGCTTGCCGACATTCGACAGCGGCTGGAGATGGATGGCCTCTGCTCGAGCGGGCGTGCCGACGAGGCCCGACGCCTCGCCCGTTCCTCTGGCGCGTTGGGGCGCAGCGAAAAGATGCGCTCCGCATGTCTTCGCAAGGCAGGGGCTCGGACACCGTAGGGGGGTTGCGGTGGTCGCCTTGGACGAACTCGTCGAGCGTGACCCGCAGCCTCAGGAGTTGTTCGTGTTCGCCAACGTGGGGGTTCGTGGCGCGGCCGGTGCGGTGGCAGCGTGGGGGCTGGAGGACGCGGTGGGCTCCGCCCTGCCCGACGTTGGCGTCTGGGGGGTCGGAGCCTGCGTTGCCATGGCGATCCACGGGCTGCGCATGAAGGTTGCGGTGTGGATCCCTGACGGCGGCGAGGGCTGGCTCAACCCCCGGACCTGGCTGGGCTGGCTCGAAGTCGGAGGCGTCCTGGGAATCGTCGCCGCAGTGTTCCTCGCGCCCTTCTTGGCGCTGGGCATCGTCGTCGTCGCCACCATCTTGGGCGCCTTCGCGTGGCAGGCCGGCCGCCAACTCGAACACACTCGCCGACCGTCGCCCGTGTCCGCACTGCGGCGCGAAAGCCCGCCAAGAGGCAAGCCTCTGCCCCCGCTGTCATCAGCCCCTCCAGATCACGCGCTGGCTGACCCCTTGAGGAAACTCCGAGATGGGCGGCCTCGGACCCGCAGTAGCCCACTCGCGGGTCGGTCTTGCGAGTGGATATCTTCAACGGTCTCCTGCGACTCGGCCGAGCATGGGCAGTGGGGCGTGGCTCGCTGCGTTCGGCGAGAGGGCTCGCAGGAGACCGTCAAGAGGAGCACTCAAGGCTCGGGGTGTTCGAGGACCGAGAGCACTCCGCGAAGACCGAACACGCCCGCAGCGTTGCGGAACTCCTCATGGTCGGACAGTACGGCGAAACGGCTGTCGCGGACCGAGAACTGAGGAAACTGAACTTCTGCGGGCAGTGGCCCGAGCTCGACGTCCCCGCTTTCGAGCACTTCGCCGAGCTGACGCTCACCGAACAAGAGGAGGCGGCCAAGACCTCCAGCCAGGACGTCCAGTGTCCCCTCAGGCTCTGTGAAGCTCGGCAGTTCGAGCAGCTCGCCGCTTTCCGTGATGCGGGTACGCGTCCACTCAGCGCTCGCTCCGGTGGCGGGGGGAACGAGCAGTTCGAACGCACCGTCTCGGTCGTGTCGCCGTAGGATTGCCCCGTTTTCATAGGTGTGTGACCACAGAGCTACGCCATCACGACTGCAGGCCGTCAAGCTACCGGCATTCGGACCATCCGAGTTCCACACCGCAATCCCCCCGTCGGTTCGCGTGGTCGCATGAAGAGAGAAATCCACGGCTCCACATTCGAAGGCGGCCCCAAGCTCGTTGCCATCGAGATCAAAGGCGTGGGCTTGGGCCCGCCCTTCGACGCTCTTCACTGTCCACGCGATCTCAGCGCGCGCATCGTACGTGAAATCGCAGCTCGCGCCGCAGGCGAACTGGCCTCGCGTGGTCATGGATCCACTTTCGTCGTCCACGTCCAGGAGCTCGAAGACACCCGTGGGCGACCACTGCCCTGGCGCGCCTTCGTGTGCTTCGGCGATGACGAACCAGTGACCATCGACCCACGTCGCACCCTCGAGCAGGATCTGGCGCTCGCTCTTCAACTCATGCTCGAGGGCCCCGTCCGGATCGTAGAGGTAGATCCCCGCGGAGACTGGCGCCGAGGAGGGTTCCAGCGAGGCCGTGCCGACCAGGATGCTGCCAGCCTCGGAGAGCCCCAGCGTGGTCGGCGAGCCTTCGACCGCGATGTTGAACGAGGCAATCACGGGGAAATGAGGGTCCACCTCTTCTGTCCCTTGAGACTCCTCGGGGCTACGGTCACCCAAGTCGGTTTCGGGTTGATCGCAACCCGGCGTGGCCAGGAGAGCGGCTATGCAGAGGACTCGTTCGAGCTTGCTCATGTCGATGTTTGTCCGCAGTGGTGCCAGGTTTATTAGCGATGCCAGGTTTATTGTCGTTCTGCGTTGATTACTGTTCGTCGCAATCTTGGGCGATGGCGAGACGATAGGCACCAAACTCAGTCCTACGTTCGAACGACGCCCGGCGAGCTTCAAGCCCTGTTGCGCCGCCGCTTCGACACGCCGCACGGATCCACAGCGACTCTCGCTCGGGCCACAGCTTCGTTTGAGGGAATTCCGCCATGTGTTGTTCGAGCAGCTCGAGTGCACGCTTCGGGTCGTTCCGAAGCGAGCGCCCGGCTGCTCGAAGAAGCCGAAGACTGTCGAGATCGGCACTTTGGGTCCGCTCCGCGGTGGCTTTCGAAGAGCCTCGCGAGCTAGACAGAGGTCGCGCGCCGGAGGAAGGACCCCGTGCAGAGGGTTTTCGTGGCGCCGGAGCGGGAGACGCCTGCGGTGTTTCGGCTTCCGCGTGAATCGGGGGATCCGACACGCGTGGAGACTGCTCGACGGGGTCTGGTGTACCAGGGCGGACCTGCATCGGAGCAACGGTTCCAGGCGTACCCGCGATGGCTCGCGCACGTATCGCGTCCAGGCTACACGTTAGCGCCAGCAGTGCTGCCGCGCCCAACAAGGCACCCACGGCGAGCCCCCCGCTCCACTGACGCATGGTGAGGGGGGGCTTCCTTGCGGCGTGAGCCTCGAACAGCACATCGGAAACCTGCTGACGAAGCTCGGCCGAGGGGCGACGAGCCAGACGGTACG
>CAYSPB010000282.1:0-10457 GCA_964432695.1 uncultured Nannocystaceae bacterium
ACGTCGATCTGGGCTGGGTGGATCAGCGTTTTTCCGTCAAAGCCCATGTCCCGCAAGACCAGATCATCATCGACATCGACGAAAACGAGCTCGAGGTGGTCCGCAACGAGTTCGGGGAAGTCGACGAGCTCGACGACCTGACCCTCAAAGGGCGCCGCCGCGGCGTCATCGACCAGCTTCAAGACGAGGTTGAGCTCGAAGACATGTCCGAGGAAGACACGCCTCCCGAAGACGCCGAGGCGGAAGAAAACACCGACGCCGACGCGCCCGAGGACGCGGACGCCGATGGCGAGGAAGAGGAAGCCTCCGACGACGAAGCCGCAGCTGCGGACGACGACGACCCCAAGGAGGCAAAAAAGAAAAAGCGCCGCCGCCGTCGTCGCAAGAAGAAGAAGGCCGAAGCTCCCCCCCCAGAGCTCACCGCGCCGCCGCACAAGGACTTCTGGGAAGTCTGGGCCGCAAAGTTCAACTACAAGGAATTCGAGGACGAGCTCTTCCGAGGTGGTACCGAAGCCATCGAGGACGAACCCGATCCTCCTCCGCCCCCGCCCCGCAAGCCTCGCAACCGCGAGCCCGCGCGGCCAAAGGTGGAAGTCAAAGAAGGACCGATGGTTACCGTCTCCCTCAACGTCGGCCGCAGCCACGGGAAAAAATCGGCCCACATCCGGGAACTTCTCGCCTCGGACTTCGGCCTCGAGGGCCGCTCGGTCCGCAACCTGACCGTCAAGGAGACGCTGACCGAGTTCCGCGTCACCATCACGTCCCACGAGAGCCTCAAAGCAGCCGTGCTCGGATACGTTTTCGACGACATCGAGCTCGAGCTGACCCTCATCGAAGGTCCCGAACCCACCGAGGACGAGGCGGCCCCTCCTGCCGAAGCCCCTGCGGAAGGCAGCTCCGGGGGCACCACCCCCGAGGAGGACACACCGGCGGCTGCTGAGGCCTCGGAGGAGGCGGATTCCGAGGCCGCGATCGTGCCTCCGCCCGCCGACGGCGAGTCCGAACCGCCGCAGCCGGAGCTCTGATCGTGACGGGCTCGTCGGGGGCAGACCACGGCGCCGGTCTGGCGCCCTACCCCTCCCTCGACGCCCTCCACGAGCGTACCCACGCGCTGGCCCGACAGCTCGGCGCCGAGGTCCAAACGTACGGCCGCTCCGTTCAGGGGCGGCCGCTGTTCGTGGTTCGGGTTCCGAGTGCTCGTGCATCCGCACCGCGCGTGCTGTGCTCGGCCAACATTCACGGTCCGGAGTACATCGGGGCGCAAGTCGCACTGGGCGTGCTCGAAGCACTGCCGAAGGCGCCTCTGCGGGCCGAGACCGAGGTCTGGGTCGCGCCATGTCTCAACCCCGACGGGTACGCGCGCACCTGGCAGGTCGGCGGCGCAGGACCGCTGTCGGACCTGCGCACCAACGCCAACGGCGTCGACCTCAACCGCAACTACCCACTCCCCTCCGGCGCACCGAGCTGGCTCCCGGGCGCAGGGTCTCCGACGCCGGGGCACGCGACCTATCGCGGCCAGGCCCCGCTGTCGGAGCCGGAGACCGCTCACCTCGACGCTCTGTGTTCAGCACAGGGCTTCGTCGCCAGCGCCAACCTGCATTCGTTCATGGGCACGATCATTCCCGCCAGCGTGCGCGACAAAGCGTCGTTTCGGATCTACAAGGCGCTCGCTCGCACGTTCGCCGACGCGCAGCCCGCCGTTCGCTACCGCCGCTTGTCCGCACGCCTTTTGGACGTGTTCACGGGCGAACAGGAAGACCACCAGCACCACGTGCACGGGACGTGGGCAGCGTGCATCGAGAGCTTCCCCGTGACCGCCAGCTTCGGGCAGCACCGCAAGGCCCCCAGCACGTTCTGGCGCTTCAACCCCCGCGACCCCGCCCCGTGGGTCGCCAACGACGTGCCCGGCGTACTCGCGTTCCTTCAGGCGGCGTCGTCCCTGCCCCACCCGAACCGAGACGCCTGAGCTGCGCCCACGAAAAAGCGCCCGCGGCCGAGCCTGCGAGCGCCTGAACGTCGGCTGAATCGGCTGGGACTCAACGGCCAAACGGGTTCTTGAGGTCACCCGAGATGGTGTCCCAATCCTTGCCCTTTTTCTTCTTCTTGCCCGAAGGCGGTGGATCGGGCTTCGGCGGCGTGTCGGGCTTCGGCGTGCTCACCGGATCCGGTGCGGTGCTCGTATTGCCGCCCTTCTTCTTGCCCTTCTTGCCTGCACGTCCGCCCTTCTTCTTGCGCTTGGTCGGCGCAGGCTCGGCGGTGAGCTTGCTCAGCCCAACTTCGACTTTCTTGTCGTTGTCCGGGATGACGCCGGTGAGGAAATCCTCGTAGCCCTCGGCCCGCACGTAGATGTCGAACGACTCCGACGAGTACGGCATCGTGATCGGCGTGTTGGTCTTGCCGAGTTCGCTGTCATCGCGGTTGTCGTAAACGGTGCCCTCGACACCCGGCGTGCTGACGGTGACCTTCACCTCCGTCAGCCCTGGGATCGGTGGCGCGCCAGCGTCGTCCCCAGCGGGCGCCTGACCAGCGCTCTCGCCTGGCTCCGGCGGCGTAGGCTCGTCTGCCTTGGTCTGGGGTTTCTTGGTCTCCTCGGACGCGACGACGGCGTCGTTCGTTCCCGCGGCCGGGTCGTCGGAACCTCCAAGGACCGCGTATCCGACGCCCCCGAGGATGATGGCTGCAGCCAGACCGATGCCGACGAACAGTCCCGTCTTGGACGACTCCGGCTCGTCGAGTTCGACGTCGACGGGACGACTCTTGAACGACGTCTGCCCCGTGGACGGCACGGCGACGACTTCGTCGACGACGCTGACCGCCGCGGACCCAGTCCCGACCGCCTCGATCGCCACGCCCATGTCCTCCATCGACTGGAACCGGTATTCCCGGTCTTTCTGGAGCGCCTTGAGGATGATCGCTTCGACCTCCTCGGGGATGTTCGCGTCCGGAACGATGGTGCTCGGAGCCGCGGGCGGCTCGAACATGTGCTTGGTCAAGATGCCCATGAACGTGTCCGCGGTGAACGGGACTCGTCCGGTGAGAAGCTCGTAGAGGATGACGCCCAAGGCGTACACATCGACGCGCGCATCGACCTTCTCGCCCTTGGCCTGCTCGGGCGACATGTACTCCGGCGTGCCGAAGATCATGCCGGTCCGGGTGAGGTTCTTGCCCCCCCCGTCGCCCTCATCGCTGGTGACCTTGGCGATGCCGAAATCGAGGACCTTGATGAAGTCCTCGTTGCTGCCCCGCTTGATGCGGAAGCAGTTCTCCGGCTTCATGTCGCGGTGGATGATGCCGGCCGCGTGTGCAGCCTTGAGCGCATCGACGACCTGCAGCATGATCGGCTTGACCCGACTCCACGGCAGGCGACCATTGTTCTTGACGGTGTCGGAGAGGTCCTCGCCGTTGAGGTACTCCATCACGAAGAACACCGAGCCATTGGGCGTGGAGCCGAAGTCGGTGATTTCTACGACGTTCTCCTGATCGATCATCGAGGCCGCGCGGGCCTCCTGCAGGAACCGGTCGACGAGGTCTTGCTTGTGGGAGAACTCCGGGCTGAGGACCTTGATCGCCAGCTTCTTGTTAATGGTCGTGTGCTCGGCCAGGTAGACGCTACCCATGCCGCCTTCGCCGAGCTTCTTGACCACCCGATAGCGGTCGGCGAGGACCGTGTTCACGAGGTCGACGTTGATCGGGCCCGACGGCGTCGCGGGTGCGCCCGTGGGCGCACCGGGGGCAGGTGTGCCCACCGATGGCGCAGACGAAGGGGTCGGCGGCGCAGAGGGGCTCGGCACGTGACCTGCAATCATCGTGGCACCGCCTGCAGGTTGCTGCGGCATCGCCGGTTGTTCGGCCCCTGTGGGCTGTTTGGGTGCGTTAGACACGAGCTGCGTCGACTTCCAATCCTAACCTACTTTTGGTTCCACAGGTCAGCCGAACGGGTTGCGGAGGTCCCCGTCGTTTTCTCGCTTCCCAGGCTTTGCCGGGGCCGACGATTTGCTCTGGTCGAGTGCAGGCGCGGGAGGATCGGCGGGGGGTTTGGAGGATGGTTGAGCCGCCGGCGCACCGCCCGAGGCCTTGGCCGTTCGCGCGTGCCCAGCCTCGTTCTCTCGTTTGGCACGCCTTGGACGGCTGCGCGGCGGCTTCTTCGGCTTGGCGTCCGCGGACGGCTGCGCGTCGGGCGGGGGGGGTGACTCCTCAGCAACATCCTTCGGAGGTACGGACGGTTCCGCCGGGGGGGTCTGTTCATTCCCCTCAGGTTTCGCTCCAGTCGGCGGTGCGGCGTCGTGCGAGGGTTCCGCTGGTGGCGGCACAGGAGCCGACACGATCTCTACGGGAGGCTCGGCAGTGGGTGCCACGGGAGCGGAGCGCGCAGTGAAGCCGCCCATCGCCGCGTACACGCCGAGCGTTCCACCAGCGGCGAGAAGCGCGGTCGTGGCGACGACGATCGCAAGCGACGCACCACGTTTGGGCGGCTCGGGGTCGTGGTCGACCGTGGTGTCGATCGGCTCCACTGGGGTCGGCCTCGACTGGCTCTCGCTCTGCGCGTCAGGGTTCCACGTCATCTGCCGGTCGACCCACGGCCGTGCCGATGGTGCCGGCATCGCAACCTTCGCCGCGATGCCGCCGGACCCGATTGCGAGCGTGGACCGAACGACCCGGTCCGCGGCCTCCTGCCCGATGTCGGCCTCCATCGCCTGTTGAAGCAGTGCACCGGTTTCGGCGGCAGTGGCCGGACGGTCGGCGCGCATCTTCGCCATCAGTCGATGAATGAGCGCCTGGGTCCGCTGCAGCGTGCCCAGGTTGGGGTTCACGACGGTCAGCGGAGGCGGTTCGGCGACGAGATGGCTCTGCATCGTCACCGCGACGTCGTCGCTCGAGAACGGCACCGCGGCCGAGAGCATCTCGAACAGCATCACGCCCAGCGCGTAGAGGTCGGCGCCAGCATCGACGTCTTCGCCGCGAACCTGCTCGGGAGACATGTACTCCGGCGTGCCCAGCACCGCCCCTGCGACGGTGATGCGCTGACCAGCCCGCGCAACGCCGAAGTCGATGAGCTTGACCGCAGCGTCCTTGCCCTGCTTTGGGTCGCAGACGAACACGTTCTGCGGCTTGAGGTCCCGGTGCACGACACCGGCCTCATGAGCCACCTGCAGGCCTTGGCAAATCTGCAGAGCAATGCCGAGCGCTTCCTCAGGCGACATCGCGCCGTCGTCATCGATACGCTCAGCCAGCGTCCGGCCGCGCAGCAGCTCCATGACGCAGTACGCCCCGCCATCGTCCATCTCGCCGTAGTCGCTGGTATCGACCACGTTCGGGTGCTTGATGCTCGAGACGATTTGCGCCTCGCGAAGGAACCGCCGAATGACCTCGGCGTCGTTGCGATGCTCGTGTCGCAGCACTTTCGCGGCGAGCGACTTGCCGATCATCGTGTGGGTGACCCGATAGACGTGGGCCATGCCGCCCTCACCGATCAGCTCGTCCAGTCGATAGCGACGGTCGAGGACCTGTCCCACGCGGGCCTGGCCATCGACGGCCGGAGGGGCCGACGCCGCGGGCGTGAGCGGCGTGCCGTCCATGGGGCAGAAGCCCTCGGCGACAGGGTAAGTCCTGCCACACTCTCGGCACATCAGCATTCGCCCGGCAGCGTAGCAGGGCGAGCGTCGCGGCGCCTACCTTCGCGCGATCCCGAGCTGCCCGCATGCGCGCCAACGCAAGTCGCGACCCCGGTCGCTCGGTGTACGCGCGCAGTACACTCCAGGACCTCGCGCTCCGATGAACGCTCCCAGCCGCTCCCTCGTCCTCGGTCGCTCTTTCACCCTCGCCGACGTGTTCGACGTGGCCCATCGGCGCGTGCAGGTGAGTCTAGACCCCGACGTGCGCCAAGGGCTCACTGCGGCGCGAGCTGAGCTGCTCGCCGACGTCGCCGCGGGACACGTGATCTACGGCGTGAACACCGGATTTGGGGCACTGAGCAACACCACCGTGCCGAACGATCAGCTCGAGGCGCTGCAGCTCAACCTGCTGCGCAGCCATGCCTGTGGCGTGGGGCCTCTGCTGCCCGCGCCCATCGTACGTACGCTGCTCGCGCTGCGGGCCCACACCCTCGCCCTGGGGGCGTCAGGCGCCTCTCCCGAGGTCATCGACCAGATCCTCGCGCTGCTCGAACACGACATTTTGCCGGCGGTTCCAGCCCAAGGAAGCGTGGGTGCCAGCGGCGACCTGGCCCCGCTGGCTCACCTCGCGCTGCCGCTGATCGGTGAGGGTCTCGTGTTGCACGAGGGCGGCACGCGGTCCGCCGTGGACGCCCTCGCAGACGCCGGCCTGGAGCCAGTTCCGCTGGGCGCCAAGGAGGGGCTGTGTCTCATCAACGGGACGCAGGTCACCACCGCAATCGGCGCGCTGGCGACCTGGACGGCGGCCAACGTGACCGCATCGGCGGACGTGATCGGTGCGCTCAGCCTCGACGCTGGCCTGAACACCTCGGCGGCGTTCGACGAGCGGATTCACCGCGGAAAGCCTCATCCCGGACAGCTCGCCACCGCGGCGGTCGTACGGCAGATGCTGGAAGGATCCTCGCTCAACGCATCACACGCGGAGTGCGGCGAAGTCCAAGACGCGTACTGCTTTCGCTGCATGCCGCAGGTCCACGGCGCGGTTCGAGGCGCTGTGCGCTACGTGTCCGAGGCGCTGGGCATCGAACTGAACAGCTTCACCGACAACCCGCTGCTCCTGCGCCGCGAGGGCGGCTACGACGTCGTCAGCGGCGGCAACTTCCACGCCGGGTCCGTCGCCGTGCCGCTGGACCACATGACCGCCGCAATGACCACCCTCGCAACGATCAGCGAGCGCCGCACCGACCGGTTCATGTCGCCCACGACCTCGCGGGGCATGCGGGCCTTCTTGGCGGACGACCCGGGCGTGGAGAGCGGCTTCATGCTCGCCCACGTGACGGCTGCGGCGCTGGCCAGCGAATGCAAGAGCATGAGCTTTCCCGCCAGTGTCGACTCGATCCCGACCTCGGCCGGCAAAGAAGACCACGTCTCGATGGGCCCGATCGCGGCGCGCAAGCTCGCTTCGGTCGTCGACAACGTCTCCTCCGTGCTCGCCGTGGAAGCGATGGCTGCCGCACGCGTCTTGGACCTGCGCGCCCCCAACACGTCTGCGCCGCTGCAGGCCGTCCACGCGCTGATTCGCCAGCACGTCCCGCCGCACGACGGCGACCGCATCCTGGGCACCGACATCGAGACCCTGGCGGAGGTCATTCGCAGCGGCGCCCTGCTCGACGCCGCGGGGATTGCGTCTCCCCTGCACGCGGAGCGCTGACGGCCGCGCGCGCCTTCGCTGCGAGCCACCGGTGGTGCTTTGGGGACACCGCCAAGCGCGAATGGAGATGAGCGAGGCGTCGGGACGGCTTGCGCCAAAGGTTGCTAGGGGCTGATCGCCGACGCGAAGTCGTCGGTCAGCTTCTTGACCGCTTTGTCGAGTTCGGGGTCCTTCATCGTCTCGGACATGAGCGTGATCTGAAGCGTCTGCACTTCGGTCACCGACTCGACGAGGGTGGAGCTCATCTCGGCCGCGACGTCCTCGCTGACCTGGAAGCCTCGCAACTCACCGACCTCGGCCATCTTCTTTCCGAGTCCCTCTTTTTTGCCGTCGAGCAGCTTCTGCGCATCGGCAACGCCTTGCTTCTTGTCATCGGCCTTCTCGATCGTGGCGACGATTTCGTCGGCGAGGGAATCGACCTCGGACATGGTCTCGTTGACGAAGTCGTCCTTCTTGCAGGCCGGCGCGGCAACGAGAATCCCCAGGAGGGCTCCAGCAGCGATGAGTTTCCGTGGCATGCGTACGAGACGGATCCCGCGCCGCCCGGTTGCACGCTGGTGCGCAATGGGTCGCGGAACGTCGTCTAGAAGGCTTGGTTGAACAGCAGGTTCACGTTGAACGGTGGCAGCAGGACGCTGGGGTCGTCCAACCCCTGCCGCGCCGCGAGGAAGTCCGGCAGCACCTGATCCAGGCACCGAACGCCTTCGCGCCGCACCAGTGGCACGCTCGCCTCGACGCGGAGCAGCTGTGGCGTGACGCCGAGGATCGACAGCCGAGCGGTGAGGCCGTAGCCCACGTGCCCGTACCAGCTGTCGCGACCGAACCATCCGCCGTAGCTGTCGCACCCGCTGCTCGTCGCCGCACCGACGAACGCCACGCCCCCGACGCTGCGTCCGTAGCCCAGGTGCGCGAGGTTGACGTGCATGTTGCGGATGAACACGTGGCGGTACTCCGCCTGCACGGCGGCCTGCGCGAGTCCGAAGGCCTCGTCCGCTGCGTAGCCGCCGAGGCCACCGATGCCCCCCACCCGCGTCAACGACCGGAACTCGGGATCGCGAACGAGTGGAACGACCACCTCACCGCGTACCAGCGTCGCGATTACGTGGTCATGCGCAATGGGCCACAGCTGGGTCCACCCCGCGTCTGCGGCCATGTCGATCCGGTGGTCGGGCGCCCCATCGACGTCGCGGAGGGTCTGCCGCGCCATCACGCCCAGGCTCAATCGTCGCCCGCGCTCGGGCCACCACGCAAACCGCCGCGTGTCGTGAATGACGGCGATGCGCTCCGTCAACCGTACGCCACCCCGCGGGTCGAGCGATCCCTCGGAGAGATAGCCTCCGGTGACGAACAGGCGTACGCGGCCGGCGCGTCGCTGTGGGTTGGCCTTCTTGCCCCACCACAAGTTCACACCGCTTCCGACCGCGATGATCGACTCTCGGTCGCGCGCCACGAGCACGTGACCGGTGCGACGGAGGTCGCGACGAAGGCTGGCCTCGAAGGCCGCAAAGCCCGCGATCGCGTTGAACCGGGCTGCAGGCGTGCCGGCGTTGACGAACTCCGAGGCCGCCACGCTGACGCCGGCCCCTGTGTACAGGAAGCGAAACTGCGGCGGATTGCGGTCGTTGAAGCGTGGGTCGACGTTCGAGGGCTCCAGCGGGGTTTGGACCAACCGCTGGCGAGGATCGACGCGCACGGTGTCGAGCTTGGCCGCGGTCTCGACGATGAAGGTATGTCCGCTCCGGACAGGCTCGTCCTCGAGGCGGGTCGCGTCCTGCGCTTGGCCGTTCCACACCAAGAACTGCTGCGCGCCGTCGCGATCGGTGACCAAGACCTGCACCGGCTCGACGATGGGGACCCGGCTGAGCTTTCGGATCTCGATTTCGTGACGCCAGCGGGCGCCCACCCGCTCCGAGCGCACGTCGCCAACGTAGTAGTCGACCTCGGGGTACAGGCCCAGCCACTGATCGAAGAACCAGCCTAGCGTGTAGCCGTAGGCGTTCTCTGCGAGGGCCACGGGGTCCGCATCGGGGGAGGCGAAGAGCGCGTCGTACACCTCGCCGAGCCGCTGACGCCCCAGGGTATCGAGCAGCTTGCCGTGAATCCGGCGCCCGGTGGGCAACCCGTGGGAGAACCACAACGGATGGTTGCGCAGCGGGGGCTGGTCCTCGACGCCGCGAAAGTACGTCTGGCTGAACGATGCCTGCTGCGTGTAGAGGAATCGGTCGACGGCCGGAACGAAGGTCAGGTTGCGCAGGATGTCCCCCGCGAACTCGTCGGGATGCTCCCGCTTCGCTCGCCACAGCTCGAGAACCGCAAACGCAGCCGAGCCGCCGAGCCAAAGGTCGGTGGAGGGGTCGTGGCGCTGCTCGAACGCGCCGAGCATCAGCACCTCGGACCAGCCGCGCGCGATGGCCTCGAGGTGGAACTTTGCGAAACGGCCCGCAGGGAACAGCTCGAGCGCTTGGTCGCTGACGATCAGGGTGTCGGGGTGCGGCTGCGCAACCTCCGAGCGCAGCGGGCCGACCACCGAGATCAGCCGCGTTCCGGCGGGCAGCGGCTGCCCCGTCGCGGTCATCAGCTCGACGAGTTCGTCGGCGATCGTGGTGATGTGGCCGGGCACGTCGCGGCGAAGCTGGAGCCGCGTTTCCGCCGGCGTCCGTCCCAGAGGGCGCGGCCAGCGATGGAACACGTCGACTTCGACCCCGTGCCGGACCACGCGAGTGCGATGCCATCGCGGGCCCCAGAACACGCTGGGATACGGCATCACCCGACCGTCGCCCCCGCTGACGATCAGCCGCGGTTCCGCATCGGTGTCGGGGAGTCCGGTGTGCACCGAGGGCTTCGGCGCGGTTGCTTGGTAGCCCAGCACCGCGCGCTCGACCGTCCACGCGACGGGGTCCACGACGCGGCCGTCGTCGGGAAGGTAGCGGCCCCCCTGAGCAGGTACCGATGGGAGCGGCGCGATGGCCCCGCTGAGACTGCACTGCCGTCGCACGCAGCCGAATGGCCACGGTCGTGAGGGCACGCGGACCCGATATTTCAGAACGAGTTCGGTTGCGCCGGCCTGCAGCGTGGCGACAACGTCTCGACGCGGGCCCTGCCGATGCACCGACGCTGCCCCGGTGTGTTCGATG
>CAYSPB010000283.1:0-10442 GCA_964432695.1 uncultured Nannocystaceae bacterium
TCATGCGGCATGAGCTTGGCAACCGTCTTACGCAGCCCGTCCATGAGCCGCTGCCGAGCCTTGCCCGCCGTCGAACCATGCACAACGGTGTTGAAGCGACCCAGCCCCAGCGTGTGCCAGGTGACGCTGCGACCCGAGGCGCGGGAGAAGACCGAGATCCGAAGTTCCATCAGAGTTCGTCCTTTCCGAGGAGTGCCGCCTTGGCGACCGCAGAGAACTGCACCCGCTCCAGCGCCCCCCAGTAGTCCGAGGCGCCGACGAACGGAAACGACTGAACCGGCGCAGACGTCGACACCGTCACGCCGCGCTTGTTCATCTCCCACGAGCGAACCGGTGCCTGCTTGCGCGCAATGGAGGCGTCCTGCTGTTCGGGGATGGCGTAGGGGTCCGGCGGCGGCTTGCCGTCGGCCTTCGCGTCCTTCTTGTTCGCGGCCTCGGTCGGCGCGCGACAAAGCTCGGCCGCGGACGCATCGTAGCGGTCGACCATCGGCACGAGCTCGATGAGCGACTCATCGAACGGCTCGCCATCGAATCGCCAGATCCCCATCTCCCGATCGAGCAGGGCTTCGGCCATCGAGCCCCGGACCCGGACCAGCACCGCCTTCCAGTGCTTGAGTTCCTTGGCGGCCTCATCCGCGTCGAGTCGGTCGCGGCACCACGCCATCGTCCGCGGCGGTCCGTAGCGCCCGACAGGCCAACCGTCTTCGCGCAAGGGATCGCCCACCCGGTGCACCGTCACGGTCCAGCCGCGCGCGTCGGCCCCGGCGAAGAACCCCCGCAGTACGGACGGCATGGCGACCGGAACGCCGAAGGTCCGCACCATAAACGTGCACGCGTCCTTGCTCGTGAAGCCTGAGACCATGCGGACGAACGCCCGCTCGAAGTCTGCGTACCCGCGATGGGCTTCGTCGAGAAACAGCGCGGCCGAGGCGCCTTCGAGCTGGGCACTCATCGCGAGGTCTTCGGCCATCGCCACCGCATCCGCCTGCTCGCTCGTGACACGAAGCAGATCGCTGAGACGGGCCCGCTCGGCTGCCAACGCCCCGTAGTCGCCCGCGTGCACCTTCTTGGGGTCGGTTCCCGCGAGGTCCGCAACGAGGTACTCGACGCGTTCTTGCATGACCTCGACGATGCGCGTGTGCAGGCAACGGTCGGCCATCCGACGCAGCCCCGAGATGAGCGCGAGGTCGTGGGTCACCGCTCGGCGGCGGGTCGACAGCGGCTTGAGAAGCGTTGCCACACAACCGTCCCAGTTCGCCGTAGCGGCGACCGTGTACTCGTCGTCGCTTCGTACGTGCGCCTCGACGTCACGTCGAAGGTCGAGCACCGCGCCGTCGAGTTCGTGCGCATACGAAGACATGAGCGCGGAGAGCGGAGAGACCAACGCACTCTCCAAGTGCCGCCGAAGCGCCCGCGCGCCGTATTCGGGCGAGTAGCCGGCCTCGGCCACGTGCTGCAGCGCCGCCGCGGAGACGTGGAGCCTCGCCGTCCGTCCGAGCAGACCATCACGCTCCACGATCCGCCGCAGCGCGACTTCGGCCACCGCGACGACCTCGTCCCGCGCAAGCGGTGAGAACGGAATGACGCGATCGATGCGGTTCACGAACTCGGGCCGGAAGTGCTTGTCGACCTGCTCGAGGTAGTACCGCGCCAGCGCACCATCCTCGTCGCCGTCTGCGCTCGCGCCGAACCCAGCGCTTGGCCGCCGATGGGCTGCACCGAGATTGCTCGTCATGATGATGATCGCGTTGTTGAACCAGGTCGTGCGGCCACGTGCGTCGGACAGCCGTCCTTCTCCGCACACCTGCAGCAGCAGATCGAAAACCGCCGGGTGTGCTTTCTCGATCTCGTCGAGCAGCACTACGCAGAACGGCTGCTGTCGCACGCGCTTGGTCAGCTCGCCCTCGTCACGCAGCGTGCCGCGGATCAATCTCTCCGCCGCCAGCGGGTCCATGTACTCGGACATGTCGAAGCGAACCATGCGGTCACCGCTGCCGAACAGGAACCGCGCCAGCGTCTTGGCGACCTCGGTCTTGCCCACGCCCGTGGGCCCGATGAACAGGAAGTTCGAAAGCGGCTTCGCGGGTGGCTGAAGGTTCGCCTTCACCATGCACAGCGTCTGGGCGACACGCTGCACTGCTTCGCGCTGGCCAATGACCCGCTCGGCGAAGAACCGCTCGATCTGCTCGAACTTCATCGCCCGGTCGTCCTTGAGCAAGAACATCGGGATGCCCGAGCGAGTCGAAAACGCTTGGTAAACTTCCCTGGGTCCGATCGGCTTGGGTGCGCCGGTCTCGTCGACCTCGGCCTCGTGCACCGACCGAAGCTCGTCGTGCAGCCGCACCGCTTTGCCCGGGAAGGCCTCGTACGCCAGATACCGCTCGCACAGGTCGAGCAGCGGCACGACCGCGTCGGGCGACAAACACGGACGATGCGACTCGAACGCGCGCACGTGCTCCAGCCGCGCTTCGAGCACGCTGCGGGTCGCCGCCTTGTCCATCGGCTCCACCGTCACCCGCGACATCGCCCCCAAGAAGCCCACGTGCACCTTCTCGTAGTGCGAAAGCTGCTCAGGCGTGAGTTCGCCGATCACCCGGACGCGGTCGTTGGCGATGAACGGCACCATGCCCGAAACCAGGTCCTCGATGCTGCCGGGTCGGCCCGACAGCAGGTCACCGAGGTTGTCGAACACGATGACCGCATCGAGCAACTCGGCCGCCTTCATGACATCGAGGATGCGCTGGTCGAGTTCACCAAAGCCCGACTGTCCGGCCACGAGCTGGGCACCCGACGTGGCGATGAGCGGACGCCCGCCGAGCGGGTCGTGTTGCTTGCGATCGGCTGCCCGCGCGACGAGCCCCTGCACGACGGCCGACTTGCCCGAGAGTTCCTTGCCCACGAGCACTGCGCTGAGCCGGTCGCTCCCAGCCACGAGGCTCTCCAGCGCGTCGACCTCCGCGTCGCGCCCGAGCACTGGAGCCCGCGGCGCGGCGTGATGGGCCTTGCGAAGATCGGTCCCGACCTCGGCCAGCAGCTTGATTGCCGCACCCTTTTCGCGCGACTTGGTCTGCTTGCGACGATCGCTCGCGCGCGCGCCTTGGTCCGCCGCGTCTTGCCGCTCGACGCGAATGCTCACCCGCTCGAGCGCATGGCGAACCGGGGGCAGAATCGCGAGGTACTCCGAGGGCGACAAGTCCTGCACCCGAGCAGCCTTGACCACCTCTTCACGAACGACGCGGTCGAGATTCTCCTCGGTTTCGACGTATGCGAACGTGCCCAGCGGGAGGATGTGCACCCAAAACGCGCTGCGGTGGGGGATGATCAGGCAAGGCACGCAGATCGACGACTCGATGCCAATCCGGCGCGGCAGGTCGCTGCGTGGCACCACGACCTCGACGTCGAGCAACCGCGTGTCCGAGGGCCGCGTATAGTCGGCCAGCGTCGCCGCGGGCACGGTCGCGAGGTACTTCGAGAGAAAGCGTGCCTGCGCGTCCAGAACGGCCTCGCGAGAGGTGCCCCGCGCCGCAAGCGAGGGCTCTGCGAGCGGATGCGCGTACACACCTCCGCCGGCCAGCTCACGCACGATGATCACCGGCTCCAGGTCGATTGCCGTCGCCATGCGCGCCGAGCCTACCGAGACCGTGCAACCATCGAAAGGCATGCCCGTCGAACGGTCATGGGGACTGGCCTGCACCGCAGACTGTTAGACTCCGCCAACATCGGCTTGGACATGATGCGCGAAGGGAATTTGGGGGGTTGGTCGTGGGTGATTGCAGGTGCGCTGCTCGTGGCGCCCGGCTGCGGCGACGACGGTGGTGTGGCGAGCGATGAGGCGGGTGCCGGCACCGAAGCGGCCGCCTCGGGCACGACGCAAGCGCCCGAAGAGGAGACGGGGGCAGACGCCAGCACGACCACCGACGCTGCGGGCTCCAGCTCCAGCGGCGACGACGTGCCCGACGGCCCGCAACCTGCGGGCCCCGACAACGCCATCGATCCCGCCCTCCCGGGACCCTACCCCGTTGGCGTGCTGACGCTCGAACTCGAAGACCCCAACCGGGAGAACGGCCGGCCGCTGATCACTGAGATCTGGTACCCGGCCACCGACGACGCGATCGGCATGGACACGGTCACATACACCGTCGAAGACATCTTCCGCCCCGACGCGGTCGAAATCTTGGGCAACGACCTCAACTCGCAGATCGCCACCACCGCGGTGCGCGACGCTCCGATGCGAGCCGACGCCGGTCCGTTCCCGGTCATCTTCTTCAGCCACGGCTCCGGCGGCATACGGATGCAGTCGACCTACTACACGGTCGATCTCGCCAGCCATGGCTACGTCGTCGTGTCGACCGACCACATCGGCAACACGCTCAGCGATATCATCGTCGACGGCGACCTCACCACCGAAGCGCTGCTGATCTCCCTCGGCGACCGTCCGGCAGACCTGACCCACGTCCGCGAAGAACTCGAGCTGCTCGACCCAGCGGACCCGCTGGCCGAGATCATGGACTTCGACCGTGTCGGGGTCACCGGGCACTCCTTTGGTGCCCTCACCTCCCTTCGCTGGATGGCCTTGGGGGCGGACGTCGACGCCGTGGTCGCCCAAACGCCTCCCGGCATGGACATCACGTGGGTCGGTCTGTCCACACCGCTCGCCGACTACGAGACGCCGATTCAGCTGCAGGTCGGTGGAGTCGATGGCACCACTCCACCAGAGCAGGCCGACACGATCTGGGAGGCTGCCAGCACGCCCCGCGCGCGCATGACGATCACCAACGCCGGGCACTTCACCTACAGCGACATGTGCACCCTCGACCCCAACGACATCGAGGCCGTCGCGGCACTCGGCGTGGCGGATGCCCTCAACGATGGCTGCACCGAGGACAATACGGACATCGAGGTCGCGGGCGCCACAATTCGGCACTACGCGATCGGGTTCTTCAACGTGTACCTGCGCGACTCGGCCCCCACGCTGGACCTGCTGACCCAGGATGCTGGCGAAGCCCTCGCAGGCGACCTTGTCGTCTGGGAATCCGACTTGTAGGCCGGTTTCAGAGAGAGCCTGAGGTTCGGAACACCCGACCCCAAAAAGGTGCCGGCGACTCCCACGCGCGCCCGCTCCACGCATGTCGGCTTCCTGACAGATCGTTCCAGATCTGCGCAGCAGTGGGGTCTAGTAGCCCCATGATGCTTCGCCTTTGCGGAATCAGATGTTCCGAAATATGTACCGCAGGTGACCATTATTTCTTTCTGCGTCCGTGCTCTGCCGGCAGCACTGCTTCTGGCACCTCTCGCGTGCGGGACCGACGTCGAGCCTGAAGCCGGGAGCTCCGGGGGCATCGACCTGACCGATGGCACGACCAGCTCGGACCCCGGCTCCACCGGACCGGACGAAACGAGCGGGACGTCGTCGGATACCGACACCGATACCGACACCGAAGACGCACCCGAGGGTGAGGTCTGCGGAGACGGAGAGCGAGGGCCGACCGAGTCCTGCGATGACGGCAACCTCGACGCCGGCGACGGCTGCAGCGAACTGTGCGAGACCGAACCACTACACCAGTGCCCCGTTCCCGGACTTGCCTGCATCCCGATCGTCTGCGGAGACGGAAAGCTCGAGAGCCCCGAGACCTGCGATGATGGCAACGCGAACGCGGGCGACGGCTGCGACGCTGCGTGTGCACTCGAGGACGGCTTCGCGTGCACGCTTCCAGGCGCGGCCTGCCAGGCGGCGGCGTGCGGCGACGGACTCGTCGTGGGCTTCGAGGCCTGCGACGACGGCAACGAAGTCCCGGGCGACGGGTGCAGCGACACTTGCACGCTGGAGAAGGGCTTCTTCTGTCCGACCGCAGGAGCGGCGTGCGAGCTCACCACCTGCGGCGATGGCCTCAAACAAGGCACTGAACACTGCGACGACGGCAACGTCACTCCGTTCGACGGCTGCAGCCCAACTTGCCTCAACGAACCCAGCTGCGCCGAAGGGGTCTGCGAAGCGGTATGCGGAGACGGCATCATCCTGCCCGGTACGAGCGAGGCCTGCGACGACGGCAACACGCTCGACGGCGACGGTTGCTCCTCGGCCTGCGAGGTCGAGAGCGGCTTCACGTGTGAGCTGCAGGACCTACCGCTACCCGACGTATTGGACCTCCCGGTCATCTACCGGGACTTCCGCGGCTGGAACCACACCGATGACCCGCGGCATCCGGACTTCAACGACCGCAGCGGTTCGGGCATCACCTTCGGCATCACCGCCACGGAGCTCGACGAAGACGGGCTCCCAGTGGCGGCACCAGGTGGGCCCATCGGCGGCGGCTCGATCACGACGCCAGAGCAGTTCCTCGAGTGGTACCGCGACACGCCAGGCATGAACCGCACCATCACGGATACGCTCAGCCTCGAGGCAACCAAGAACGGCTTCCAGCTCGATACCAACGAGTTCTTCCCGATCAACGGCCTGGGATGGACTGCCGATCCGAACGCGCCCGATGCCGAGCTTCGCTACAACCGCGCCAATGGGACCTACTCACTGACCGACGGCGACAACTTCAACTTCACCAGCGAAACCCGATACTGGTTCCAGTTCGAAGGCGACGAGCGACTCGAGTTCCTCGGGGACGACGACGTCTGGGTGTTCGTGGACGGGCACCTTTGTCTCGACATTGGTGGCATTCACGGGGCTGAGAGCGCGGTCATGGACCTGGGCAACCCCGCCTCCGAGACGAACGCGACCCAGCGAAGCATCGTCGAGGCATGCGTCGATCGACTCGAGGTCGGTCGCGTCTACGAAGTCGCCGTATTCCACGCCGAGCGACGCGTCGTGGCGTCGAACTTCCGGCTGACGCTGTCCGGCTTCGTCACGCAGGAGTCTCAGTGCGATTGGGTGTGCGGCGACGGCATCGTGACCGCGTTCGAGGTCTGCGACGACGGTGCCGGGAACAACACGGGCGGGTTCGGCGAATGCAACGAGGACTGCCTCGGCGTGGGCCCCTACTGCGGCGACGGCATCGTCGACCCGGACAACGAGGCGTGTGACCTCGGCGCGCTCAATGTAGGCAGCTATGAGGGGTGCAACGCCGACTGCACGCTCGGGCCGTACTGCGGCGATGGCATCCGCGACGCCGACGTCGAGGAGTGCGACGCAGGCGAGAACAACGGGGAACCCGGCGCAGGGTGCCGCGAAGACTGCACCCTGCCCCCGGCGGGCTGACCGACGTGTAGGTCGGTCTCCGAGCGGCTCGCCACCCCCTCCCGGCGGGGTCGACCATCCCTGTAAGGTCGACCTCGTGGTGGCGTTGGCGGTTTCGATGCATCGGTGGTGGTTCTTCGGAGTGCTCCTGCTCGTCGGGGGTTGTGGTGACGACATTGCCAAGGAAGGCGAGTTCGCTGACGGCAGCGGGGGAGCCTCGGACGATGCCCCCGACGACGACGGGCCCACGCGTGGTCCCGTGCTCGACGAAGACGATGAGCTCGAGGCCTGGGCCTGCCTGACCAACCGCACGCTGTTCCGCGGCGAGTGGACCCGCGTCATCCACCAGGTGCTGCCCGACGACGTCGAGGAGATTTCGATCGGCGGCGAACTGGCGGGCAACAACTTCGGTAACCGTGGCTCGGTCGTGGTCCGCTATGGCGAGCCGGGCCTCGTGCTCGTCGAGGCGCGCCCCTTCGCGACCGGCGTGACTGAAGACGATGCGCGCCAATCGATGGAGGGCCTACGGGTCCGCGCCACTACGCGCGGCCCTTCGCCCGAGCTCGAGACCGACTGCGTCGTCGTTTGGCGGGACAAGTGCGCGATTCGGGTCGTGCACGAAGGCAACGTGCAACCTCAGGGCAGCGGCGCCGACCTCATCGTCACCGTCCCCGAGGGCTGGCCGGGGCGCCTGCGCATCGAGACAGAGACCATCGACCTCGGCGAGAGCAGCCCCCTGCGGGCCGACATCTGCGTGGATGGTCTGTCCGGCTTTCTCGAAGCCGAGCTCGACACCGGGCGCACGCTGATTCGTCTCGCCGACGACATCGAGACCACCCCGGGGTGCGACGGCGACGACTGCCTCTTCGGCTTCGTTCGGGTGCTCGCAGCCGACGGAGCCGCCAACGTCGTCGTCGACACGCCCGAAGACCTGTGGACCCGGTTCTCGATGAACACGCCAGGCCACAACCCACACGACGTACCCGAATCGAGCCCGTCGTGTGCGGCCAGTCTCGAACGTGACGACGTCGTCTACGCGCCGGGCGTGGACCCGGTTGGTCCCAACGCACACGTCCGAGGCGTCGCCGCCGCCCCGCCCGACAGCACCGCGGAGCAGGGCTTCGAAGTCACCGTTCACTCCGAGTCCTGCTTCGACGTCGCCACGCTCGACGTGCAAGGCGACTGCATGACCCAAGAGGCCACCCAGCGACGCGGTGACCTCCGGCTGTGCGCCGGCTGCCTCGAGGCAGACCCCTGCGCGTCCTTGCTGGAGTAGTTCTCGATCCGCTTGCCTCAGGCCAGGTCGCGCGTCAGACCGGATCCCGTGGGGGTGAAGCTTTGGGCGACGGTGGCGGGTGTGGTTCCAGGTGTGCTCGTCTTCATCAGCAGCCGCGAACTCGCGTTTGCCACCATCTGCGACTGCTGGTCCACCCGCATGGCCGGCACGCTGGCGTGTCTGTGCCTCGGCACCGTCGTCGGCCTCGCCATCGCCGCCCGCGTCCTCGACCGCCTGGCGCCCCCGGCGACCTAGGCGACCGCCGGCGCTCTCGATACGCGCCCCCGTGAACGCGTCCGGCTCGGACACCTCCAACGGGATCAAGGGCGGCTTCCGCATGCAGCTGCCGCAGGCGTTACTGCGCTTCCCGCATAGGAGCGTTGCGCCAGATGCCGCAACGCTCGCCCACGCTGGACTTCGCCGAAAGACGAGATTTCCTCGGGAGTCGTCTCCTCGACGCGGAGAGGGCAACGCAACTCCGCACGCTCATCGCTGACCGCGAGCTGCTCAATGCCTGCCTCGACAAGCAAGCCTATCGCTTCGCGGTGGGCCGCACCGAACTCGACGAGGTCGACAGCCCACTCATCGAACGCACCCGGGAAGCGCCCGGCGATGGGGACTTCGAGTTCAAGCAGATGCTCCCTCGACACGTCACCGACCCCGCCTTCAGCTTTGCCCGCCGCACGGAGAACGACTAATGCCTCGCTCCCTCTCTCCACGTAGCTTTGCTGGCCGGCACTGACGGTGCAGCCCTTTGCCTTCCTCTCCTCAAGTCGATGATGCCCTGCGCTGCGCGGGCGGGCAGCAGCGGCGGCATCCCCACGCGGTAGGTCTTCTACTACGCGGCCACCTTCAGTGGTCCCTACTCCACGCCGAGCGAGGGCGAGGTCCGCGTGCCCGATGCCTACGGTGACTTGGCAATCACGGGGCAGCAATGCAACAGGGCATGGCCGAACCGTCGAGGCGTCTGCCCCTCGCCGCTACGGGCTTGCCTGAGCGCCACGGGCAGGCTTCGAAGTCGGTCAAGCGAAAAATACTAGGAATGCGTTGTCGCTGCCCCAGGCTTTCGAGGTGCCGGAGGCCGACTTCGAGGCGGCGCATCCAGGCTGGACGTGCAGCTGACGTTTGCGGGAGCCAAGTGCTGCGGCTGCCGATCGAGCTGGGGGCGTCGGCGGATGTGTCTGCGTCCGCGAATCTGCAACACATGGACGCGCTGGTCGGCGCGGGTCTGGTGGGGTCTGCCGAGTCGTTGGCTCGGAACCATCTGGTGGTGTCGTGCCGCCGGACAATCCCGCGGGGGTGGCGGGGCTCGAAGACCTGCCTTCGGCGTCGCGGGTGGTGGTGAGCACGCTGCAGACGCCGGTGGGTCGCCACACGCAGGCGATGCTGGAGCGGGCTGGGGGGTCTTTCGCAGCGGACGTGCGGGCGGCGGTGGTGTCCGAAGAGAGCAACCTACGGCTGGTGCGAGCCAAGGTCGAGCTGGGCGAGGCGGATGCGGCGGTGGTGTACCGGACGGATGCGAGCGAGCGGGTGCGGTCGTGGAGCTACCGGCGGAGTCGACGTCCCGATCCAGTATCGGATCGGGATATTGGGTCAGGCCGAGGGGGCCGCGGCGTTCGTGGGGTTCGTACGCTCGGAGGCGGGGCAGCGGGTGGTGCAGAGATTCGGATTCGAGTTGGGGCGGGGATGAGCCGGATTGTCTCGTCGATCGGCGGACTGCTGGCCGCGGCGCTGGTGGGACTGCCGGTGGTGCCGCTGCTGGCGAGGGCCAGCTCGGTGTCGCTGGAGGACGTGCGGATAGGTCTGGCGCATCCGGCCTTCGGGGCGGCGCTGTCGCTGAGCTTGCGAACGACGGCGATCAGCCTGCTGGTCACGCTGGTGCTGGGCACTCCGCTGGCGTGGTGGCTGGCGTCATCGTCGTCTCGGCTGGCCCGCGTGGTGTCGGTGACGGTGGAGCTGCCGATCGTGGTGCCGGCCGGG
>CAYSPB010000284.1:0-10402 GCA_964432695.1 uncultured Nannocystaceae bacterium
GAAAACCGACATCGAGCTCGATCCAGCCATCTTGCCCGGTTCCGAGGCGAGCGGGTAGGCGACGGGCAAGATGGCTGGATCGAGCTCGATGTCGGTTTTCCAGCAGTCTAGCTCCGCCGAGTACACGGCCACGGCAGAAGTTGGACACGCGGAGTTGTTGCAGCTGGCGGTGAACGAGAACACAGCGTCGCCCGACGGCGAGACGTCGATCTGGGCTTGCTGGTAGATCGGGTCTTCGCTCGTGAAGGCCACCACTGGGCTTCCCCAGCCCCGCTCGTCGTCGCGAATGACCGCATATGCCACGTTGGGCTCGTCGACATTGACGTAGGCGGCGTATGCTCGGGTCCCCGCCGCGACGATCTGGGCGCCATCCCAATATACCGGCTCCGATGGGGTCAGGTTGTCATCGGTCCCAGCCGGGTCGTCGGCGGAATAGGTTTGGTACACGAACTGATCCGGGTAGAGCATCGCTCGACGGAACGTCCCATCTACGTAAACGTCGGGAAGACCCATGGAGAGGGGTTCGGAGAGACTCTCCGACGCGTCGAAAAGATATGCGCGTGGATCCTCTCCAAAGAGATCCGGGACCACCAAGTACTCCCCGGCGTCGAGCGCGCGAACTTGAACGGAGAACACGAACCCCTCTTCTTCGAAGATCTGGTTCCACTCTCCCGACTGTGCATCGTAGTGGTGGGCCTCACCGCGACGTGGCCAGTTTCCGCTGGCGAGTCGATGGGTGAACCCGACGAGCACGTCGCCGTCGGCACTGTCCAGGGCGAGGTCGGCTTCGGCCAGGTCGATGCTCGGATCGTCGGAGAACAGGCGAGGCTGCGGCTCCCAAGCGCCTTGCTCGGGATCGTAGAATGCGAGGTAGAGGCCGCGAATGGGCCCGACTTCGGACGCGACCAAGACCCCGACACGCCCGTCGGTACCCTGCTCGACGTCGAGGATGTAGTTTCCGCCCGGAATGCCCTCGAGTGCGTCTTGGACCCACTGATCGCCTTCGAGCCGATGGGCAAAGAGTTCGCCGTTTGCGTCTTCGAGCACCACGGCGCCGCCCAGAGTGGCGAGTACGTGCAACTCGGTATGTTCCAGGCCATTCCACGGTCCGACGCTGCGCAACGTGACCGGCGAGCCGGCTTCGGACTCGATGAGCTCCGATGGGTCGAATACGCTTGCTACGACGGATTGGTCCCCGTCGTAGTAGTGGGACAAGGCCACAGCTCGGGCGTCGGCGGTGAAGCCCAGCGCGCGGCCGGGGTTGAGCTGACCGGTTGCGGCCCCGTGCAGCGAGCTGGCGGCGCTGATCGACCAAGGGTCGCACGGCCTTTCGGGCAGTCCTTCCGAATCGTCCCCGGTTTCGCTTTGCCCGGTGTCGCTTTGCCCAGTTTCCGTTCCTGACTCGGGCGTGTCCGAGGTCGAATCTTCGCTCTGCGGTGCGTCGTCGCCCGTCGTACCGCCTCCGCTACTTGGGTCGGGTCCCGTCGTGCCGGTCCCGAGATCCTCGGTCCCACTGGTCTCGGTCCCCGGTTCTGTGGCCGGCTCTGTTTCCTGGGCGGCGGCGTCACCACCGCAGCCGATCGCGAACAAGAGGAGGAAGGAACACGCACGTGAACTCAGCTTCATGTCGCGGCAGACCAGCGTCGCCGCCTTTCGATCACTCTTGGTCCGTGCGGAAGATCATATGGAGCTCGGAGGACGAGGCGCTCCGTCCCGACGGAGCCGCTCTTCCTTTCGTTCCATCGGCTTGCCCTGTTGCCGCCGCCGACGTCCCGGCCAGCGCGACTTCGACCATCGGCTGCTACACTCGACCCGTGGCGTCGCCCGACGATGCCGGGCTGGAGGATGCCTTGGTCTCGGCTCCACCCGAGCCACCCAGGGTCGAACGGGACTGGGTCCGCGCCCAGGTGGCGCGCTCGTTGTTCGCCGTCGCCGTCGAGCCTCCCAGGCTTGGCCGCTTCGAGCTGCGCGAGCGCCTCGGCTCTGGGGGGATGGGCGTGGTGTTTCGTGCGCATGACCCGGAGCTCGAGCGAGACGTCGCGGTCAAGGTTGTATCGGCGGGAAGCCGCCGCGATGTGGTCCTGGCCGAGGCGAAAGCCCTTGCTCGCCTGGCGCACCCCAATGTAGTCGCTGTACACGACGTGGGCGCGACCGACGACGTCATCTATGTCGTGATGGAGTTCGTGAAGGGGCCCACCCTCCGCGAGTTTGCCCAGGAGCCTCGAAGCGCGCGCGAAATCGTGGCCGCCTACGTGGCTGCGGGTCGTGGTCTGCTCGCTGCCCACGAGGCGGGCCTCGTCCACCGCGACTTCAAGCCGGACAACGCCATGCTCGGCGCGGATGGGCGGGTGCGGGTGATCGACTTTGGCCTTGCGAGTCTCGAGGCGCTCGACATCGGTGGGGCAGCGGGCACACCGCGATACATGGCACCCGAGCAACGGCTGGGCGAGGCGTCGCCGGCCTCGGATCAGTTCGCCTTTTGCGTCTCCCTTCGCGAAGCGCTCGATGCCCGGTCGGACCGAGAGATCCCAGGGTGGGTCGATGCGGCGCTGCAGCGGGGTGAGTGTGCAGATCCGAAGGCACGCTTCGACTCCATGGAGGCGCTGCTCCGCGCGCTCGGTCGTGATCCCAAGGTCCTGTGGCGACGACGAGGGCTGGTGGCTGCCGCAGCGATTGGACTCACTGCCGCCTACGGGATCGGATCGCTCGGGAACGAGGAAGAGGCCCCATGCGCAGATGCTCCGGCGCAGATCGAAGCCGCGTGGCCAGCCGAGCGCCGCCGGGCCGCCCTCACAGCCATCGCGTCCGTCGATCCGGACTACGGTCCAAGCGCGGCGAAGAGCTTGGACGACGCCGCGACCGCATTCGAGGACCGATGGGCGCGTGAGCATCGAGATGCGTGCCTTGCATCACGTGCGGGGCAGCAGTCGCACACGATGCTCGATCGTCGCATGGCCTGTCTCGACCGGGCGGCGAGTGCGTACGAGAGCGCGGCGACCATCACAGGTCTGGCCGAGCCGAGCACGGTCCCCAACTTGGTGCTGACGTTTCGCAGCCTCCCCGAGGTGGAGCAGTGCTCCGACGCTCAACACCTGACTGCGGTCGCCCCTCCGCCGGCCTTGGCGAAAGAGCCGGCGCGTCGACTCTCCGCGCTCACCGTCGAGTTCCACGCGGGGGACTTCGCGGCACTCGACCCCAAGCTCGACCCGCTAGTCGAAGAGCTCGAGGGCATCGGGTATGCGCCGTTGCTCGCGGAGGGCCTCATTCTCCGCGCCAAGTTGGACACTGAACTCGCTCGATCGAACGCGGCCGAAGAGAACCTCACGCGTGCGCTCAGCCTGGCCCTGGCCGCCGGCGACGATCACCTGGCGGTTCGTGCTTGGGCATCGCGTTCGTACATTCGAGGGACCTTTGATTCCGACCCACCCCTCCCCGAGGCGCTGGAAGGGCTGGAGGTCATCCAGGGGGTCACACAGCGGATCCCCACCAGCACCGTCGCGGGCGAGCTCCACACGACCCTCGGCAACGTGTTTACGGCCCGCGGGCAGCGTGACCAAGCACGCGACGCATTCGAGCGGGCGTTCGAGATCCTGTCCGTCAAAGACCCGCCGATACCTGGCTCCGCTAAGGCCGCGGCCAACCTCGCGATTACGATCGACGATGCCGCGCGGCGAAAGAAGCAGGCGGATGAAGCGATCCTCCGGTGGGCCGAAGTGGCCGGGCCCCATCACCCTCGAACGCTCAATGCCCGCGCGTACCGGGCTAGCCAGGAAGAAGACCCCAACACTTCGAGCGCGATGTATGCCCCGGTGTGCGCCGCGATGGAGCGCTTCCACCCTTCGCTGGCCCGCTACACGTTGGTCTGCCACTACCACTTCGCGTTCGCAGCCGAAGCCGCCAAGGACATCTCCACCGCAAAGTTGGCCATGGAGCGCGTCGCCGGTCGGGACGCAAAAGGCTACGCGCAGATTGCAGAGGGGTACCTCGCGCTGTGGGGCGGCGATCCGTCGACGGCGCGCTCGGCGTTCGAGGATCTGCTCGCAGGGTTTCCGAGCGAACCGAAGTGGTGGACTGAGCTTCTGATCGCCGAAGCCGAGCTCGGGCTTTCACGCGCCTTGCGTCAGCTCGAAGTCGGCGACGCATCGGTCCACTTCGAACGCGCAGTCGAGCGGCTCACGCGGATCGGAGCCAAGCCGCACCTTGCCGAGGCCCGGATGCGCGTCGCGTTCGCGCGCTCCCTTTAGTCTGGCCACAGGCTGCGCGTCCTCCCGCCGCGGAGTCCGTTCGTATGCTAGCCATAGCGGGGTGCGGGACGACTTCGAACTGCTCGAGGCTTGGCGCGGGGGTGACATCCGGGCTGGGAACGAGCTGTTCGACCGCTACTTCGACAAGATCTACCGCTTCTTTCGTACAAAGGTCGCGGATGGAGCCGAAGACCTAGTCCAGCAGACGTTCATGGCATGTGTGCAATCGCGGGACCGGTTTCGCGGTGACGCGACGTTTCAGACCTACCTGTACACCGCTGCGCGGAGCAAGCTCTACACCTACCTCAAGCGACGACGTCGAGAGCGTGAGCGTGTCGACTGGGGGGTGACCTCCTGTGCCGATCTGGGCATATCGCCCAGTGGGGTGATGGCACGGAACGAACAGCAGCAGCTGTTGCTGATGGGTCTGCGCCGCCTGCCCGTCGACATGCAGATCGCGCTCGAGTTGTTCTACTTCGAGCAGATCCGCGGTCCCGAGCTCGCCGCGCTACTCGGCATCCCCGAAGGCACGGTCCGCAGCCGCATACGCCGAGGACGTGACCTTCTGCGGGCGCGCCTCGAAGAGCTGGTCGCCAGCCCCGAGACCATCGAGTCGACGATGACCAACCTTGAGGGATGGGCCAGCAAGATCCGCAGCGAAGTGCTCGCCTCCAAAGACGGCTGACCGCCGCTACGGAGGAGTACACGACGGCACGGCGTAGGCGTACTCTTCGCGAGTCGGATGCCGACACGCGCTCGGCCGATGGCCGATAGCCGGCGTGTTCTGCTGGCTCGTCGTGTTGGGGGCGTTGTCCCTCGGCTGATCCAGGATGCGGTCGATCTGATCAACGCGCTTCCCAAGCCCACCTCTTTGCCTTGTTTTCTCGAGAGCCTCGACCGGCCGCTCACGGTCGCGGCGACCGACAGCCGCAGCAGCGCTCAGCCGTCCACCGCTGCCGAGAACCCACGCCTGTTCATGACTCGAGAGTCGCTCATCCTCTCGGTCGTCCCTGAAGGCCCGGGCTCAGACAAGCTCGAGTTTGCGGTCGACGTGGGGGACTGGCTCTCGATCAAAGGCGAACTCGCGTTCCCGATCAAGGAGGAGATCGCCCAGTCGGAGCCCCACGCCCAGATCCGTCGGCAGACGGGGACAGGATGCGGTTCGTGCCATCTTCGCGAGCAGCACTGGGACACCGTCGGCGAGGCAGGTGTCTTCGCGTCCGAGGCGCTCCAACACCCACCCGAAAGCGACATCTCTCCCGGTTTCGTGGGCGCGCTGTCGGGCGTCTGCGATCCTGAACTCACGCCCGATCGCTGTGCAATTCCGACGGCCGTGTTCGCCCACGGAAGCGGCGTTGCGTACCCCCTACCCGAGATTCTCAAGATCTGCAGACTCGTCGAGTAGAGCGCCCTACTCTGACGGCTGTCCGCGAACGCCGAGGTCTTGCCACTCGTTCGGGTGCTCCTCGCCGAACAACGGGATGCACTGTGTCCCTTCAGGGCACGTTGCATCCTCGAAGAAGCAGAACGGCGTGCAGCACGATTCTCCGGACTCGCACAGGCCTACGGTCTCGGCTGGGGCGCAGGCCAGCCCTGGATCGCAGGCGTTGTGGGCCTCGCACGGCTCGAACGCAGCGCCAGCGTCTCCGGACTCGTCGACCGCGCAGCCGAGGGTGCCCTCGAGCAGGGAAGCGTGAGGCTCTCTTGCGGGTGCTCGAAACGGGCGGCTGGATAGTTGTTGAACGTGTCGTCGAACTGCACGACGGCAACGAAGTGCTTGGTGATCTGCACGCCGCCGCCCGCTTGGAGCGGAACGTCGATGCCGTGGAAGCGCATGCTGATATCGCCGACCTCATCGAGTGACTGGCAAAGCGAGTGATCTTCCAACGCCCAACACGTCGTGTCGCTCTCGCCGCGAAACGACGGTCCTGCGGGCCGACGGCCTATGAACCGAGTCGTTCAACGTTGCGAGCGAATCCAGTCTCTTACTTCCATGAGAATCCGACCAAGCATGTTCTTGCCCGAGCCGTCTCCCCCGTCCCCCCAATAGGCGTCGTTCTCCGTGTGCTCGACGATCTTCGCATCGCCGGTCTCGAGCAGGAGAGTCCGCAGCTCGTCGTGTTGGGTGAACTTCGCTCGGACGGCCTTGCGCATGACCTCGACCTTCACCGACTCCCAGTCGCGACGAAGCGGCAGCGAACGATCCCGGCCCATCCGCGCGGCGATCATCGGGGAGTTTGCCTTGCGGATCTTCTTTCGCACAGAGCGGTCCCTGAACTTCTGCGCCTGAAAGTAATGCTCGCTCGTAGGCCAGACCTCACCGTCGAGGCGGATCGGGAAGCCTGCGAAATTCGAGAAGTCACCGTACTCATCGGCGACGCTGTAGAAGCGGATGTCCGCCATGCTGCGAGTCTACGTGGATGGGCGCCGCTTCGAACGGGGCTCGTCTCGGCGTGCCTGCATCTTAGGCCCTCAAGGCTCGGCGGTGGCTTCGGACCGGCTTTTCGCCACGGATGCCTTCACTCCGCCGCGCTTTGCCTCAATCCACAGCCGGCCCTGCTGCGTGAGCACCGCCCTCGACGGGGACAGGCCGTACTTCCCGTACTTCCCCGCGTCGGCTTTTTCCCACTTCACTTCGCTTAAGCGCGGCGACCCAGGAAGAGATCGAAACGCAGTGGCAGTCGTGCCTGGCTGCGGGGGCTCAGGCAACCCCTTCGTGCTTCGTGGACGAGACGGTGGTGGTGGGGGCCCAGCCCATCGACGCGTTCTCGACTGCGTTCCACACTGTGTCGCGCCGCTGCACATCCCTTCGTTTGGCTGCGTGGGGTACGGGCGGCCGGCGACGACATGCTCGGGCACCCCGTGAAGATTTGGGATGGATTCCCTGCAAGCGCGCGAGACTGTCGAGCGTTGTGGCTGTATGACCCGCCTCCCGGCGCTGCTGCTCCTCGCCCTCCTGGCCCCTCCCGCGACCGCGTTGGCGGCATCCACTGATGCACCGGAGATTCGGCTCAAAGCGCCCGATGGTACGGCGTTGGCCGAGCAGGTCGTACGGGTGAGCTGTGGTGATGGCATCGAGCACGTGTTCGTCGCTGACAAAGACGGGCGGATTCCGCTGCCGTCTCGAGCCTCCGAGGCGCGCTGCACCGTCGTGGTCGACCACAGCTCGGGGAGGTTGACGATGGCGTTGGAGCCCGGGGCCAGCGAGACCGTCCTGCGGGCGAAGAGACCCGCCCTTATCACCGCCGGGGGAGAACCCCGGACGGTCTCGATGGACGAGTTTCGTTCGATCCCGGTGGGGGAGTCGGCGGGACGCGACTTCACGATGGTGGTCGAAGCGTCGGCCACCGCGAGCCGCGACTCCGCGGGCATCTCGTTGGCGGGCACGACCAGCGTGGAGACCACGTACAGCATCGACGGCATGCCCGTGACGTTGGGGTCGCAGGGGCCCGTGGCGGGGACGCTGACCGCGGGCGCGGTGGACGATGTTCGGTCGGCGCGCTCGTATTTCGAGTTCCTCGAGACGCTGCAGCATCCCAACGCGGCACGCTTCAAGGCCGAACGCCGACGTATCGTGCGGGTCGTGGACGACCGCGGAACGCCGATCGGCGGGGCCACAGTCACGGTGGGCGGCCGCTCGTTTCGGACACGTCGCGATGGACGCGTGGTGCTGGTGCCCGGGTGGGACGGGATCGAGGACAACGACCGCGTGCGCGTAGTCAGCGGACGAGATCAGCGCGTCGTTCCGCTGGAGGAAACGCGCCGCGGCTCCGAGCAAGACGTCGTGTTGCCACGGCCGCAACGACAGGAGCCGGCGGCAAAACTCGACCTCGTGCTCGTGCTGGATACGACCGGGAGCATGGGCGACGAGCTGGAGTACCTGAAGACCGAGATGGACGCGCTGTTGAGCCGCCTGCATCGCAAGCATGCCTCACTCGAAGTCCGATGGGGGCTGGTCGTCTATCGAGACGAGGGCGACGACTACGTCGCGCGGGTCCATCCGTTTACGGACGACTTCGAGACGTTCCGCGCGTCGCTGGGGCGGCAGAGCGCTGGCAGGGGCGGCGATGCGCCCGAGGCCGTGCATTCGGCGTTCGCGGCAGCCGAACAACTTCGCTGGCGGGACGCTGCCGTCTCGAGCCGGGTGCTGCTGCACTTGGCCGATGCGCCTGCACACCGTGACAAGACACTGCAGGCTCTGCGCGCCGCCGACCGACTGCGGCTCCAAGGCACCGCGATTTACCCGATCGCTGCCAGCGGCGTCGACCAAGACGCGGAGTTCACGATGCGCACGATGGCGATGTTCTCCGGGGGGCAGTACGTCTTCTTGACCGATGACTCCGGCGTCGGAAATCCCCACCGAGAAGCGAGCGCCGCTTGCTTTAAGGTCGAGCCGTTGATCGACGTCATGAGCAAGATCCTCGATGCGGAGATCGCCGGGCAGCGGCCCTCGCTGCCGCGTGGAGATCGGGGCAGCGGCTGCCCCGGCAAGCAGCGGCCGCTGGCGCGCACGGTCACGCCGGGTCCACGCCGCGCGGCACGGCACCCGCTGGAGTATTCGCTGATGGACGATGACGCCTTGACCGACTTCCTTGGTCAGCCGCGGACGCGCCACCTCCTTCCGTAGCGCGTCGAGTCCCGTAGGGCGTGGCCAAGCGTGTGCGGTCGCAGGCGGAGCGCGGCGAGGTTCCAAATACGACAGCGCTGTCGCATTTGAGCCTTCCTCTGGATGCTGGCGAACGAGCTTCGCACCTCGCTCTCCTGACAGGGAGCGTCAGGAGCGTGCCCGGGACCGATCGACCCGCGGCACGCTCCTGGCGTACTCCCTGTGCATGGCCCACACCCACCACGCCATCGACTACGTCGAAATCACGGCCCCCGATCTCGCCGCGGCGAAGGCCTTCTACAGCGCCGCGTTCGGCTGGACGTTCAACGACTATGGGCCCCGATATGCCGGCATCGTCGGGGAAACGCGAGAACAGGGCGGGCTTGCGCAGGGCGAGCCCGGGGGCGCGGGTGGGCCACTCGTGGTGCTGTACTCCGACGACCTCGACGCAACCCTGGCGGCCGTTAAGTCCGCAGGCGGAACGATCAGCACCGAGCCCTTCGACTTCCCCGGAGGCCGCCGCTTTCACTTCACCGACCCCGGCGGCAACGAGCTCGCCGTGTGGTCGGAGCGCTGAGCCACGCTCGCGTCCGGCTGTACAACGCCCGCCTCGGTGCGGGATCCTCCGTACGCGTGCGCCGCTCTCCCATCCTGCTCAGCCTCGCGCTGCTCGCCTCCATCGTGGTGCCCTTCATCGTTTGGGGCGATGCGATCGAGGCGTACAGCACCGGCCTGCTCGAGGGGGCTACGCCCAGCCCCGTGCTCGCATCGATTCTGATCGCTCTGCTCGCGGGTGACCTCGTCCTGCCCGTGCCGTCGTCGATCGTCGCCGTGGGTGCAGGCGCGGTGTTCGGTGCGCTGGCCGGCGCGGGGATCGTGGCCGTCGGCTTCAGCCTCGGTGCATGGGTCGGGTACGAACTCGGGCGAAGCGCAGGCCGCAGCGGGGTCGCACGATGGGTCGACGATCCCCAGCGCGAGCGACTCGAGGAGTTCATGGCCCGTCATGGTGTCGGCCTGCTCGTCGCCTTGCGAGCCGTCCCCGTCCTGGCCGAAGCCAGCGTCGTCGTGGCGGGCGCGGCCGGCATGCCTCGCCGCCGCGTGCTGCTGGCCACCACCGGCAGCAGCATCGTGCTCGCGCTCGTCTACGCCTTGGCGGGGCAGTGGGCCGCCGACGCCGGTAGCCTCGAAGGCGCTGCGATGGCGAGCTTGGGCATCCCCGGCCTCGCCATGCTCCTGGCCCGCCGTCTTCGCACCCAGGCCGCAGACTGAGTCAGCGCTTCGGACACGACTCGGTGGACTCGCCGTGGAACAGACGGCAGAAGAACTCGCCGTCCACGAACGTGTCCCCGGTCCCGAACCGCACCACGGTGAGCCCGGCCTCGGGCATCACCGCCAGCATCTGCCCGCCTGTGCCCCCGGCGATGCGCATCGCTGGTAGGTCGTACTGATACGTCGTGTACGACGTGAGCCACCAGCCCAGGCCGTAGAACTGCCCGGCTGGCGGGGCACGCGAGGGTTGACGGCACGCCTCGAGCACGTCTGGGGGCAGCAG